>DJSA01000111.1:0-206 GCA_002438905.1 Bacteroidales bacterium UBA6346
TTATTAACTTTGCAGCCTTTACGAATTAAAGAGATGACAAAATTATTGAGAGACAATAAGGGAACGAGATGGATGATACTGATGCTCGTTTCACTTGTGATGTTTGCGGCATATGTCGCTTCAGACAACATTTTTGCGGTCGAGACGACCCTTACCCAGCCGATATCCGAAGGTGGTGCATACGGTATTCTTGACAGCGAATACAG
>DJSA01000111.1:293-3561 GCA_002438905.1 Bacteroidales bacterium UBA6346
CGGCATTCGCTTCACGGGCATTATGTCCACAGCACTCATGGTGATAGGGGTCGGAATGATGACTTGGACATTCTTTGACCTTCGTGCCGAGGTCGCGGCAGGATCCGACATGGGCATGGTCAATTTCCTCGGAGACAAGTTGCGTAAGCCTGTTCTTCCGGCCGTGATAGGCATGGGAATATATGGGGTCGGCGCTGAGATAGCAGGAATTACAGTGACGAAAATCATCGCCAAGTGGTTCGTAGGCTATGAGTTAGCCCTTGCGATGGGGCTCCAGCTTTCCCTTGCGCGGCTCGGGACAGGGCTTGCCTATGGTGCAACTCCGGCGGTAGTGAAAATCTGCGGCGGAAATGTCGGCATTGCGGTGCTTGTGGGGCTCGTGCTCCTTATGATCGGACTTGTTCTCTATCTCGTTTACTGCATCTACGACCGGCGTCTCGACCGGCAGATTGCCCGGGAAGGGGTCTCGGACGGATCTGAGGGGGCTGATGAAGAGAAGTTCAATGTTCATGATGTGCTTGCGGTAATAAAGAACCCTGCGTTCTGGATGATAGCCTTTCTCTGCCTTCTTTTCTATGCTGCGGTCAACCCGTTCCTGAAGTACTCTACTGGAATGATGGTGAACAAGTTCGGTGTGAGCGAGCACCTTGCTGGGATGTTCCCGATGATTCTTCCTATGGGCTGCATCGTGCTTAGCCCGATATTCGGCGGCATATATGACAAAAAAGGCCATGGCGCTGACCTTATGATTCTCGGTGCTGGGATCATAGCTGCGGTTCATCTGTGTTTCGCGCTTCTTCCCGGTGACGCCAGCCCTGTCTTTCCGATTATACTCATGGTGTGTCTCGGAATAGGATTCTCGCTGCTTCCGGCAGCCATGTGGCCTTCTGTCGCCAAGATTATTCCTGCAAGGCAACTCGGCACGGCAATGGCACTCACGTTCTACATACAAAACATAGGCTTCATATTCGTTCCGAAGGCAATACGTGCAATACAAGGCGCAACCGACGGGTATTTCTGGTTTTCGATATTCTTCACCGGCCTCGGAGTCTGCGCCATCCTGCTCTCTCTCGGAATCAAGGCTCTCGACAAGAAGAAACACTACAGGCTGCAGGAACCTAACATTCAGTAAGTGTCTTAGATGTCACTCCTTGATGGCATAAATTCGCCGGCAGACATAAAGTCTCTTTCTGTCCCTCAACTCGAACAGCTCTGTTCCGAGTTAAGGGATTATATGATAGAGTGCTGTTCCGTCAATCCTGGACATCTCGGCTCAAGTTTAGGCGCAGTCGAACTTATCGTGGGCCTTCATAAAGTCTATGACACACCTGATGACAAGATAGTCTTCGATGTCGGGCACCAGGCTTATGCGCACAAGATACTCACTGGGCGTCGTGATGTTTTCCGCAGTAACCGGCGGAAAGACGGCATCAGCGGATTCCCGCGCATCGAGGAGAGTCCTTTTGATGCTTTCGGGGTCGGTCATTCGTCGACATCCATTTCCGCCGCTCTCGGACTTGCCACGGCCGCGCGCATGGAGGGACGGGATAATAAGATTGTCGCTGTCATCGGTGACGGCGCGCTGACCGGGGGGCTTGCCTACGAGGGCCTGAACAACGCCGGAGCCAGCAAGGCTGATCTGCTCGTGATAGTCAACGACAATAATTTTTCGATTGACCGCAACCTCGGGGCCATGCACGAGCACCTTCTGCATCTGACGACGAATGCCACCTACAACCGCATCAAAACACATGTCTGGAACGCGATAGGGGAGAACGGACTTCGTGATGCTCTCAAGAACTGGACGGCAAATGCGAAACATTCCATAATCAAAGGCTCTGGCGGCGACATTTTCGAGGCCTTGGGTTTCCGGTATTTTGGCCCCATAGACGGCAATGACATAGAACAGGTGGTTTTAACCCTTCAGAAGATACGCTGTCTCGGAGGACCGCGGGTTCTGCACGTAATAACGAAGAAGGGCAAGGGCTATGCCCCAGCCGAACGCCAGCAGACCATTTGGCACGCTCCCGGTGTCTTCGATCCGGAGACCGGTGAACGTCTTTCGGACAAGAGTGGCGTGAGTCGCTATCAGGACGTGTTCGGGGCAACACTGCTGAACTTGGCCGAGAGCAATCCCAAGATTATCGGTGTCACGCCGGCGATGGCATCGGGTTGCGGGATGAACCTGCTTGCCCAAAAGATGCCTGACAGATTCTTTGATGTTGGCATCGCTGAAGAACATGCCGTCACTTTTTCTGCAGGTCTCGCGGCGGGTGGACTGCGACCGTTCTGCAACATCTATTCTTCCTTCTCCCAGCGTGCCTACGACCAGATTATTCACGATGTGGCGCTTCAGAACCTGCCTGTCGTCATCTGTCTCGACCGTGCCGGGCTTGTCGGAGAGGACGGGGCGACGCACCACGGATGCTACGACATTGCTGCCTATCGTTGCGTGCCGAATGCCGTGATTGCCGTTCCTGCGGACGAAGTGGAATTGAAGAATATGATGTACTCTGCATCTCTCCATAATGGTGGACCGTTCATAATCCGCTATCCGCGTGGATGCGGTGAGAATGCCCCATGGAAGACGTCTGAATATGAATTGTTGCTGCCAGGGCGCGGGCAGCGTGTCATCTCGGGGCGTGAAATTGCCGTGATCGCTGCCGGCCCATCGGTATGGAGGGCAAAGGAGGCGATATCCGGATTCTTTGAGGAAAAAGGTTGGAAGCCGTCTCTCTATAATATAAGGTATGTGAAACCGCTTGACTTGGAACTTCTCCGTAATGCCTGTGTGGGGCATCGCACCATTGTTACAATCGAGGAAGGTTGTTTGTCCGGAGGCCTGCATGGCGCGGTGTCAGAATATATTGCGGAGTTTAACCCCGGAGTGAAAGTTATAGGCATCGGCATCCCGGATGTATTTGTGGGACAGGCAACCCAATCCGAACAGCGTGAACAATGCGGTTTGACGCCTAGACGAATTCTGGACGTGCTGCTTGATGAGGCTGCGAAAATCGGTAATTCGCAGGAAAAAGGTTAAAAAGTTTTGGAGAATAAGAAATAATGCCTATCTTTGCAATCCCTTTTCGGGAAATAGGCCTTTTGCCGATGTAGCTCAGTTGGCTAGAGCACGTGATTTGTAATCTCGGGGTCGTGGGTTCGACTCCCTCCATCGGCTCAAAACGGGAGAATACCAGAGTGGCCAAATGGGGCAGACTGTAAATCTGCTGGTTTACACCTTCGGTGGTTCGAATCCATCTTCTCCCAC
>DJSA01000111.1:3601-18432 GCA_002438905.1 Bacteroidales bacterium UBA6346
GTTAAAAGCGGAAGTAGCTCAGTTGGTAGAGCATTAGCCTTCCAAGCTAAGGGTCGCGGGTTCGAACCTCGTCTTCCGCTCAAAACTACGCCAGTGTAGCTCAGGGGTAGAGCGCTTCCTTGGTAAGGAAGAGGTCGAGAGTTCAATTCTCTCCACCGGCTCTGCTTTTTTTGTGTATATTATTGATAATACTTTTAAAAACATACAAGTATGGCTAAAGAAACCTTTAAAAGAGACAAACCCCACGTTAACATTGGTACGATCGGCCATGTTGACCACGGTAAGACCACTTTGACGGCGGCTATCACGACTGTCCTCGCAAAGAAAGGTCTTTCAGAGCTTCGCTCATTTGACTCCATTGACAATGCACCGGAGGAGAAGGAGCGTGGTATCACAATTAACACCGCTCACGTTGAGTACCAGACAGCAACTCGCCACTATGCGCACGTTGACTGCCCGGGCCACGCTGACTATGTGAAGAACATGGTTACAGGTGCAGCACAGATGGACGGCGCAATCCTCGTTGTTGCTGCAACTGATGGTCCTATGCCTCAGACTCGTGAGCACATCCTTCTCGCACGTCAGGTGAATGTCCCTAAGATTGTCGTTTTCATGAACAAGGTTGACCTTGTCGACGACCCTGAGATGCTCGACCTCGTGGAGATGGAAATTCGTGACCTTCTCTCATTCTACGGCTTCGACGGTGACAACGCTCCTGTTATCCGTGGTTCTGCACTCGGTGCTCTTAATGGTGATCCGAAGTACGAGGAGAAGATCATGGAACTTATGGACGCTGTTGACTCCTATATTCCTATCCCTCCACGTGACAACGAGAAGCCTTTCCTTATGCCTATCGAGGACATCTTCTCAATCACTGGTCGTGGTACTGTGGCTACAGGCCGTATCGAGACAGGTGTCGTTCACACCGGTGACGAGGTTGAGATCGTCGGACTCGGCGAAGAGCCAAAGAAGACTGTCATCACAGGTGTCGAGATGTTCCGCAAGATCCTCGATGAGGGTGAGGCCGGTGACAACGTAGGTCTTCTCCTCCGTGGTATCGACAAGAAGGAAATCAAGAGAGGTCAGGTACTTGCAAAGCCGGGTACAATTCATCCTCACGAGAAGTTCCAGGCTGAGATTTACGTTCTTAAGAAAGACGAGGGTGGTCGTCACACTCCGTTCCACAATCACTATCGTCCTCAGTTCTTCCTCCGTACGCTTGATATCACCGGAGAGATCACTCTTCCAGACGGCGTAGAGGTTGTAATGCCTGGAGATAACGTCACAATCAACGTTGATCTTATCTACCCTGTAGCAATCAATGTAGGTCTCCGTTTCGCAATCCGCGAGGGTGGACGTACAGTCGGTGCAGGTCAGATTACGAAGATTCTTGACTAATACGTTTATGAGATGGGCGTCACTCTGATGTGACACCCATCTTTTCCTAGGGGAATAGAACAAGGGTAGTTCAGCGGTCTCCAAAACCGTCGATGTGGGTTCGAATCCTGCTTCCCCTGCAAATATCAAAGGTTACGATTTGGTAAAGTTTAACAGGTGCCGTCATCAGCTTCCAACCGGCAGCACCCATTAAAGGTAAAGATGAAAAAATTCATTAACTACATCAAAGAGTCGTACTATGAGCTGACCAAGAAGGTTTCCTGGCCGACGTGGGACAAGTTGCAGAGTTCTGCCATTCTCGTGATGGTGGCGTCTGTGATCTTTGCCATTGTCATTTTGGCTATGGATACCGTTTTCCAGTATCTGATGAAGGCAATATACACCCTTTAATTTTCGTTTCGTCATGAGTGAAAATTCAAAGAAGTGGTATGTCCTCAGAACTGCTGGTGGGAAGGAGAAGAAAGCCAAGGAGTACCTCGAGAAGGAAATCGAGCGCTTCGGGCTGAAGGACTTCGTCAACCAAGTTCTTGTTCCGACTGAAAAGGTGTACCAAATCCGCAACGGCAAGAGGGTTTGCACGGAGAGGCTTTATTTTCCGGGCTATGTTCTCATTGAGGCGGAGCTTGTTCCGGAACTTCAGTACATTATCCGCAATGATGTTCCCCATATGTCCGGATTCTTGACGGAAAAGAGGGAAATAAAACGGGATGGCTCGAAGGTCCAGGAGGAGCGTCTTCCAATTCCTCTTCGTGATGATGAGGTGCGTAGGCTTCTCGGGGAGCAGGATGAAAAGGCTGGAAGCGAGGCCGAGACTGTTGTCGATTATGCGGTCGGTGATGCGGTAAAGATTACCGATGGTCCTTTCAGCGGTTTCGATGGTACTGTCGAGGAGATAGTCGAGGACAGGAGCAAACTCAAGGTTGTGGTTATGATTTTTGGCAGAAAGACTCTGCTCGAACTCAATTTTACCCAAGTAACTAAAGAATAATCATTAATTATGGCAAAAGAAATTACTGGATTTATCAAACTCCAGATCAAGGCCGCTGCAGCAAATCCTTCACCTCCAGTAGGACCGGCACTCGGTTCGAAAGGTCTGAACATCATGGATTTCTGCAAGCAGTTCAATGCTCGCACGCAGGAAAGTGCCGGTAAGATTCTTCCGGTCGTCATCACTGTCTACAATGACAAGTCTTTCACCTTCGAGGTGAAGCAGCCGCCTGTTGCAATTCAGCTCAAGGAAGCTGCAAAGATTCAGACTGCATCTGCGGAGCCGAATAGAAAGAAGGTCGCAACCATCACTTGGGATCAGGTGAAGACCATCGCTGAGACAAAGATGCCGGATCTTAACTGCTTCACGATTGATTCCGCAATGTCAATGGTCGCAGGTACTGCGAGAAGTATGGGTATTAAGGTTGAAGGCGGTGAGAAGCCTGCCGGAGTCAAATAATTTCGCACGCTATGAGTAAACTTACAAAGAACCAGAAAGTGGTTACGGCCAAAGTTGATTCGGCCAAAATGTATAAGCTTGCCGAGGCTTGTGAACTTGTGAAAGATGTGACTTTTACAAAATTTGACGCCTCAGTTGAACTTCACGTAAAACTTGGTGTTGACCCGCGCAAGGCAAACCAGATGGTTCGCGGTGTCGTCACTCTTCCTTATGGAACCGGTAAGACGAAGCGTGTGCTTGTCCTTTGCACTCCTGACAAGGAGAACGAGGCTAAGGAGGCTGGTGCTGACTATGTAGGTCTTGATGAGTATATCGACAAGATCAAGGGTGGATGGACGGACGTTGACGTCATCATCTGTACGCCTTCTGTCATGGCGAAGGTCGGTATAATCGGTCGTATCTTGGGTCCGAGAGGTCTCATGCCTAACCCTAAGACAGGAACTGTCACAATGGAGGTTGGCAATGCAGTTAAGGAAGTGAAGGCAGGTAAGATTGACTTCAAGGTTGACAAGACCGGTATCGTTCATTCGGCTATCGGAAAGGTTTCATTCACCGCAGAGCAGATTCTCGGCAATGCCAATGAGTTGCTCAATGCGATTCTGAAGCTTAAGCCGTCTGCGCTGAAGGGTACTTATCTTCAGTCGGCTACCATCTGCTCAACAATGAGCCCGGGTATTCATATTGATGTTAAAACAATCGGCAGTGCTGAATAAAGAATTACAATTATGAGAAAGGAATTGAAAGTCGAAGTAATTGAGGCAATTTCAGCACAGCTCAAGGAAACTCCTAATTTCTACATTACGGACATTTCTGGGCTAAATGCTGAAAAGACATCCAAACTCCGTCGCGAGTGCTTTGAAAAGGGTATCAAACTTTCTGTAGTGAAGAACACCCTTTTCATCAAGGCCACGGAGGAACTGGGTGAGGATATCCACGAACTCCATGCAGCACTTGAGGGGCCGACGGCCATCATGTTCACTACTACTCCTAACGCTCCTGCGAAGCTCATCAAGAAGTTCCAGGATGCTGGTGAGGAAAAGCCGGTGCTCAAGGGTGCTTTTGTACAAGAATGCGCATTCCTTGGCGCTGACAAGCTCAATGAGCTTTGCAGCATCAAGTCTAAGGAAGAGCTCATCGGAGACATCATCGCTCTTCTCCAGTCACCTGCACGCAATGTCATTTCTGCTCTGCAGAATGCGTCCGGCAGCACTGTCGCAGGCCTCGTGAAGGCAATTGAGGAGAAAAAGGCAAACGAATAATAATTATCAACAATTTAAATATTAATTAATCATGGCAGACATTAAAGCACTCGCAGAAGAGTTGGTAAACCTTACTGTGAAAGATGTTCAGGAACTTGCTAACGTTCTTAAGGAAGAGTATGGTATCGAGCCGGCAGCAGCTGCAGTTGCAGTGGCAGCAGGTCCTGCAGCAGCAGGCGAGGCCGCAGCGGCTGAGCAGACTGAGTTCGATGTCGTTCTCAAGAGCGCAGGTCAGGCTAAGCTTAACGTAATCAAGGTCGTTCGCGAGAAGACAGGTCTTGGACTTAAGGAAGCTAAGGAACTTGTAGACAAGGCTCCTACAGCAATTAAGGAAAAGGCTTCCAAGGCAGAGGCTGAGGAACTGAAGGCTGCCCTCGAAGAGGCAGGTGCTGAAGTTGAGGTTAAATAACTTCGCCCGCTTCCCCGAAGGGGAACAATCTCAGGTTTAGGGTCCGAAGTAGGCCCTAAACCTTTTTGTCGTATTTATGTCTTAAATAATAACATAAGGGCAGAAGATGTCACAAAAGACTAAAAATCAGCGAATTTCCTTCGCAACATCAAAGATTCTTCTTGAATACCCTGACCTTCTGGAGGTGCAGTTGAAGTCCTTCCGGGATTTCTTTCAGCTCGAAACAACCCCTGAGAATAGGAAGAATGAAGGTCTCTATCAGGTGTTTCAGGAGATTTTTCCGATCGAAGACACGCGCAACAACTATAAGCTCGAGTTTATTGACTATTTCATTGATCCGCCGCAGTATTCGATCGAAGAGTGTCTGGAGAGAGGACAGACTTACAGCGTTCCTCTGAAGGCAAAACTCCGCCTTTCATGCAGTGATCCTGAGCACGAGGACTTTGACACCAAGGTCCAGGACGTGTACCTCGGCAACATTCCTTATATGACGCCGGGTGGAACGTTCATCATCAACGGCTCGGAGCGAATCATCGTGTCACAGCTCCACCGCTCGCCGGGCGTATTCTTCGGATCCAGCATCCACGCCAACGGCACAAAACTCTATTCTGCCAGAATCATCCCTTTCAAGGGATCATGGATAGAGTTCGCGACTGACATCAACAATGTTATGTATGCCTATATAGACCGGAAGAAAAAGCTCCCTGTCACCACTCTCCTCCGTGCGATCGGATTCAACAGTGACAAGGATATCATCGACATCTTCGGTCTTGCAGATGAAATAGAGGTCACTCCGGAGAACCTTGAGAAGTTCCAGGGCAGGAAACTCGCCGCGAAGGTGCTGAAGACCTGGATTGAGGACTTCGTTGACGAGGATACCGGTGAGGTGATTCCTGTCGAGAGAACCACTGCCATAGTTGAACGAGGTGAGATTCTCGGGCCGGAGACAATCGCGAAATTGGCGGAGACCGACGTGAAGACCATTCTCCTTCAGAAAGAAGACGCGAACGTCAATGATTACGCCATCATCTACAACACGCTCCAGAAAGACCCTACCAATACGGAAACTGAGGCTGTTACCTACATCTACAAGCAGCTCCGCAACTCGGAACCGCCTGATGAGGCTACGGCAAGGGACGTTATAGACAAGTTGTTTTTCTCCGACAAGAGGTATGATCTCGGTGATGTCGGAAGATATCGTCTCAACAAGAAACTCAATCTCACAATTGATGATAACATTCGCGTTCTTACGAACACGGACATCATAGAGATCATCAAATATCTCATCCAGCTCATTAACGCCAAGGCGGCGGTGGATGACATCGACCATTTGAGCAACCGCCGTGTCAGGACTGTGGGAGAGCAACTTGCCAACCAGTTCAACGTCGGGCTTTCAAGAATGGCCCGCACCATACGCGAGAGGATGAATGTTAGGGACAGCGAGCAGTTCGCCCCGACTGACTTGATCAACGCGAAGACTCTCTCTTCCGTAATCAATTCATTCTTCGGCACAAGCCAGCTGTCGCAGTTCATGGACCAGACCAACCCGCTTTCGGAAATGACCCACAAGCGTCGTCTTTCCGCACTCGGTCCCGGAGGTCTTTCCCGTGACAGAGCAGGATTCGAGGTTCGTGACGTCCATTACACGCACTACGGGCGTCTTTGCCCTATCGAGACTCCTGAAGGTCCGAACATCGGTCTTATTTCGTCTCTTTGCGTCTATGCCCGCATCAACAATCTCGGATTCATCGAGACTCCGTACCGCAAAGTCGAGAACGGCAAGGTCGATCTGAGCAGCGGCGGATGGCAGTACATGAGTGCCGAAGAGGAGGAGAACCAGATGGTGTCACTCGCCAACGTGAAGATGGATGACGATGGTAACATTCTCGAAGACAGAATCCTATGCCGTTATGGCGCTGACTTCCCGGTTGTTACCAAGGAGGAGGTCAACTATATGGATGTGGCTCCTAACCAGATTGCCTCTGTTGCGGCTTCTCTGATTCCGTTCCTTGAGCACGATGATGCACACCGTGCGCTGATGGGCGCGAACATGATGAGACAGGCGGTTCCGCTTCTCAGTCCGGAGTCCCCTATTGTGGGAACCGGTCTTGAGGAAAGGGTCTGCCTCGATTCAAGGACTCAGGTCATGGCTGAGCGCAGCGGCGAGGTTGTCTATGTTGACGCTAAGGAAATCCACGTCAAGTATGACCGCACCGACGACGAGAAATTCGTAAGCTTCACCGATGACATTACCGTATATCAACTTCCTATATATAGGAGGACAAACCAGAGCACGACGATTCTTCTCAAGCCTATTGTTCGCAAGGGGGACAAGGTTGAGAAAGGGCAGGTACTTACCGAAGGATATGCGACCCAGGATGGTGAACTCGCCCTTGGGCGTAACCTCAAAGTTGCGTTCATGCCTTGGAAGGGTTACAACTACGAGGACGCAATCGTGCTTTCTGAACGCATGATACGCTGGGATGTCCTCACCTCAATTCATGTGGAGGAGTATCTTACTGAGGTTCGCGATACCAAGCGAGGTATGGAGGAACTTACATCCGATATTCCGAACGTCAGCGAGGACGCCACGAAGAATCTCGATGAGAATGGTATCATCCGTGTCGGCGCGCATATCGAACCGGGTGACATCATGATAGGTAAAATTACCCCTAAGGGTGAGAGCGATCCTTCTCCTGAGGAGAAGCTCCTTCGTGCCATCTTCGGTGACAAGGCCGGGGACGTGAAGGACGCGTCCCTCAAGGCGAACCCTTCTCTTGATGGTACCATCATCAAGACTGCACTTTACTCTAAGGCAGGCAAGGAGGCCGGTGCCAACAAACGTCAGGCAAAGGCCGACATGAAGGTTCGCATCGAGAAAGTTGAAGAGGAGTTCAATGTGAAAGCCGAGGCTCTCAGGGCAAGGTTTATGGACAAGCTCATCGTTCTCGTTGACGGGAAGAAGAGCGCTGGAATCAGTGATCTTTATGGTGTTGAGATCATACCTAAGGGCGAGACAATCAAGGCTTCCGTTCTCCGCGACCTCGACTATGAGAACATCAACACAAGCAAATGGACATCGGACAAGAACACGAACCTTCTCGTGAAGGAACTCATAAACAACTACTGCATAGCCTATAAGGAGGAAGTAGCCCGCGAGAAGCGCGAAATCGACAAGATTAAGGTCGGTGACGAGCTCGCTAATGGTGTCCTCCAGGTGGCTAAGGTGTATGTTGCGAGAAAGAGGAAGATCAGAGTGGGAGACAAGATGGCGGGACGTCATGGTAATAAGGGTATCGTGGCTAAGGTTGTTCGTGACGAGGACATGCCGTTCCTTGCGGATGGTACTCCGGTGGACATTGTCCTCAACCCTCTCGGTGTGCCTTCCCGAATGAACCTCGGCCAGATTTACGAGACCGTTCTCGGTTGGGCTGGGGAAGAACTCGGGCTCAAGTTTGCGACTCCGATCTTTGATGGAGCATCGCTCGATGATATCTGCGCCTACACTGACAAGGCAGGGCTTCCGCGTTACGGAAAGACTTACCTTCGTGACGGCGGCACCGGAGACTGGTTCGACCAGCCGGCAACTGTCGGAGTCATCTACATGATCAAGTTGGGTCATATGGTTGACGACAAGATGCACGCAAGATCAATCGGTCCTTACTCCCTCATAACCCAGCAGCCTCTCGGAGGTAAGGCGCAGTTCGGTGGACAGCGTTTCGGAGAGATGGAGGTCTGGGCACTTGAGGCATTCGGTGCGGCAAACGTTCTCCAGGAGATTCTTACAGTCAAGTCCGATGACGTTACCGGACGTTCAAAGACCTACGAGGCGATAGTCAAGGGCGACCTTATGCCGACACCGGGCATTCCGGAGTCACTTAACGTCCTCCTTCACGAACTCCGCGGTCTTGGTCTCAAGGTTACGTTGGATTAATTACGGATAATTTGAAATTTTAGAAATATGCCGACTTTTAATAAAGATAACAAGGTTAAAAGCAATTTCGAAAAAATCAGCATCGCTCTCGCTTCTCCTGAAGACATCAAGGAAAGATCTTCAGGAGAGGTTCTGAAGCCGGAGACGGTTAACTACCGAACCTACAAGCCGGAGCGGGACGGTCTTTTTTGCGAGAAGATTTTCGGCCCTACCAAGGACTACGAGTGCCACTGCGGCAAGTACAAGAGAATCAAGTACCGCGGAATTGTCTGCGACCGATGCGGTGTCGAGGTGACAGAGAAGAAAGTCCGCAGGGAAAGGATGGGGCACATCGAGCTCACCGTTCCTGTGGCTCACATCTGGTACTTCAAGTCTGCTCCTAACAAGATTGCGGCTCTTCTCGGAATCGCGGCCAAAAAGCTTGAGGCTGTCATCTATTACGAGAAGTACATCGTGACGGCTCCGGGCAAGACCGGCCTCCAGAAACTTGACCTCCTTTCAGAGGACGAGTATCTCGACATCCTTGCACAGTATCCGGATAACCAGAATCTTCCTGATGATGATCCGGACAAGTTCAGGGCTGGGATGGGCGCAGAGTCAATCTATGAGCTTCTCAAGGAGATTGACATTGATGCCCTTGCAAAGGAACTCCGTACAAAGATGCTCACCGAGACATCTCAGCAGAGGAAGGCCGAGGCCCTCAAGAGGCTTTCAATCGTCAAGTGGTTCCAGGAGTCAAAGGGAATCAATCGTCCTGAATGGATGATTCTCAAAGTCATTCCTGTCATACCGCCTGATCTCCGCCCGCTTGTTCCGCTTGACGGCGGCCGTTTCGCCACGTCAGACCTCAACGACCTCTACAGAAGGGTTATCATACGAAACAACCGACTCAAGAGACTCATCGAGATCAAGGCTCCGGAAGTCATCCTCCGCAACGAGAAGCGTATGCTTCAAGAGGCCGTTGACTCCCTCTTTGACAACTCGAAGAAGTCCAACGCGGTGAAGAGTGAGGCCAATAGGGCGCTCAAGTCTCTTTCCGACAGCCTCAAGGGCAAGCAGGGACGTTTCCGTCAGAACCTCCTCGGTAAGCGTGTAGACTACTCCGCACGTTCCGTCATCGTTGTCGGACCGGAATTGAAGATGCATGAGTGCGGCTTGCCTAAATATATGGCAGCCGAACTTTATAAGCCGTTCATCATTAGAAAATTGATTGAACGCGGCATTGTCAAGACAGTCAAGTCAGCGAAGAAGATTGTCGATAGGAAGGATCCGGTTATCTGGGACATCCTCGAAAATGTGATGAAGGGACATCCGGTCCTTCTCAACCGTGCTCCTACGCTGCACCGTCTTGGTATTCAGGCATTCCAGCCGAAGATGATCGAGGGAAAGGCAATCCAGCTCCACCCGCTTGCATGTACAGCCTTCAATGCCGACTTCGACGGTGACCAGATGGCAGTTCACCTTCCGCTCGGAAATGCTGCGATCATGGAGGCCCAGCTTCTTATGCTCGGCTCGCACAACATCCTTAATCCGGCCAACGGAACTCCTATCACCGTGCCTTCTCAGGACATGGTGCTCGGACTCTACTATATCACCAAGCTCCGTCCGGGGGCAAAGGGCGAGGGTCTGAAGTTCTACGGACCGGAGGATGTCATCATTGCTCTCAACGAGAAGGCAATTGACATGCATGCGAAGATTCTTGTGCGTCTTCCAAAAGACAAGATGGATCCGTCGAAGGGGACTGAGATGGTGGAGACCTCTGCCGGTCGTATCATTGTCAATCAGTTCGTTCCGAAGGAGGTTCCGTACGTGAATGAGATTCTTGGAAAGAAGTCGCTCAGAAAGATTATTTCAGTCGTCATCAAGAACACAGGAGTCTCAAGGACTGCACAGTTCCTCGATGACATCAAGAACCTCGGCTACCGCAAGGCATTCGAGGGAGGCCTGTCATTCAACCTCGGTGACGTGATCATTCCTAAGGAAAAGACTCAACTGATTGAGGACGCGTACAAGAAGGTGGATGAGATCAAGGCCAACTTCCAGATGGGCTTCATTACCAATAACGAGCGTTATAACAAGGTCATCGACCTTTGGTCCGGTGTCGACAACAAGATTACCAAGATCGTCGAGCAGCAGATTTCCGCTGACCAACAGGGATTCAATCCGGTGTTCATGATGCTTGACTCCGGCGCCCGTGGTTCAACACAGCAGATTAAGCAGCTTTGCGGTATGCGTGGACTGATGGCAAAGCCTCAGAAGTCCGGTGCTGCAAGTGCGGAGATCATCGAGAACCCTGTCACTACCAACCTTAAGGAGGGAATGTCCGTGCTCGAGTACTTCATCTCTTCACACGGTGCCCGTAAGGGTCTTGCCGACACCGCCTTGAAGACCGCTGATGCGGGTTATCTTACCCGTCGTCTTGTGGACGTTTCACACGATGTCATCATCAACGAGGAGGACTGCGGCACGCTCAGGGGACTTGTTGCCACGGCGATCAAGAGTAAGGACGAAGTTGTCGAGTCTCTTGGAGAAAGGATACTTGGTCGTACGTCTGTGCACGACATATTCAATCCGCTTACAGGCGAACTTATAGTTTCTGCGGGAGAACAGATTACTGAGGATCTCGCGAATCTGATAGAGTCTCTGCCTATCGAGCAGGTCGAAATCCGTTCAGTACTCACTTGCGAATCCCGTAAGGGCGTATGTGCCAAGTGTTACGGACGTAACCTCGCGTCAGGACGTATGGTTGAAAAGGGCGAGGTTGTCGGTGTCATCGCTGCGCAGTCAATCGGTGAGCCGGGCACGCAGCTTACGCTCCGTACATTCCACGTCGGAGGTACTGCGTCAAGTGCGGCTGCGGACAGTTCCATTACATCGAAATATAACGGAAAACTTGAGTTTGAGGAGCTTAGGACCATTGAACGCGTTCTTGACGATGGAACTAAGCAGACGGTTGTTGTCAGCCGTACCACCGAACTCCGCATCATTGATGAAAATACCGGAATCACTTTCTCTCAGTACGATGTGCCTTATGGCTCAGTCCTCTACAAAAAGGAAGGGGATATTGTCCAGAAAGGCGATCTCATTTGCGAATGGGATGCGTACAATGCGATTACCATCATTGAAACTGATGGTATAGCACGTTTCGATGGTATGGTCGAGGGTGAGAATTTCCGTGAGGAAGCCGCTGACGAATACTCCCTCAACCGAGACAAGGTCATAATCGAAGGACGTGACAAGACCAAGAACCCTAGTATTCTTATCGTTGACGAGAATAACGAGATCAAGAAGCAGTACAACTTGCCTGTAGGCGCTCACGTCATGGTGAACGAGGGCGACAAGGTCAAGGTGGGAGAAATAATCATCAAGATCCCACGTGCAATTGGAAAGGCAAACGACATCACAGGAGGTCTTCCTCGTGTCACGGAGCTGTTCGAGGCGCGTAACCCGTCAAATCCTGCAATCGTTTCTGAGATTAATGGTGAGGTCCTCATGGGCAAGATCAAGAGGGGTAACCGCGAAATCATTGTCCGCAACAAATCCGGAGTCGAGAAACACTACCTCGTTCCTCTTACCAAACAGATTATGGTTCAGGAGAACGATTATGTCAAGGCCGGTATGAGACTTTCGGACGGAGCCGTATCTCCTACTGATCTTCTCCGCATCCTCGGCCCTATCAAGGTTCAGGAATACATCGTGAACGAGATTCAGGAGGTTTATCGTCTGCAGGGTGTGAAGATCAACGATAAGCACTTTGAGATTATTGTCCGCCAGATGATGCGTAAGGTTCAGATCGACAATCCGGGCGATACGGAGTTCCTTCAGGAAGAGCTTGTTGACAAGTGGACGTTCATGGATACCAATGACAGCATCTATGGTAAGTTCTATGTCGTGGAGGCCGGTGATTCACAGCGTTTTGAGGCCGGACAGATCATCACGGCGCGCGAGCTCCGCGGTGAAAACTCATCTCTCGAGAGGCAGGGTCTCAAGCCTGTGATTGTCCGCGAGGCAAGGCCTGCGACTGCTAGTCAGGTACTTCAGGGTATTACGCGCGCTGCGTTGAAGACAAATAGCTTCATCTCTGCGGCATCCTTCCAGGAGACTACCAAGGTGCTCAGCGAGGCGGCAATCCGCGGACGTGTGGACCACCTTGAGGGTCTTAAGGAGAATGTCATCTGCGGCCACGCGATTCCGGCCGGAACCGGTCAGAAGGATTTCCAGGAAATTCTGGTTTCCCCAGTTGTGGCGGTGCAGGAGACAGACCTATCAGAACTTTAGTCTGGGTATCTAAAAGATGCTCTGCGGTTGTTGGGCGTCTTGATGAAATAGTTTATTGCATAAAGTGGCTCGACCAATCATCGGTCGGGTCACTTTTGTGTTGAACGGGCTCTCTTAACCCCGCTCCCGAAGCCGATGCCGTCTCCTGTTTTTGCGTTTTGAAATATTTGAATTAACTTCGTGGGCGAAACTGTCGTAAAAACGATTTATATGTCTTTTGAAAAACTATCGAAATTCTCTATTGTCATATTGTCGCTCTGCGCTGTGTTGTTTGTCGGGGGAATAGCTTCAATATGTATAGTTGATGACGATGCGACCCAGAGCCGGCTCGCATTCCAGACTTTCGAGGTCGCACTTATGATGTTCCTGACCTTCGTCCCCAGCATCGTGCACAGAATCATACACATAAAGATTCCACATTTGATGGAGGTTATTTTTGTGGCCTTTTGTTTCTGCTGTCTGATTCTTGGAGATGTAGCAGATTTTTACGGCAAGTTCGGCTGGTGGGATTCACTTGAGCACGGGATGTCGGGAGTCCTTCTGGGAATCCTTGGCTATGCCATAATCAACACATTCAACAGCGTGGAAGGCAATAAGCTCAAGTTTTCTCCAGTGTTTGTCTCTTTGTGGGTGATATGTTTCGCGCTGGCAGTCGGTGCCATTTGGGAAATTATCGAGTTCATTACCGATGGCTTGTTCGGGCTGAACTCGCAACAGTATCTGACAACTCCGGGAACTTTTGACAATGCAGTTCCGCTTGAGGGGCATGAGGCACTAAGAGACACAATGGATGACCTTATGCTTGATTTCGCAGGCTCGTTCCTCATTTCCGTGATTGGCTTCTTCGATCTTAAGAAGCAGCGGCGCGGCATAGCGGACCTGACCCTTGATACGGATACTGCCTCCACGGATACTGCCTCCACGGATACTGCCTCCACGGATGCTACCATCGATGCGAAGGCTGATGTGAAAGAATAGATTTCACCATAGCCTGAAATTGTATTGCTTTGTCTGCCTGCGCTAAATCCGGTGTGGTGCCGTTGTGCTGGAGACATTTGAAAAATATGAACAAAGTTCTTGTTTCTGTAACTCGGAATCTGGACAATTCAGAAGTTGCACAGAGACAAGTAGCGATGGTTCACGCAATATTGCGCGGACTGTTTCGCTGCTTGCAGGTGCAACAAGGCCGTCCAGAGCCGCGAGTTACCTTCATGCAGAGGACGTCCGCGCTTTTCTGTGTGTCTTCATCAGGCGGGCGCTCAGACTGCCGTTGATGGAAAATGAAATAGGCAACGCAGCCCCATACGATGAGGATTTGTTCCCATCGACATGATTTTTTTTCAGCAAGCGGTCTTCAGTCCGGAATTCCGGTCTGTTGCTAGGGCCAAGGCGATTTCAAATTTTCTCAGGATTCTCAAATCCCTTGGCCCTTTTCAATATCTCTATGGTTGAACGCAGGTCTCCGATATACCGGTTCATTTCATCTATCCTTGCCTTGAGTCCGGCCTCCCTTTCCATGCGTACGGACAATTCGGACTGGAGCTGTGCGATTTTCCCGCCCATGTCGTTGCCGCGGCAAGAGTAGGGACTTGGCTCGTCTTCGAGGATTCCACCATAAAGGAACTTCCCGTTTCCTGTCAGAATGGCATCCTCTCCGATTCCAAGAACATCCGCTATTTTTCCGACAACCGGACTTATGAGCCAAGTCTTTCCGGACTCTATGTTCCTATAGTGCGTGACCGATGTGCCTATCCGGCTAGCCATCTCTTCCTGCGTTAAACCTTTGGCTTTTCTGAAACGATATATGTTCTTTTTTATTGAACTGTTATCCACCATACCGGCCAATAAGCTTATGGGCGGCAAAATTATAACAGAAAACCATACGAAAACAGCAACAGATTGTTGCTGTCAGCAAGTAATGGTTGCGATTTTTGGGAAAATTTTCAGCTGTGGATGCCGTCCGCACATATGCTGAGGCTTCAAGAAACCTTTAAAAAATAATAACCCAAGCAAGCTTGGCTTTGCTCTCACTTATCGAAAAGAGTCCTTTTCTCAGCAGTCGTGTACGTCTAGTACACTCCTTCTTCCAAAAGAAATCTATACTCG
>DJSA01000115.1 GCA_002438905.1 Bacteroidales bacterium UBA6346
CACCCGAGAGTAATAAACGATATTTTCTTTATCAGCATTCGCTTCCTCCGTCCATGGTGATTCGACTCCATTCGGCATTGCCGCCCTTCATCGGCGGATTCTGCTTCGACACGCGGATTGAGAAATGTCCGAGGTGGGGGTATCTTTTTTCGACATTACGGACGATTCGTGCGGCGACATTTTCAACCAGATTCGACGGCGTGGCCATCTCCTTTGCCGCAATCGCGTATATTTCAGCAAGATCCACCGTGTCCGCTAGATTGTCGGTCCTTGCGGCCTTGTCGACGTCGATCTCGGCCATGAAGTCAACGACAAAGCGGTTGCCGTGTTTCTTTTCATCTTCGTAACATCCGTGGTTCGAGTGGAATTCCATCCCCTCAAGTTCAAGTAAGCTTGTCATGTCTTTATTATTTTCTATGTTTATCAATTCTGTGTGATGGCCCTCCATTCCGGCTTGTTACGGAGCGGTAGTCATCGATCTTTCGCACCAACTTTTCCGCCGCACCACATTCCGGGGCCACACCTATTATATATACGCACGGGCGCTTTCCGATTTTGAAGCCGCTGCTGACCTTATGCCGCCATTCCCGGACCGGAAGGGTTCTGATGAACTCGTCCGAGGTCGTTATGTCCGCCGCGATGCAGACGAGCGTGCTGTCCTCGCACACCGTGCAGATGTCGGAAAGCATCGCGTCGTTGCGGTAGGGCGTCTCGATGAAAATGTGGCTTTTGCAGGTCGCGGAGACATTTTTTTCTATCGATTTCAATGCTGTACTGCGCTCCGCCGTCTTTGCCGGAAGATAGCCGCTGAACTCGAACGCCTGTCCGTTCAGTCCTGAGGCCATCAGTGCCAGCATCAGAGAGGACGGCCCGACGAACGGCACAACCTGAATCCCGTGACTCTGGCAGAGGGCAACCAACTGAGCACCGGGGTCGGCGACCGCAGGGAGCCCGGCCTCCGAGATGAGCGCCACATCGCCGCGCCGGAACAGTTCCAAGTAGGACTCTACCGTGGCGGCATCCGTGTGCTCGTTCAGCTCGTGGAACTCCAGAGAATCAATCTTGCCACGCAGGCCGGCCTTTGACAAGTAGCGCCTCACCGTCCGCAGCTCCTCGACAACGTAGATGCCCACGCTTCCGAGCTGTTCCAGCACCGGAGCGGGAATCACCCTCTCCGGTTTATATTCCCCGAGTGGTGACGGCACTAAGTAAAGTTTGTGTTCTATTTCTTTCATATACTTAAAATCTTTCACGTCTGAGGATTTTATTCTTTTCTCCGTGCCTTTTTTCCCTCCCTTGTCAGCTTCGTCTTCCGGGTTTTATGTGCCTTCAGCGTGTCCCGTGCCTCCACTTTCAGCCTGGTCAATTCCTTCTGGTCTTCGTCTTTTATCCCGTTGAATTCGAGTTGATAGCCCATGCCGATGCCGTTACGCTGCAAGTTGTCAAGATAGTTCGTGTACTGGTCGGCCGAATGCGAGAACAGGTTCAGACGCAGGGTCCCCGAGCGGTTCAGCTTGATTTCAATGTCGATGTCGCCCACCACATCGGTGTTCGTTCCGCTCGACTTGTACTGCCTATTGCCGATGTTGCCGTTCACTACCACGCGGTTGTTGAACAATTGGGTGGAGACTGCCACGTCAAACACATCGTTACCCTTCGAGTTGGGCTGATAGTTCAGCCCGAGGTCTATCGGTATGTCGAGTTTCTGGAGTATATTGTTCAACTGATTTGCCATCACTTCCGAGACATTCGAATAGAGCAACGTGGAACTGTTTACGATGCCGGATTGTTCGTCCGGGAGGAAACTGTTGGAGATAATGAGAGACAGAAACTGTTTCTGAATCTTGTCATCCGTGCTCAATGCACTCTCCACCTTGGACTTTACGGTCGGATCTATGTCTGGGACATTAATCGAAAATCCGAGGCGCGGATTCTTCAGTTTGTCCGAGATGTTGATGCCGCACTCCACTGTTCTCCTGGTGCCTACAGATGTCGTGTCCGCGATCAGAGTTGACAGCGATGCCTTTGTTTTGTATACCGCATCAATGTTCAGGTTGCTCTCCATGATGTCTCCATTGAATCGGATGGAACTGCCCTCCTTAATCTGAAAGTCGCGCGAGGCAAGTCCCAAAGCCACAAACTTGTAGTTTCCTCCGCTGATGCTGTAGTTACCGTTTATACTGAAGTCATCGCCTTTCATCTTAAGCTCAATCTGCCCGCTGCCATTGGCTGACAGCATGTTACCACTCTCCCTGTCAATTTCCACGAATGTCGTCACTCCCGGCGTTGCTCCGACCTTAAGATCAAGACTGAAGTCCCCTGCTTTCTCGCTATCTTTCTTCAGTTTGTTCATCATCTCTTCATACGGGTCGACCTGGATAATCCTTTCCTCTTCCTTGAACCTGAGCAAGTCTGTCGCCCCAGCGACGCTAGTGTTCGGAATAGGGATGTGCAGATTGCCCGTCTTTTCCGTAACCGCGTCAATGTCAAGCAAAATCCCGCTGAATGGGCCGCTGATTCTCACGTTGCCGCTCGCGAAGAGATGTCCGTAAAAATAAGGACTCTGGCTCGGAGTCGTGTCAAGGCACTCCAGATCCTTGACGCTCACGTTCAGGTCAAGACCGGGATTCTCAAAGTTTCCGAATGTTATAGCCCCGTTTATATTTCCGGTAGAGCCAAACTTGTCAGTCGCAGTTATGTTGTCGAAATGTGCCCCCTCGTTGTCAATGCGCACAGGTCCGCTGACCTGATAGGGGACATTCGTGAACGCTATGCTGAGCACCCCATTGTCGATTCTGACATCTTCTGAACTAATTTCCGGTGATGTGATCGGTCCATCGAGAGAAATGTGTCCGGAAAGTTCTCCTTCAAACCTGTTGAAGATTTCGGCCACGAATGGGCGAGCATAGCTTATGTTCAGACCATCGAGAGTGAGTTCGGCCTCCAGACCGCGACTTGATGGTGTATATTTGGCTCTGGCTACAAGGGTGCTTTCCCCATCTATGTCGTTGCTAGCGCTTATATTAAACTGATTGAACGTGCGATCCCATTCACACTTCGCGGCAAGAATGCCTATTTTTTCATTATCTATGTAGGTGGAATCACAGACAACATCGAGGAGGATGCTCTTGTTTTCAATAGGGGAGACGAGCATTGCCATCCCCGTAAGCTTGCCCTGAAGCCTAGGATTTGGGGTCATCAGCGAATTCACAATCCCTATGTCGAAGCGGTCAAGCTCCATTGACAGCGTGTCAGCCGCGGATTTGGAGATCTTGCCATAGGCCGACATGCGCTGTTCATCGCTATTAAGTTCAAATGATTCTACCTCAACTCCATCTCCGGTGACTATGAATTCCGACTCATGTATGCTCCACCGCCTTGAGTTGAGGTGTATTGTGGACGGAAGCAGGCGTATGCCGAGCCTGAGATCATCATCTTCGTCACGCGAAATCTCCCCGAGCGCGTATATCTCACCCCTGTTGTCCAGTTCGCCATTGTTGTCATATTGGAATCCCACGCCGAGACGATTGTTGTCTGCATACATTTTCAAAATGCTGTTCTCGAGCGAAGCAAAGTTTCCGAGGTGTATGATGTCCGCTATGGCACTTCCCGTGAGATTCTCGTCATTGTTGTTGAATTCGGCTCTGAAGTTTTTAAGATAATTCCCATTGAAAGCGATTCTCGAAGAGCGTACGTTCGTGCTGAAACGTCCTTCTGAAGTTATGTTGAACTTGACTTTTGTACTGTCTGCTATGTACATTCCAGGTGCGAGGAACGACAATAGACCCCGAGAATCATGGAAATCAAGTCCTATGTCGTAGCTTCTTCCGGCCCAGTCTCCAACCGGCATGCCGGAGAGCAGCGGCATGTCACGTCTCACTGTTATGTCTTGAAGATCATTGATGAATTCACTCGGTGAGCCGGTTCCGTTGTAGAGCGCATCGAGAAAATTTGAACTAAACTTTATCCTGAATGCTCCGTCCTTTGTGATTGACGTGAGTTCCGCATCGCCTATATCGTGCACTCCGGAGGCATTCTCAAGGACGAGTCCTCCGAGTTCAATCTTGCCTATCAAATCCTTTCCTCCCGCTCTGATGAAGTTGGCTCCAGTCCTGAACCTGAGTCTCGAGATCCGCCTATTGTCGAGTTTGAGGGCGTGCAGATCCGCATGCCCGACATTTGCGTAAAACTTGTAGAGGCTGTTATTAGTGTTCTTTGACAATGCGAACGTCCCTTGAAACAGAAAGTTGAGATTAGGATCGTTGCAGATAAACTTACCATCGAAAGCATCCTCTGTGAGTTCTCCCGCAGCCGCGATTCCGCTGTAATCATATCCCAACAGATTAAGGCGCCCAACCTTCAGGGAATCAATGTGTATTTGCATCTTTGTCCCCCTGTCGTCCGGCATTGTCATTTTTACCCCAGTCTCCATGCTGCATTGGCGCACCATCTCTGTCCCAGCAATCTTTCCTATGTTAAGATCTTTCGTCCGTACTCTGGCATCCATCAGTATAGGCCTGTCCTTCCTGATGAGATTGTGAAACTTGACGTCAGCACCAAGAGTCCCTATCAGCGAATTTATACCGGCCCGTATGTGCATGTCATTTATGGGTCCGTTAACGCGGCAGTCCGCCATAAACCGTTGTCCTTTAGCAAACTTATGGAAATCAATCCTTTGAGGTGTCCATGCGTTTACCATTCTGTCAATTCCCCGTGATGTGAACATGCAGTTATATAGCCTTGCGTCAATAGACATTTTTCCAAGGTCAGGAATGTCTCCTAGGTGCCCGTCTACCGTTCCTGCGAAGCTGCCGTCATCAAGACACATTCTCACTTTCCTAATGTCCATATCCCTCACCGGACCGCTGAGGTTTCCGGAATATATCCGAGCCTTCAGCCCAGTGTCCTTCAGTGCCGGGGCGAAAAATGCGATTGTCCGGAAATCAAGTAGACTTTCTTCGATCACCCCGTCCATACGCACTTTGTTTATGTAGTCGGAGAAATCCTTAACATTCTCGTAACTCATCATATATAAGGGAATGTCCAACGAAGAGAAATCGTCCTGCATCCTTATGTTCCTGACAATAGTTTTGCCCCTTTCTATTCTTGCTTCTCCGCTGATATTCAGGCAGTTGAACCCGCTTCGCTCGTTGAACGACATCCTCGACACAATTCCGGTGACAATGCCGCCTTTCATCCTCAAATTTTTTCCGCGAAGGTCGATGTTGTTGATTTCCAGATCTGTCCAGTCAATGCCTATCTGTTTGGGCAAGGCTTCTCCCTTTTCCGATGGCATGTATGTCCCCTTGACAACCTTGGCATTCGGGCCGAAATTCAGCATCCGAAATCCCATATTCTCGATTCTGACATCACGGATTGAGAATACATCCTTGTCGCTCAATGGTTTGGGCTCTTTCTTTTCGGATGAGGCAACCCCGAAAATCCTAGTGAGATTTATCGCATTGCCCTCAAGCACTAGGTTCATCTGAGCATCCCTGATACGTGCCTGCGAGACTTCCAGACCTCCACCGGTGAATAGCCCTTTCAGGGAAAATCCGGCAATCACTGTCCTTGCCTGGAAAAATGTGTCAACAGGTGTCTTTTCAGTTCCAGCTGGGATGAATGGGCTGCTGTCAATAATAAGAATATCCTCCAAGACCAGCGTGCTGAAAGGCTTAAGATGTATCTTACCGATTCTGATGTCAGCGGGAATGGATTCCTTCAGCTTTGCCGTGACTTTGCTGGCCACAAACGTCTGAACGCGCGGAGACTGTAGCATTATGAACGCTGCACCCAAAAGCACAGCGATCGTCACAAGGACAATCTTAAGGATATGAAAGAATTTCTTCAACTATTGTTCTCCGTTCATCACCGTATGGCAGCCGACCTTTATCTGAGGTATTCTTCAAAGTATTCTGTCACCTTGTTCATCAGATGTATCCGGTTTCGTCCGAACACATTGTGCTTAGCTGTCGGGTATGGGAAATAATCCACCGGTATCTCGAGATCAATGCACTTCTGGATGAAACTGAGGCTGTGCTCCCAAACGACAGTGTCATCGATAGCGCCCTGGCAGATAAGCAGTTTGCCTTTTAAGTCCTGCGCCTTGTTCATAAGACTTGTACTTTCATATCCCGTGGAATTGGCGTCAGGGTGGTCCATATACCTTTCCCCATACATGACCTCATACCATTTCCAGTCGATCACCGGACCTCCGGCTACACCGGCCTTGAATACATCCGGGTGGTTTGTCATAAGCGAGATTGTCATGAATCCACCATAGCTCCATCCGTGCACACCGATCCTCTCCCTGTCAACATACGGAAGGCTCCTTAACATCGAGATTCCTTCCATCTGATCCTCCATTTCAGCCTTTCCGCACTGCCTCCAGATGGCTTTTTCGTATTCTGCTCCGCGATAGAGAGTCCCCCTATTGTCTTGGACATAGACAAGATAGCCGCGCTGCGCCATGAGCATCTCCCAATAGCGCAGTTCGCCAAGCCAGGAGTTGTTCACTAGTTGCGAGTGCGGTCCTCCGTAGACATATAGGATGACAGGATATTTCTTCGTCGGGTCGAAGTCTTTGGGCTTGACAAGCCGGTAGTAATTGTCGAATTTTCCATCTGCGCTCTTTATCGTTCCGAGGTCTATTTCGCAGAATCCGAAGGGCTTCGTATTGTCCTCAGCGCGGAAGAGCACTTCCTTTTCTCCTATGAAGATCCCGTCCTTTCCGACTTTTCTTGACATCGAGCATTTCTGGACAGTGTATGGAACATTAAGGCTGCTGTACATCTCGTAGAATGCCCCGCAGTCAGATTCCATCTTCATGACTTCATGCCATCCCGGTTCGGAAGTAAGCCTCTGGGCGGTGAATTTACGAGGAGTGCTGAACTCTCCTTTTCTGTTTCTGAGAAGTGCAGTTCTGAAAACGTGCTTTTCGATTGGACTGACCTCATAGGAGTAATAATAAACCCATTTTCCGTCGTTGGCGATATATTCCACATCGGCATCGACTTGGGTGATGCGCTCAATCTTTCCGTCAAGGCTGCAGAGATAGAGGTTGCGAAATCCGTCGCGGTTGTCGGTGCGGTAGATGAACTGTGTCGCAGAATGTCCGTCCGTGGCCTTCGCGTCAGTTATGAACCAAAGAGGGTCACTCGGCTCGACATATCTCTCGTTTGATTCGGACAATATCGTCCCGAGGCATTCCCCAGTGGATGCATCGTAGCGATTGAGGTGCATTTCCTTTTGGCTTCGCGCAAGTACTTGTATCAGAATCTCCTTGGAGTCTGGAGCCCAACTGATGTTCGTCAGATAGCGCTCGGGTGTGAAATCCGTGACTTTCATGTAGACTATGCTGCTGTCTCTAAGGTCATAGACTCCGAGCGTTATGAGTTCAGAATTCATACCTGCCATGGGATATCTGATTTTTCGCAGTGACCCGGTGCGTGTTGTTATGTCCAACAGCGGGAATTCAGTAACCGCACGCTCGTCCTTCCGGTAAAAAGCCAACTTCAGGCTATCCGGAGACCAGAAAAGACCCCCGTTGATTCCGAACTCATTACGGCTCACTGTCTCACCATAGACGATGCCTGGTTCATCCGCCTTCACAACTGTTTTCCCGTCCACGCTGATCCGCGACAGCCCATCGATTCTCTCGCTGACAGCCCTCTCTGCGGCTTTGCCCGTCTCCATCCAATCAAACTTGGGAAATTTGGTTCTCAGCCCTTTACCGAGCACAGCCTCTTCCATTGTAAGACTCTTTCCCTCCTGCGCCTCACGCGTCGCAAATACTCCCGGCTGCGCATTCAACCCCCAGCATATCGTAGATATGAACAATATGCTTGTTGTGAATCTTCTCATACTCTTTTTGCGTTTTTAATTTTATATTCAATATGGAATCTTGCAACCATATAATACAGAAATGATTACCAAAGGGGTAAAATCAAAGATATGGAGTGCAAGGCGCTCCGTCTTAACTACTCGACGGACAATATGCGGTCAACGATATACTTCTGCTGGCCCCGCCACGGAAGTGCACCGAGATACTCCTTGTAGTGCAGCTGTACGCTCCTTCCGCTGCATCTCATCAGCGTGTCAGCGATGGCTTTGTCTTCCACGGAGAAGTCAAATTCGTAGGACTGTATGGCAGTGGTCACTCCCTTCGAACCTTTTTGAAATCCAGCCTGAATGGCCCGCCCTTCATATGTCTTCCATATATAGCCCTTATATACCACAAAATTGAGCTCACCGGCTTTCACGCCCTCACCGAAGACATAGTAGAATTTGAAATAGAAGAAGACAGCCGCCAGCACAAGAATCGCAGCCGTCGCCCATAGGATAATTTTCTTCTTTACAGTCATATTCCTTCCTAATTGATACATCCTTCAAAGTTACGAATAATTTACGGATATGCACTAAAAAAGGCAGACACCGGATATCTCCGGCATCTGCCTCGAACTGTTTTTTGTTGCCGAGACCTTTTTTAAAGCGCGGTCTCACTCGCTCCTTTCCCTTGCGGGAAATTATTTAATCTCAATGGCCCTATTGCTCGGGACTTCTTTCACGGCCTCCTTCTTCGGAAGTTCAATCTTCAGGACACCATGCTCCATCTTCGCAGCAATCTTCTCTGCGTCAACAGTTTCAGGTAAAGTGAAACTCTGACGGAATGAAGTGTATGAAAACTCGTGACGAAGGTACTGACCATGCTTTTTGGCGTTCTCTTTCTTGTCACATTCACACGCTTTACCCTCTTTCTCGTTATTGCCCTTTTCAGACTTCTTCTCGAGGCTGATAATCAACTCGTTCTTAGGAGTAAGATTGATCTTGAAGTCATC
This sequence comes from Bacteroidales bacterium UBA6346, assembly GCA_002438905.1. Taxonomy (GTDB): domain Bacteria; phylum Bacteroidota; class Bacteroidia; order Bacteroidales; family UBA932; genus Cryptobacteroides. The sequence goes on from DJSA01000115.1 coordinate 8,838, forward strand.
CTTAGTCATGCCAGGAGCAGCAACCTCGACTTCGTATTCGTTGTCGCGCTCGATCACATTGATCGCAGGCGTAGATGATGCGCACCTGCACTGCGGTACAAAAACTCTATCATCAACATCGAACAAGTCATTGAACAACTCAGGCAACCAGTTCTGTGATTTCATAATAGGCATCATAATAATTATAAATTTTAATTTGTTTTCAACTTTCTCCGTTCCTCATGCTTCATTCGGCTTCCCGCCTTCCGCATTTCGGAACGAACCTCTTTTGTGTTCCTCAGTCCCCATTGGACTTACCCGAACACGACAGAGATATTTTCAAATCCGATGCCGTTGTTTTAATCACTTGATAATCAGACAATTTGTCAGTTCTTGAGGACAAAGTGACCTATTCTTGTGACTTTTTGGCAGAAAACAAAACAGGCGGCACTGGACAGAACCGGCCGCCTGTTAATGAAAGTATAGAATAAGGACGAGATGTCCTTTCCCCACGCACTTAAAGCACTATGTACTTCGCGATGAAGACAGCTGCAAGAATATACGCTGCAGGTGAGATCTTCTTGAAGTTTCCGCTGAGAAGGTTAATGAGGACGTATGAGATCATTCCGAGCATGATGCCGTCTGAGATTGAGTAGCAGAGCGGCATAGCGATGAGCGTGATGAATGCCGGGATGGCCTCAGAGTAGTTCTCGAAGTCAATGGCCTTGATAGGGGACATCATGAACACGCCGACAATCACGAGGATAGGCGCAGTTGCTGCGCTCGGGATTGCGAGGAAGATAGGGGAGAAGAAAAGCGCCACAGCGAAGCATACTGCCGCAGTGAATGCGGTGAGACCGCTGCGACCGCCCTGAGCGATTCCTGATGCGCTTTCAACATAGGTCGTTGTCGTTGATGTTCCGAGGCAGGCACCGGCTACAGTTGCGACAGCGTCCGCCATGAGAGTCTTGTTGATGCCCGGGATGTTGCCCTTTTCGTCAATCATCTTTGCCTTCGTGCTCACTCCGACAACCGTTCCGATGGTGTCGAACATGTCAATGAACATGAATGTGAATACAACGACGAACATGTCAAGCGAGAAGATATGTTTCCACTCGAACTTGCAGAAAATAGGTGAAACGGAGTCCGGAACTGAAGCTACGCCGTTGAATACGGTGATGTGGCTGCCGTCCGGGTTCTTCATCACAAGGCCGAGGGCTGCCGTTGCAATCATGCCTATGAGCAGTGCGCCCGGAACTTTCTTTACAACGAGGAACGAAGTGAAGATGAGGCCGATGACAGCGAGGAGAGCCGGACCATGGGTGATGTCGCCGAGAGCTACGGTCGTGGCATCGCTTGAGACGATGACACCTGCGTTCTTCAGACCGATGAATGCGATGAAGAGACCGATGCCGCAGCCGATAGCGTTCTTGAGTGATACAGGGATGGAATCAACGATCCATTTGCGGACATTGGTCACGGTGAGAAGAATGAAGATGATGCCTTCTAGAAGGACTGCGGTGAGAGCAAACTGCCAGCTGTAGCCCATTCCGAGGCAGACTGTGAACACGAAGAACGCGTTGAGCCCCATGCCCGGAGCGAGCGCGAAAGGCTTCTTCGCGTAGAACGCCATCACGAGCGTTCCGATGATGGCCGCGAGTGCAGTTGCCGTGAATACGGCCCCGGTAGGCATACCCATGTCCTTGAGCGCGCCGAAAATGCTCGGATTGACGGCGAGAATGTATGACATCGTGAGGAATGTCGTGATTCCCGCAAGAATCTCGGTCTTGATTGTAGTGGTTTTCGGGTCTAATCCGAAAGCCTTCTGTATGAACTTGTTCATTTTGTTGTTTTGATAATAATGTTATGTTTTCCCATATTTTCGGACACACCATTTCCTCTTTTGGGATTTTGCGGGTTTATGCGGTCTCCGCCGACCGTTTTTTGAAAAAATAAAAACACCGATCATTTCGGCATTTACGCCGAAATGACGATTTGAAAGACGCTGTTCTGAACCGTGTGGGGTGAAATTGAATTTAAGGATGCGGATGCAAGGCGCGCGTCATTAAATTAAATTTCACTAGAAGGACCACTTAGCAGCGAGTGTCGGAATGCAGTAGAACCCCTTGCCTACGAAGTTATATGAAAGCTCAACCTCACCGCCGAGGCTCAGGTTAACTTTGTCCATACCCTTGATCTGATTGAGGTTAACCCAGAACTGAGGCTCTGAGAGGGCGATGAACTGAGTTCCCTGCCAAGGTCTATGCTCTCTCCAGAAATCCACGAACCCTGAGAACGTGCACCAACCGTGAGCGAAGTTGATGCCCCACACACCGGTGATCTGGAAGTTGTGAACCTGCTTCTTGTCCGCACCATCAACGGTGCCCGGAATGAGCTTGTACATCGCGCTGAGGGACCATGTCTTGCTGAAGTCCGCAGAGTGTCCGCTGTAGGTGAGACCTGCGAGCCATGCGTTGTTGAATGAGCCGGCATCCTTGCTCAGACCGCCGTTGTACTCAACGTGAAGCGAGAGCCAGTCCATCTTTGTGTTCTGCCAGAAGCAGAGTTCGCGGGAAATCTCCCAATAGGCTCCGAGAACACCGGCTGTCTTTGTTTCACCCTCAGCCTTGCTGTTGCTCAAGTAGTCCATATCAATGAAGTAGTAGGTGCTTCCCCATGAATCGGCCTTGAACTGCTCGACAGTAGTGGTGAAATAGCCGCGTGAACGGCAATCCTTTCCGTCCTTGCCTTTGTAGAGGTTGTGACCGAAGTC
>DJSA01000072.1:0-1370 GCA_002438905.1 Bacteroidales bacterium UBA6346
CCGTCCGACGCTTTATGCAAAACTGAAGAAATACGGGATATGATGATGCTGTGGTGGGGATATATGGCTTCGGCCGCTCTGCTGTCCGCCTATGACGGAGCGGCGAAAGAGGCCTTTGGAAATCACCCGGAGGCTGCGTTTGCGACAATTCTGATTATTGCGGTCGCCCTCGCCGTCCTAATTACAAGATTCTCCACCAAAAGAAAGATTATCAACAAAATAGATTTCATGTCCGACGCTCTCGGCAGCGGGGAGTCAGCGTTCCGCTACTCGGAGACGGGGCACGGCAACCATCGGCTGAACCGCTCACTGAACCGCCTGCGTTCCATTTTTGAAGCGGAAAAGAACGACATCCGCGAACGCGACCGCTATTTTGCGCTTATGCTGGACCACGTTCAGAGCGGGGTCATCGTACTCGATGGAGACAAGGTCGATTACAGCAACGCCATCGCCAGGGGTCTGCTAGGAATGGCGGACATCTCGAACCTGAGGCAAGTCGAGCGCATATCGCCGGAACTTGCGGAAGCGTTCAGAAGCGCGGACGGCTCGGAGACTCAGGCAGCGTTCCAGTCGGAGCGTGGAACGGTTCAGTTTTCTGTGAGCGCATGCACGGCAAGTCTACATTCGATTGAGGTCAGAATCGTGACGTTCAATGACATAACCCGGGAAATGGAGGATAACGAAACGGAGTCGTGGACTCGGCTCATCAGAGTTCTGACACATGAAATCATGAACACGGTCACCCCCATTGCCTCTCTAAGTTCCGCACTTTCGCAGAATCTGCCGGCCTACAGCGAGGAGGACATCCGCTCGGCGCTCGGAACCATAGCGTCCTCGTCCGAGGGACTAATCAGCTTCGTCCAGTCCTACCGCTCACTCACGCACATCGCGGCTCCTGTCCGCAAGGCATTCTATTTCAAGGACGTGGCGACCGACGTCATCAACATCGCAAAAGCAAACTGGCCATACGTCACCATCCGTTACGATGAACTTTCCGATGACATTATCCTCTATGCCGACCAGGGACAGATTTCCCAAGTCATCAACAATCTCGTGAAAAACGCCGTCCAGGCAGGGGCGCGAAACATCTCCATCACGGCCTCAATCGACAAGAGGGAGCATACGGTGATAACCGTCACCAACAATGGTGAGCCCATCAGCAAGTCAAGCCAGGAGCAGCTTTTCGTCCCGTTCTTCACGACCAAAGGGACTTCAGGCACAGGAGTAGGGTTGAGTCTCGCACGCCAGATGCTCCGTCTCAACGGCGGCACCATCAAACTTGCCTCCAGCACCCCTGACGCCACGGTCTTCACGATTGTGCTGTAACATGCCCCTCACAGGGGCTGTCGGCTCCGCCGACTGGGGTTGGA
>DJSA01000072.1:1509-21935 GCA_002438905.1 Bacteroidales bacterium UBA6346
AGTCGCCGACCGCAATGAAATGGAGGTCGCATGCCCCTCACAGGGGCTGTCGGCTCCGCCGACTGGGGTTGAAAAGGCCCGGACTCCCTGAGTCCGAGCTCATTTTTTATATGCACGGATGTGCATATAAAAAATGAGCTGTCGTCGCTCCCGCGAGGACACCTCATACTAACCACATAATTAATAACACTAAAACTAATAACCGAGAAGAGGATTTTGCAACTACTGTGCCAAACCCTCTTCTTCGGCACAAAAATATTGTAAAAAATCAGAAATATCTCGTCAAAATCCAAGTTACTCGGTCTTAAGAGTCTCCACCGGATTGGCTGTCGCAGCCTTCCACGTCTGCCAGAGGATTGAAACGGCGGCGAGAAGAAGGGTTAAGAGAGCGGCGACCGGAATCACCCACCAAGGGAATGCAATAGCGTTGTAGAAGTCGCGGAGGTAATAGCGTATGGCCCAGACACAAATAGGGGCTGCGATTACGGCCGCGACTGCCGCCAACAGAATAAAATCCTTGGAAAGCGTCCACGCTGCAGTACGGAGGTCGGAGCCGAAAATCTTGCGGAGGGCAATCTGGCGTGACTGCTGGTCGGTGTAATAGACCGACATGGCGAAAAGCCCAAGAGCCGAAATCAGGAGCGCGAGAACCATAAAAGTGCTGACAAGAGACATCGTGTTTCGCGTGCCGGTGAGCGCACTGTTCAGAAAATCATCCACGTAGCTCATGTCCGCCACCTTCGGGATACCGAGGTAGTCCACAGCGACAGAGCGCCATACATCCGAAACGGCAGCGAACGCCTCCTTGCGGTCGCCAATAACCTTTACAATTATGCACGAGCATATCGATGTCCTGTTCTGCACGGCATTGTGGCTGTCCTCCATAGGACGTCTCAAGGCATCGTTCGAGCGGTAGTCGGCGATGATTCCGCAGCATTCATATTCCGGAGTCCCGTCATCGCGCTTGCCGACAGTCCTGTTTTCCTCGGACACGCCATAGCGCCTCTTCGCCTCCTCAGTAAACCAATATGTTCCCTCCAAAGGCTCGGAATATTTCTCCAACACCCTGAACCCGAGAAGGCGGAAGCTCGTGGAGTCCAGTCCGGCAACATTAAGCCACGACATTTTTTCATTCTCGACGTGCACGCCGTTGCTTCCGCAGGCAAACGGAGCCTGCATCGCCATTCCGACGGTCTCCACCTGCGGCAGGGCACGGAGACGCCGTGCGAGTTCGTCCTGCGCGTCCATGTTCCTGAAGCCGAGTGACCATGTTTTCAACGATATGAGGTTTTCGGTGTTGTAGCCGGTCGGAAGAGTGACAAGATGGCGCATCTGGAGGGTCATCGTAAGCGCAACTGCAATCAGCACGGTGCTTATGACATTCTGGCATACGATGAAAATCTTGCTGAAAATCATCTTGCTGCGGAAACGGAAGTCACCCTTGACGACATCAATCGGCTTGAAGCGTGACACCATTGCAGCAGGCAAGAGTCCGGAAATCAACGAGATAAGACAAAGGAGCAGGAGTGCGCCTCCGACGGCAACGGCATCCGGACGCAGAACAATCTCGGCCGTGAGAAGTCTGTTCATCCACGGACGGAAGCACAGGGCAATCACGCAACCAAGGACGAAGCATCCGGCGGTGAAGAGGAACGACTCGCCTATGTAGCGCCGGACAATCCCGCCCTGCGACTCTCCGAGAAGACGGCGCGTCGCCATTTCTTTGGCACGTTTGCCGGTCTGGGCCACGGTGAGGTTGATGTAGTTGAATATGGCGGAGAGGAGCAGAACGAGCGCGACGGCCAACAGAACTTCGACCGTCCTTCGGTCTCCCTTGCGAAGAGGATTGAAGACTTCCCTGTTGCAGAAATAAATCTTGTCGAGACGAGTGAGCGAAGAGCCGTACATGAATCCGCCGTTGGAGGCATCGCGGTCAAACCAGTCCCAGTATCCGCAATACTTGTCAAGCAGTTTTGCCGCCACATCGTCAGGGTCGGCACCGTCTGCGAGTGTCACAAAAGTCTGCACAGCCCCGAACTGGTCCATTTTCATGACTGTGCCTTCCATCATCTTCATGCTCAGGAAGATGTCACATGGGCTGAACGGGTCGTAAGGGCCGAAGTCCTGAAGCACGCCTATGATCGTCATGTTCTTCTTGTTGAAGACAACAGTCCTGCCTACCGGATCCACAGCCCCGAAAGCCTTTTTGGCAAATGACTCCGAAACAATCACTTCATCCTCAGCCATCAGAATCCGGTTCTTGTCACAGCCGGTTATGCTGTAGTCGAACAGCTTCAGAAAATTCGTATCGAGAGCGTCTGCCACAACCTGATAGTATTCACCGTCAACCGTGACATCCGCATCACCATACACCGCGACCCGTGTCCACGAGGTTATCTCCGGCATCGAAGGGAAAAATTCCTCACCTGTTCCGAGCGTCATCCCCACCATATCCTCGGTTCCGATGGCGTAGAGTTGCTTCGAGAGCGGCTGCCGCGCACCGACGCTGAACTCCGTGCGGGCATAAGAGGCGAGAAGTATCGTGAACCCGAGTGCCAGCGAAAGTCCAAACGCCTCAATTGCCACATATAACTTATTCTTCGACAGAAACTTAAAATACGTATTCATTTTCAACATTCATTCTTCTGATTCATTTTCGACACTATCTTAACTGAAATAAGCAACTGAGAGTAAAAGCCGTATAAAAGGATGGGATGCAAGGCGGCTTTTACTTTATGACTAATTCATCTTTGTCGCCAAATGAGTCATACGATGATATAATAACCTTGTCACCCGGGGCGAGCCCTTCGAGAACCTCGTAATACTGAGGATTCTGCCGGCCTATTCGGACGCTGCGTTTCATTGCCTTGGTACCGTCGGCATTGAGGACATAGACCCATTTGCCACCGGTATTCTGGTAGAACGAGCCGCGTGGGATGAGTATGGCTTCTGCGCTTTGGCCGAGCTGGAGATTGAGGTAGTAGGTCTGACCGGTGCGGATGTTCTCGGGCTGCTGTCCATCGAAGCGGAAATCGGCCTTGAACTTGCCGTCACGCACCTCCGGATAGACCTTGCGGATTACGGCGGAATATTTCTCGTTCTGACGCTCGAATGTCGCCTCCAGTCCCGGAGCCACACGGTCAATGTAGTGCTCGTCTATCTGAGCCTCAATCTTATAGGAATCAAGATTGTTGATCTGGCCTATCTTCGCGCCGGCCGCAACCGACTGCCCGAGCTCGACGTCAAGCAGACCGAGTTCTCCGCTGATTGGCGCCTTGACTGAAAGATTTTCCTTACGGCGTCGTATCATGTTCATATTCAGGCGCATATTCTCCAGACTCTCGTGCATCTGCGCAATCTGGACGCTACGATATAGGCTGTCCTGACGTTCACGGTCGGTGACTAATTCAAGCTTGTCCTTGGCGAGTTCGTAGTCCTCGGTTGCCTTGAGGTATTCTTCCTTCGCAATCAGTTTTTCCTCATAAAGAGCCTTGTTCTGCTCATAGGCGCGACGTGCACGGCGAACCTCTATCTGGAGACTGAGCCTCTCCTGTCGGACGCTGAGTTTCTGCTGCTCCATGGAAATCATAGTGTTGCGGAGAATGTTTTCCTTCTCGGCGAGTTCAGCCTCGGAGTTAAGAATCTGCATGTCAAGACTTTCGTTGCTAAGGACAACTATAACATCACCGGCCTTGACCTTGCTGCCCTCCTCGACGACGATTCGCTGGACATTACCACCCTCGGTCGGGCTGAGTTGGACAGTGGTCATCGGCTGCACCTGCCCGCTGACCCGGATGTAGTCGTTAAACTCTCCCTGACGGGCAACACCGGTGAGAATGGTGCTTCCGTCAACACGAAGAACCGAACGTCGTCCGGTAAGAAGCAGGACAACGATGAGAACGACGAATGCAGCGAGCGCCCACCATTTTATCGCCTTTTTCGTGAATGCGGTGGCTATGCCTTTTTTCTTTTCAATTACCTTATCCATAATTATTCTTTATTTTCATTGTGACCTCCACTCCACTATTCCAGTCACTGTCGCACATATTCAAGTTAATTATTCGTATATCTATTCTTGGTCAATATATCGCACACCATTATAATATGACACCACGCGGCGCTTGAGCTGCCATTTCAGCAGGGCATTGAGGCTCTCAGCCTTGGCCTTCAGATAGTTGGAGGAGGCGGTGTTGTATTCGATGGAGGATATGAGTCCCTGCTCGAACTTGCGGAAGTTCAGGCGATAGGCCTCTTCCTGGGCATCGGCGCGGCGCTCTGCCTGAAGCAGGGCCGACTCTGCACCGTCGCGGTCGCTCACCGCACGTCGGACTTCGGACTCGACGTCACGGAGCGACTTGTCATATTCGATTGCAGCGCGGCGGTACTCGTTGCGACGCTTGGAGAGCTTCGTGAACTTGCTCAGGCGGTCGTAAATCGGGATGGTGAGCGAGAGCTGGAGATATTCTCCGCCGTTATTGGAGAACTGGCTCCAGTATGGTGTCGGGGTGTAGCCGCTCTGACCTGGGTAGGTGTAGTAGCTCGTGGACCAGCCGCCATAGAGCCCGAGGGTCGGCAGGAACTGCCATTGGGCGGTACGCAGAGCATATTTCGCTTTATCGAGATTTCCCTTGGCGACAAGAACCGCCGGCATGGAAGAGCGGGCCTTAAGGATTATGTCATCAACTGAGACATTTCCTGGAGCGCCGCTGCCATTTCCGGAAAAATTTGCGTCTCCGGCAGGGCCGGAAAAATCCGCGTCTCCAGCAAGAACCGAATTATCGGAAATTCCCGAGTCGTCGGAAGTCGCCGCATCCAAAGAACCGAGTGACGTATCTATCACAAGTTCCTCACCCACAGGCCAGAGCATCACGTCTTCCAAAGTTATCTTCGCATCAGTCAGGCTGTTGCGTGCGGAAACGAGTTCATACTCTCTGTCCGCGAGATCCGCCTCCATCTGCACGACGTCCGCATGCCCCTTAACACCAAGTTCCTCCTGACGCGAAGCAAGAGTGAGCGCGGACTGCGCGTTCTCGACCTGCTCGGCGAGTATGTTCACGAGTTCGGTGTAGTAGAGCACATTGAAATATGCCTCCATCGTTGCAAGGCAAACCTTGTCCTCCTCCTGCCTCTCCTGCGTAAGCCCCATCGAGAGCGAGGTCTTGGCAATCTTTATGTTGTTTATGGTAGAGAATCCGTCGAAAAGAGTTATACCGGCGGAAACGGACCAGCCGTTATTCAGTGAAGTGGTTGTCACATAAGTATTTGTCTCCGGGTCAATGGAACGCCCCCAGCGGTAGTAGCCGTAGGTCGAAGCCTCAACGGAAGGGGTGAACGCCGTAAGTATGGCATCGCGCCTATCAAGTCTCGCGTCCCCGACCTTAGTCCGCTGCGTCTGTACCTGAGCGGCATTCTCCACCGCATATTCCATACAGTCTTTCAGCGACATCACTTTCGCTGCCGTCGCTGTTTCGTCCTCCGCCCCAACCATGAGCGAATCCGTCGTAATGCCAACGGCCTCATCAACAGAACTTTGCCATGAACAGGCAGCCTCACTTCCGCTTCCCTCCACAGAAAACGCAAGCATTGCAAACGCCGCAGATATAATAATAGATGATTTCATATTCATACGTTTTGTCCGAGAATACGGGCACCTCCCGTGCCACACGGCGCAATCACATATGTATAAACAAGTTAGTCACACGCCACCGACATAATCATGTAAAGAAACTTTACACTCCTGTAAAGAATCTTGACACCTTCATTATAAACCGCATCAATCGCCATATTCGCGCACTTTTATATTTCCCAAAATCCTTTATCAACGATGATATGGAGCGATGGTAAAGCGCAGGATGCTGCAGGTCTGCGGGGTCACGCGGGCGGAGTCGTCGATGCGGTGGCCGAGGAGAGCGAGGACGTGGCGGGAGGCATTCGTGGGCGTGACGTGTTGCGGAATTATTGACGGGCGGGATGATGTTTCCGGTTCATCTGCCTGGCTTTCAATGAATATGGCAGAGCGCTTCTGAGGAAGGCTGAACTTGAGGTCAGTGAAGAGGTCGCTGACTTTCTTGCGGCCGCGACAGCCGAGAGGATGCATCCAGTCGCCGTCCTGCCATGTGCGGAGCTTCAGCGGGAAACGGACTTTGTCGGCATCGATGATGGTCACGCCTACGGGCTGCCGTGGGTTGAAATCGTCCGGATGGTCAAGGAGTTCAACCTTGATGAAGTTGCCATTGAAACTATATTCTCCGGGAGCTGTTACTTCAAGTTCTTTATAACCGCCGCTCCTGAGTACCCTGCCCTCCTCGGGACGGCGACCGGGAGCACACTCGTTTTCAGAGCCGTAATTCGCGCCCGAAAAGTCACTGTTCGTGGCAGGCAATTTCAATGGACTTACTATCAGAGATGTACTCGTCATCACGAGACTGTGTGTCGGGCTATAGAAAGTTTTTCCGCTGACCGTGCGGTCTGATTCAAGAAGATCCTCGACCTGGCCGATGACGGAGCTGTTGAAAGAATACTTTTCAAGATAGAGGAAGAGCGCATATCTCCAGCCCTTGCTCCGTGACACTATCTTGTCAAGCAGAGCGGCGTCCGGAGAGTAGTCATCACCCTGCCCCGAAACAGCCGACGGAAAGTCCCCGTCGGAAAGTCCGCCCGTGCATGCAGGACCGCCACCACTGAAATAATCACCCACAATAGCCTGTGCTTCAGAGAAATGTCGCATGTCGCGGTTCAGCGTCTTCACGACCGAAGGGTTGAGCCGTTCAAGAAGCGGGATTATCTCGTTTCTGATGAGGTTACGCTTGTATTCGGTGTCTCTGTTCGTGCGGTCCTCGCGCCATGAGAGCCCATGCTTGTGGGCGTATCCCTCAATCTGATCGCGAGTCATTCCGAGCAGCGGGCGCCAGATATTCAGCGTTTCAGGAAAGTCTGCCACCATACATCCGAGAGCCGCGGCAAGTTCCTCACCAGCCTCCACGTTCTGCACAGACGCTGTCTGCATCCCGCAGATTCCCCGAAGTCCCGTTCCTCGCACAAGGTTCAGCAGAAGCGTTTCGGCATTATCGTTGGCATTGTGCGCAATCGCCACAGCCTCATATCCATATTCCTTGCATAGCTTGGCAAACCACCCATAGCGCAGTTCCCTCGCAGCCATCTCAATGCTCGCCTTTTGCGAACGCGCGTAGCCAAGCGTGTCAAAATCAATATGATGAAATTTCACCCCTCTCTTCTCGCACCAGTCTCGCACAAACTCGGCATCCCCATCGCTGTCCTCGCCACGAAGATGAAAATTGCAATGCGCCACGGCAAAGTCCACGCGACCCTGCTGGCGCAGCATATCGGCCAAAGTCATCGAGTCCACTCCCCCGCTCACACCCACAATTACCCGCGACGAATACTGACAAACTATTTTTTTACTATTCGACCCCATATCCCAACAAAAAAGATGTCATCCGCGAAGATAACATCTTTTATTCAATTCATCACAGCGCAACGCTGCAGATCGCCTCTTATTTGGATTTTGACGCGATGGTGTACGTAAATCCGAATGAGATAGACTCAGCGAACTGCAATCCCCGCTTCACCATAACTTGCTCCCCAGTAACGGAATCAATCACCTCTTTGCCGTTCTCCTCCTTCACCTTGAACACATTGGTATCATAGATCATATTGGTCGTGATGGTGAGGGCAAAATACTTGGCGAGCTTCCAATCAAACTTATTGTCCCAGTTAAAACGTATGTTCGGGTTGTACTTGCCGTTATCCTTCTTGCTCAGGTAGTCGGTGAAAAGGACAATCTGTGAGGTGTACTTGAAATTGTCGTTGATGTTCACCTTAAAGTCCGTCTTGAGCTGGGCACCGAACTGGAAGAGAGCCGGCTTGTAGGCCGAGCCATTGTCCAGGGATGCCTTATAGTTGTCGTATGCGGTCTTATCCTCTCCTTCGAGAGTTGCAGGATCAACACCAGCGAAACGAGATTCCAAAGCCTCGGACTCTTTAGATAGCTTCATACCATAGGACTTACGGAACTGACTATCAGTCACGATTGTAAAACCTCCGGTGAGAGGAGCGAAGCTGATTGATACCCATTTTGCCGGATTCCAGTCAAGACCAAGCGCCAGCGTGGTGTAAGCCGGAGAAAGGAATCCAGATTTGGCGACACGGGCATCCTGCCAAAGCTTCTTCTGATCCTTGCGGCTGAGCTGGTCAAGCTTCATAAGATTGCCATCGGCATCCTTAAAAGTGTCCGGAACCGCAGGTGTCTTGTAGTCATATCCCTTGGCGAACTGGCTCTTGAAGTCGAAGTTCGCGGAAGCGTAGAGCTGTTCATGGATGCGGTGCCCCCACTTGCTCTCAAGATAGATTCGGTCGTTGCTCTTCTGGAAAAGCGGTTTTGACGATGCGTAGAGCAGTCCGAACTCCATCTGGAGACGGTTGTTCCAGAACATCTTGTCCTTCGCCCAGTTGGCATTGCCGTCGGCATAACCCTTAAGAGTAAAGGTATTGTCTCCACCGGCAGCCCAGTTGGTAAGGCTCGTCTGACCCACGTTTATCTGGGTCGTGAGCGAATTTGTCCAATAGTTCGGCTTTTTCGGCTCAGATTTCTGAACCGGAGCCGAAGCGAATGCCGCAGCAGCCTCCTGAGCGGCCTTCTGCACATCATCCTGAGCTGAAGCAGCCACAGCCGCGCACGCCATCATCACGATGGCAACAAATGTCTTCTTCATTATCAACACACTTAATATATTATACCCTAATAGGCGATGGAGAATATCACCCTGCGGTGCGAAGGTTTGCCGGTGTAGATGCACTTGCCCTCCTCCTCACAGACATAACTATCAATCGGGATGCAGCGGATGGTAGCCTTGGTCTCCTCCTTGATGCGTTCCTCGGTCTCGGTCGTGCCATCCCAGTGGCAGAGCAGGAATCCGCCCTTCTTGATTTCCTCCTTGAATTCATCCCAAGTGTCTACCTTGCGGACGTTCGCGTCACGGAACTCGAGAGCCTTCTTGTACATATTCTCCTGGATGTCCTTCAACAGCTGCTCTATGTGTTCAGCCACGCCCTCCTGCGAAATCGAGGTCTTCTCCAAGGTGTCTCTACGGGCAATCTCAAGGGTGCCGGCGGCAAGATCACGCGGCCCCATGGCAATACGCACCGGAACTCCCTTCAGTTCCCACTCCGCGAACTTGAAGCCAGGACGCAGAGTGTCGCGGTCGTCAATCTTCACACTCACACCGCCCTTCTCTAGTTCAGTCTTAATCTGAGACATCCTCTCCACAATGGCAGAATGCTCCTCGTCAGTTTTGTAAATCGGCACCATCACGACCTGAATCGGGGCGAGCTCCGGTGGAAGAACAAGCCCGTTGTCATCGCCATGAGCCATGATGAGCGCGCCCATCAGACGGGTTGAAACGCCCCACGAGGTGGCCCACACATACTCCTGCTTGCCCTCCTTGTTGGTAAACTGCACATCAAAAGCCTTGGCGAAATTCTGTCCGAGGAAGTGCGACGTCCCCGCCTGGAGAGCCTTTCCATCCTGCATCATCGCCTCAATTGTCAGTGTATCAAGAGCTCCGGCAAATCTTTCATTAGGAGACTTGTGCCCCACAACAACTGGCATGGCCATAGTATTACGTGCAAAATCGGCATAAACCCCGACCATCTTCCTTGCCTCCTGTTCAGCCTCCTCGCGTGTGGCGTGCGCGGTGTGCCCCTCCTGCCAGAGAAATTCGGCCGTACGGAGGAAAAGTCGCGTCCTCATCTCCCAGCGCACGACATTCGCCCACTGGTTGCAGAGTATAGGAAGGTCGCGCCACGAAGTGACCCAGCCCTTATATGTGTTCCAAATGATTGTCTCCGAAGTCGGGCGCACTATGAGTTCCTCCTCAAGTTTCGCGGAAGGGTCAACTACCACACCGTTCCCGTTCGGATCATTCATAAGACGGTGATGCGTCACCACAGCACACTCTTTCGCGAAGCCCTCCACATGCTCGGCCTCCCGGCTGAAGAAAGACTTAGGAATAAAAAGCGGGAAATAGGCGTTCTGATGTCCCGTATCCTTGAACATCTTGTCCAGAACATGTTGCATCTTTTCCCAGATTGCATATCCGTAAGGCTTGATGACCATACAGCCCCTGACAGCGGAACGCTCCGCCAGATCAGCCTTTACCACGAGGTCGTCATACCATTGGGAGTAATTCTCCGACCTTTTTGTAACTTCCTTTGCCATATTGATTTATATTATTATCGTTTTTTTGCAGCATCCCCGCCCGAATCCGCATCTTTCTGACAGATTTACATCCATTGTCTGGCAGGTATACTCTTTGCAGTCAGCATCCGGTTGCCGTATTCCCGATAAGAGAATTCGGCGCGAAGTTAAGAAAAATATATGAATTTATGACAAAACGGCTTTATATATCAGGAGTGTCGGGAATCGTGGCGCTGGCGATATGCAGCGTCATGATGTCTTCCTGTGGAACTACGGCACAAACCGCTAGCCAATATGACGGCATATACTACACGGCACCGGAAAAGGTATCCGCGACAGAGCTCGCCAAGAACAAGGAGGAGACTGACGCGCTCGCCGAGCTGACAAAGACGACGATGCTTGACGCACGTGACAGCACTGCGACCGCACAGACAACGGCCTCACAGGCACCGAAGACGCTCACACTCAACTTGGAGAATGCGGAAGTCACCACAGTCTACGTGGATCCGTTCATGGGCTTCGGTTATAGTTACGCATGGGCACCATATCGATATGGCTGGGGGATATACAGCCCCGCCTATTATGCAGGATGGTATGACCCGTGGTTCTATGGCGGAAGGTTCTATGATCCTTGGGTTTATGATGCTTATTGGTATGGCGGCGCATATTGGGCAGGATGGTATGATCCGTGGTACGGGCCATGGAGAGATCCTTGGTACTACGGCAATTTTTGGCATCATCCCCACCATTATGGATTCCATGACCCGTTCTTCGATGGTCCGGGCTACGGACATCGTGGAGAGCCGGTGCATTTCGGTTCAAGAGATAACAGAAGCGGCGGAATATCAACAAGATACGCAACCAGTCCTTCTACACGAAGTTCATCGGCAGTCCGCAGTTCAGCGCCAACCCGCAGGGCTACGGCAGGCACTGGTTCAATCAGTAGCGTCAGACGCAGTTCACGCCCAGCAGTGTCACGCGCAGTTTCAGCCTCACGTTCTTCCGTGTCACGTTCTTCGGCATCGCGGCCGGCATCAGCTGTGCGCACGACATCCGCGTCGCGCCCTTCTTCTTCATCGGTTCGCAACAGCAGAACTGTGAGAACGTCAGTGAGGAATACAACCTATAGCAGACCATCTTCAGGAAGCAGTTATAGGAATAGTTCTTCAGGTTATGACAGCAATTCTTCCTCAAGAGGCTCAAGCAGCAGCTATTCCGGAAGCCGCAGCAACTCAAACCGGAGCAGTTATCGCTCATCGGATTCCGGCTATCGTAGTTCCGGATCATCCTTCAGCGGAAGCCGTTCATCATCCGGATATTCAGGAAGCCGCAGTTCAAGCAGCAGCCGATCTTCTAGGAGATAATTCTGCCGGTAGATAGTTATTTTAAAACAGTCAGAAGTATATGAAAAAGATTATATTGACATTCGCAGTTCTTGCATTCGGGTTGTCGGCAACGGCACAGAACTATACGGACGGACTTCGGTTCAGCGAAAACGAATATGAGGGAACGGCAAGGACCATAGCCATGGGAAACGCCTTCACTGCCCTAGGCGGAGATATGGGTTCGCTCGGAATCAACCCGGCAGGCTCGGCTGTGGCAAGGCACTCGCAGTTCACGGTCAGTCCGGGAATGAACATATCCATAGCACGGGTTCAGGGCGAAGTCCTCAACGACGGTTCGGTCGGCTTCGGGACAAGGCTCCAGAACGACAACACGACGTTCAGCATGCCTAACCTCGGCGGAATGATAAACTTCAACACCGGAAGGTCACGCGGACTGAAGAATTGGTCCATGGGATTCGTGGTGAACAACACCCGCAGCTACAACGAGGACATCATTGCACGCGGTCTCAACACGAGGACTTCCGCTTTCGGAGAGATGGCGGCAAGGGCGCAGTACGAATATGGCTACAAGCCAAGCGACTTCAGCGTGGACAACGTTTATGACAACATCTACGCTGGAGACTACGACCTGGTCAGCGCATTCCGTGCGGGAGCGATTGCCGGAACCACTTTCACAAACGGAACGAATACAGAGAACGCATTCGTCGGAGTGACGGAAAACAGCTCCGTTGACGGAAGAATCGGCATCGGGGAGCATGGTCTGAACCAGCATTTCGGACAGACGATTTCCGGAGCCAAGTCAGATTTCGTCTACAACCTTGCTTTCAACGTCTCTGACGTGTTCTTCTTCGGAGCCAACATCGGAGTCACGACCATAAATTACAATTCCAACGAGTTCCTCAGGGAAGACGCCGTTGACATAGACGATGTGAAGATCGATTTCGGAGAGAGCGGCTCCACATATTTTTCCTCCGCAAAAAAGACATACAGCTACAAGGCTGACGGAACCGGAGTCTACGGAAAGTTCGGGTTCATACTTACCCCATGGAAAGGTCTCAGGCTCGGAGCCGCCATACAGACCCCGACGTCATACACGATAAGGGAAAGGATCGGCTATTCCTGCGAGGCAAAGTTCGAGGACTCGAAGTTCAACGGCAGCGACTCCGCTCCTGTCAGCAAATATGAGTACGACTTCAAGGCTCCGCTCCGTGCCAATTTCGGTGTGGCATACACATTAGGAAAGTTCGGGATCGTCAGCGCCGACTACGAACTCAGCGACTACAGGAAGATGTATTTCAGCGTTCCGGACACATCCGACAACAGTGAGTTTGACGATGCGAACAACGAAATATATGACCTCTGCGGCGTGCAGCATTATCTCCGTCTCGGAGCGGAGGTGAAACCTGCGGACTGGTTCTCAGTACGCGCGGGCTACACCCTGAAGACGACCGGACAGACCTACGAATATGACGGGGACAGCCTCGTTAAGGCGCCTGCACAGAACATTCAGACGGCATCCTTCGGATTCGGGTTCAGCAGCGGCGCCTTCTTCGCAGACTTTGCAGCCGTGGGCTATTTCTATTCGACACAGTACATCATGCCTTACGGCAACTACGACTATACGGATGACACCCACCGCAGCCTCACGACCGAATCTCCGATAATCCGCTATCGTCGGAATCTTGTCAAGGTAGTGGCAACGTTAGGAGTACGGTTTTAGAACCACTGCCATTTTCGCGCGAAATGAAATGAAGCGAGAAATCTGAATGCTTTTATCAGCACAAAGAGATTTCTCGCTTTTCATTATATATAAGAGTGGGGCTTCCCCTGTCTTAAGAAAACGACTTTTATCTTTTACAAGGTTCTCTTGACTTCAACAACCTGATAGGCTTCGACAATGTCACCGACCTTGATGTCGTTGTAGTTCAAGATGTTCAGACCGCAGTCCTGACCCGAAACAACCTCCTTGACATCGTCCTTGAACCTCTTGAGGGAGCCGAGTTCACCGGTGTAGACCACAATGCCGTCACGGATGACGCGAATCTTGGACGTGCGCTGAAGCTTGCCCTCGCGGACAATGGCGCCAGCGATGGTTCCGACCTTGGAAATCTTGAATGTCTCAAGAACCTCGGCAGTAGCGGTGATCTCCTCCTTCTCCTCTGGGGCAAGCATACCCTCGATACCGTCCTTGACCTCGTTGATGGCATCGTAGATGACTGAGTAGAGACGGATTTCGATTTCCTCCTTCTCGGCAAGCTTGCGGGCACCGGTCGAAGGACGTACCTGGAAGCCGATGATGACGGCATCCGAAGCGGCGGCAAGAAGGACATCGGACTCAGAGATGGCACCAACGGCCTTGTGAATCACGTTCACACGAACTTCATCCGTAGAAAGCTTGATGAGAGAGTCTGAAAGAGCCTCCACTGAACCATCCACGTCACCCTTGACGATGATATTGAGTTCCTTGAAGTTGCCGATTGCGATCCGGCGGCCGATTTCCTCAAGGGTCATGTGCTTCTGGGTCTTTATGCCCTGGATGCGGATGAGCTGCTCGCGCTTGTTGGCTATTTCCTTCGCCTCACGCTCGTCGGCCATAACGTTGAAGGTCTCGCCGGCAGTCGGAGCGCCGTTGAGTCCGAGGACTGAAACCGGAGTGGAAGGTCCGGCCTCGTCGACTTTCTGACCGCGCTCGTTGAACATTGCCTTCACACGGCCGGTGTAGCAGCCCGAAAGCATCACGTCGCCAACGTGCATAGTGCCGTTTTGGACGAGGACAGTGGCAAGATAGCCGCGGCCCTTGTCAAGGGAGGACTCGATGACGGCACCGGTCGCCCTGCGGTTAGGGTTGGCCTTAAGGTCGAGCATATCGGCCTCAAGAAGCACCTTGTCAAGGAGCAGGTCCACGTTGGTGCCCTTCTTCGCCGAGATTTCCTGGCATTGGTACTTGCCGCCCCAGTCCTCCACGAGTATGTTCATGTTGGAGAGCTGCTCGCGGATCTTGTCCGGATTAGCTCCCGGCTTGTCTATCTTATTGATTGCAAATACCATAGGTACACCAGCAGCCTGCGCATGGCTGATTGCCTCGACTGTCTGCGGCATTATCGCGTCATCGGCGGCGATGATGATAATGGCAAGGTCTGTCATCTTCGCACCACGGGCACGCATCGCCGTGAAGGCTTCGTGTCCAGGGGTATCTAGGAAAGTGATGCGGCGGCCGTTCGGGAGCTTCACGTTGTAGGCACCGATGTGCTGGGTGATTCCTCCGGCCTCACCGGCAATCACGTTGGCCTTTCGAATGTAGTCAAGCAGTGATGTCTTGCCATGGTCGACGTGACCCATCACCGTGATGACCGGCGGTCTTGGCACCAGATCCTCAGGCTTGTCAACCTCCTCCTCTGAATTTATCTCTTCAGTAAGATTTGCCGTCACGAATTCGACCTCATAGCCGAACTCCTCGGCAACAAGCACGAGGGTCTCGGCATCGAGGCGCTGGTTGATAGATACCATCAGTCCCAAGCTCATGCAGGCCGCGATGACCTTGGTCACGGGAGTGTTGTTCATGAGGGTCGCAAGGTCGTTGACCGTCACGAACTCCGTGACCTTCAGAACCTTCTTGTCGAGTTCCTGCTGCTGCATCTCCTCCTGGAGTCTGTCAGCCGCGGCCTCCCTCTTCTCCTTTCTGTGCTTTGCACCGAAGTTGTTCTTGCCTTTGCCCTCGTTCATGCGGGCGTAGGTTTCCTTAATCTGCTTCTGGATTTCCTTCTGCATTTCCTCGGTCTCGGCCTCAGTCATTGCAGGCTTGAACCTGTCCTTTCCACGGTTGCGTCCCTTTCCGCCTCCATTTCCGCTGTTATTGTCGTTCCGGCGGCCATCCTTTCCGAATCCGCCGTTCTTGCCGCCACCATTTCCGCCCTTTGCTGGGTTGTTGGAAGCATTTATCTTCGTAACATCGACCTTTTGGCTCTGACCCGACCTAATTCTTTCTCTCTTGCCCTTCTTCTTCGGAGCCTCGAACTTACTAAGGTCAACCTTGCCCATCACCTTCGGCCCAGCAAGTCTCTCGACCTCAATCACTGCCTCACGCGGCTCCTTTCTGACCGGCTGCCCATCAACAGGCCTTACAGGCTCGGCCGCCGGGGATTCTGCGACCGTCCCCTGTTTCTCCGGTGCGGCAAGTTCCGCAGGCATTGCCTCATCATCAGGCTTATTCTTCCCTATGCTGTCAAGATCAATCTTGTCTATAATCTTCGGGCCGAAACTTTCCTTTTCAGGGCTCCACAGCTCTTCCGGTTTCTCTGGAGCGGCAGGCTTCACTTCCTTCACAGGAGCCGCTGCCACAGCCGGTTCATCAACATGCTCTTCACCGGCAGCATCAGCAGGAACGGTCTCCGGTGCCGGACTTTCTTCAACAGCCGGTTCGGACTTTCCCTCAACGTCGGGTGTCTCGACAGGCTTTGCCACAACAGCGGGCTTCTCCGGAGCAGCCACAATGGAAGTTGTCTTAATGATAACCTCCTTCTCTGACTCTTCATCCTCCGAAGCCGGCTTCTTCTTTGAAACGTCTATCATCTCCTTGAGCTTGGTTGCAACCTTCTCGGAATCCTGCTTTGCAGCGAGGTCTCCGCCGAACTTTGCCTCCACAGCCGGCATGAAGTCATCCGAAATCTTGGCGTTCGGATCGCTTGAAGTGATGTTTGCCCCTTTCCCGTTCAGGAAGTCGATGAGCGTGCCCAACCCGATGTTGAACTGTCTTGCTATTTTGCTTAATCTGATTTCTGCCATATAATCCCCTAATAGTTAATTCTTTCCATTCACTTGCGCCCGAATGCGGGCACGCCCTTGAAAACGCCTAGAATAGGCTACGCGGCCTACTCGAACTCGGCTTTCAGGATGCGGCGGACGTCCTCGACAGTCTCATCATCAAGGTCTGCCCGCCTTGCAAGATCTTCAGGGTCGATTGCGAGTACGCTCTTGGCTGTGTCACAACCGATTGACTTGAGTTTATCAATGACCCAACGATCAATCTCGTTGTCGAACTCGTCAAGCAGCACATCCTCTTCCTCCCCTTCTTCCAACTCGGTCTTCGGAGCCTCTCTCCAGACCTCAATCTCTTTGCCTACAAGCATACTGGCAAGACGGATATTCACACCCCCGCGACCAATACCCTTGGTGACCTCCTCAGGAAGCATATAGACCTTGATTTTCCCGTCCTCGCCATTGACGATTGAAGAAATCTTCGCTGGGGCAAGCGCACGGGAAATGAGAAGCTGAGTGTTGGAAGTCCATTGTATAACATCGATATTCTCGTTCCTAAGCTCGCGAACAATCCCGATGATGCGGGAGCCCTTCACGCCGATGCAGGCTCCGATCGGGTCAATCCTGTCGTCATAAGACTCGACCGCCACCTTTGCCCTCTGTCCTGGGATGCGCACAACCTTCTTGATAGTAATCAGGCCATCGTAAATCTCAGGAACCTCCGCCTCAAAAAGCTTTGCAAGGAACTCGTCTGAAACGCGCGAGAGCGTGATTATCGGGGTGGTGTTCCTCATTTCAACGGATTTGATGATGGCCTTCACGGAGTCCCCTTTTTTGAAGTGCTCGCCCGGAATCTGCTCCATCTTCGGGAGTTTCAGTTCATTACCATCATCATCAAGCAGGATGACCTCCTTTGCCCAGGTCTGGTGAACCTCACCGGAGAAGAGCTGGCCGACCATATCCTTATACTTATTATAGAGGTTGGCCTTCTCCAAGTCCATAATCCTGCCCTGAAGATTCTGCCTGATGTTAAGGATTCCCCTACGACCGAAGTCCTTCATCTCGATTTTCTTCGCAAATGTCTCTCCGATCTCATAATCATCGCCATTGGCATTCACCTCCTCCAGCGAAATCTGCTTATTCGGATCCTCAACATTCTCCACAACTTCACGGTTCCAATAAATCTCGCAGTCACCCTTGTCGATGTTAATGATAACGTCGAAATTATCGGCATCGCCATAAATCTTGGCAAGCTGAGTCCTGAAAACATCCTCAAGTACGCCCATCATCGTTGGACGGTCAATGTTCTTCTGATTCTTGAATTCCGCGAAAGCGTCCTTCAGTTCGATTTTCTCTTCCATATTATTTATATTTTCTTGCTATTTAAAGTCAATATGCGGACGGACGTAATTGACATCGTCTAGCGCAAACGTGTCGCAATGCTCCACAAGTTCCTTTTTTTTCTTTCCCGCCACAACCTCGCGCGCAGAATATTTCAGAGTCACGGAGTCGCCATCCGCAGCGACTAGTTCCGCCACAAATTTCCTTCCACCTTTCAATGCGACCTCTACCGATGTTCCCACGGCCTTCAGATATTGCTTGAGCACCTTGAAGGGCTGGTCAAGCCCAGCTGAAGTCACGGTCAGCGAATAATCCCCATCAGCCCTGTCGAAGCATTCCTCAAACTTACGGCTGATTTCCACGCAGTCATCTAGGACGATGTTCGAGTCTTCGGACTCGATGACAATTTCCACATCATTATCCTTCGAAACATTTATTTCCACAATGAAGCACCCCCGTGCAACAATGGCATCGCCCACCGCATCTATGATTTCCGAAATGTTCATTTCAACAAACTTTAACGAGTTCGGAGCATGAAAAAAGGGAACTCAACGTCCCCTTTCTCTCTCACGGCGGCAAAGGTAGAAAAAATGTATTACCTTTGCAAACAATTTTTGGAAAATAGGTAAATTATCGACAAACACGACTCTGCTTATGGAATTGACTGCAGGACAGATAGCCGAAATATTGGGTGGCGAGGTCGACGGAGACAAAGAGGCAAAAGTCACGACCTTCGCGAGAATCGAAAGTGGGAAGCCGGGAGCGATATCATTTTATGCTAATCCCAAATACGAAGAATATGTCTACACGAGCAAGGCATCGATAATCATAGCAAACAAGTCATTCAAATCGAAGAAACCGGTCACTGCGACGCTCGTGAGGGTCGATGACGCCTATTCGGCGGTGGCCCTGCTTCTCGAATACGTCACGGCCGAGAAGAAGAAATATTTCCGTCATCGCGGAAGACATTGCAGCGTTGCATTTTCGTCGAAGATAGGCAGGAAGGTCTACATCGGCGATTTCGCATACATCGGAAAGAAAGCGAAGGTCGGCGATTACACGAAAGTGTACGAGCAGGTGTACATCGGTGACGGAGCGAGCGTGGGAAAGAACTGCACTCTCTATCCGGGCGTGAAGATTTATCCGGGGATGGTCATTGGCGACAACGTGATTATCCACGCCAACGCCGTCATCGGAGCGGACGGGTTCGGATTTGCGCCGCTTGAGGACGGGACATACAGAAAAATCGAGCATACTGGGAACGTAATCATCGAGGACGATGTCGAAATAGGGGCGAACACCTGCGTGGACAAGTCACAGATGGGTTCCACCATCATACACAAGGGAGTGAAGATCGACAACCTCTGTCAGATTGCGCACAATGTGGAGGTGGGGGCGAACACGGTGATGAGCGCCATGGTGGGCATCGCAGGTTCGACTAAGGTCGGTGAACACTGCATCTTCGCCGGACAGGCGGGAATAGCCAACGGGCTGAAAGTTCCAGCGCACACGACGCTCGGGGCACAGACGGGGCTCATCACCAACATCAAGAAAGAGGGCGAGGTATACCTCGGGACTCCGGCCATTCCACATAAGGAATTCCTGCGCAGTTATGCCATCTTCAGAAGAAACGGAAAGGGTGACAAATAGGAGCGGATTGTCGGGAACGCAAGGCAGTTATAAAAAATTTGCTTACCTTTGCGCCCCGAATTATTTTTGAGAATCACTTTGTGTCTGGCTCATGAGGAGCTGGCAGAGTAAAGAATGGTATTATATAAAGCCGGTGCGGAAAGAGTTGAGCCGGCAAAGAGAATTGACATGACAGGGAAAAGACAGAATACGCTCAGGAAAGAATATAATTTTCATGGAAAGGGACTGCACAGCGGAAAGCCGGTGACGATGACGCTCAAACCCGCTCCTGCCGACACGGGAATCCGTTTTGTGAGGACGGACATCGGTCCGGATGCCACGGTTGACGCGCTCGCGGAGAACGTCTCATCGACGGCACGCAGCACCACAATCTCATCAGGAGAGGCTACCGTAGGAACAATCGAGCACCTTCTTTCGGCGCTGACAGGGCTGGGAGTTGACAACGTTCTGATTGAGATTGACAGCGCTGAGGTCCCGATTCTTGATGGGAGCGCAAAGCCGTATGTCGATGCCATCGCACCTGACGGGCTTGCGGAGCAGGACGCGCCAAGACGCTATATCGTTGTGAAAGAGACTATTGAATACAAGAATCCTGAAACGGGAGCGTTCCTCAAGATTGAGCCCGCCGACACTTTCAGCTACGACATCACCATAGACTTCAACTCGAAGGTCCTCGGGGTTCAGAGCGCGAGGTTCGATGCCGGCACAGACTACATCCGCGAAATCAGCGCCTGCCGCACGTTCTGCTTCTTCCATGAGGTCGAGTATCTGCTTGCGAACAACCTCATTAAGGGCGGCGACGTGGACAACGCGCTCGTGATTGTGGAGCATCCAATTACGGTGGAGCAGCTCAAGAACGTCTGCAGCCACATCGGCAAGCCAGAACTTAAGGTGAAGAACGGCTATCTCAACGAGTCGCTGCATTTTGACAATGAGTGTGCAAGGCACAAGTTGTTGGATCTCATCGGCGACCTGCGACTTACGGGAGGCTTCCTGCAGGCGAAGGTGACGGCCTACAAGTCGGGACATACCATCAACACTGCCGTAGCTAAACTTGTAAGAGAAAAAGTAAAATAGACAGAAAAATATGAGTACAACAATCCATCCGCTTGCGTGCG
>DJSA01000072.1:22003-23778 GCA_002438905.1 Bacteroidales bacterium UBA6346
TGCAAGATTCTTCCGCACGCCACGATTTTCAACTATGTGAAGATGGGAAAGAACTGCAGCGTGTTCCCGGGAGCCGTTGTGGGTGCAATCCCGCAGGATCTGAAGTTTGACGGCGAGGTGACCTACGTCGAGCTCGGCGACAACGTGACGGTACGTGAGTGCGCCACCATCAACCGCGGAACGAAGGCCAGTGGCAAGGGCGTGACTAAAGTCGGAAGCAACACCCTCCTGATGTCATACACCCACGTTGCCCACGACTGCACGGTCGGAGAGCATTGCATCCTCGTAAGTTATGTCGGAATCGCGGGAGAGACCGACGTCGATGATTGGGCAATCCTCGGGGGCAGCACCGTGGCACACCAGTTCTCAAAAATTGGAAAGCACGCGATGGTCGGCGGCGGCTCGAAAATCAACAAGGACATCCCGCCGTATGTTCTCTGCGGACGCGACCCGCTCACCTACGCCGGAGTGAACCTCGTGGGGCTGCGCAGACGCGGGTTCACATCCGAGCAGATCCGCAACATCAAGGACATGTACGACGTGATCTACAACTCGGGGATGAACGTAAGTGATGCGCTTGACAAGATTGAAATCGGATTTCCGGACAGCGAGGAGAAGACTACGATACTCACGTTCATACGCAATTCCAGCCGCGGCATCATCAAGGGGCCGTCCGTAGCCAAGACCGGCGAAATGGACTGAGGGGGCGCATAAAAGGCGATCTACGGCGTTGGTTGGCTTGATAAAATCCTCACAACCACAAGGTTGCTGCGGTTTTATCTTCGCCATCCGCCTTGCATCCCATCCTTTTATGCATCCCCCTCATCTCGGGTTTTGTGCAGGGCGACATCTCTGCGGCGTTGGTTGGCGATTAAAATAGTTGCTGATGATATTGTTGAATACGGCATACTTCCCGCCTATTGAGTATGTGGCGGTGATAGCGAATGAATGCAGGTTTAATCTCGGGCGGACTGAGGTTGAACCTGCGGTCGTTTACATAGAGGCGTGCGAGCACTACGCGAAGCAGTCGTGGAGGAACCGCTGCCGCTTCTATGCCGCAGACGGGGCGCAGACGCTCAACTATCCCGTTTGTCACGAGGACTTCGGCAAGCCCATATCACAGGTGCGCATCGACTGGAAGACCGACTGGCTGACACGCCACAAGCGGGCGATTGTCTCGGCTTACCGCACCTCCCCCTATTTTGAATACTATCAGGACGAGCTCTTCGCCATACTCGACACCCGCCAGAGACTGATGCTCGACTTCAACACGAAGATTCTCAAGTTCTTTCTCCGCAAGGCCGGCATCCCTGCGGAGATTCGGTTCACGAAAGAGTGGGTCGCACCGGCAAACGATTCCTGTACCCCGCCCAACCGCAACATAGTGCTCGGAGGTAGTTTGGCAGGCTCACAAAAGTCTCCGGACATGCTCCGAGATGCATCTGAAGTGACATTTCCCGACGGCATAGGCGCGCTTGACCTGCGTGAAGCCATTCACCCCAAGCGCCCCAACACCATTCTTAAAGACCTCGGCCTCGACAGACCCTACTGGCAGGTTTTCTCCCCAAAGCTCGGTTTCATCCCGGGTCTCTCCATCATGGACCTGCTTTTCAATGAAGGACCGGACAGCATAAGTTACCTGAAAATCTGACCCCAAGATAGCTTCTAAAGATTTCCCCGACGGGTTGCACCCCGAGGAAATTTCATTATCTTTGTGCGCTTCGCCTCCTGTTGCTCTCACTTAACGAAAAGGTTCTGTTTTGAGAGGAGTTTAG
>DJSA01000072.1:23786-23935 GCA_002438905.1 Bacteroidales bacterium UBA6346
TTAGCGGTGCTAAATGACGAACCTTTCTCACGTTCGGCAAAGTGAATTAAAAATTCATTTTGCCGAACGTGAGAAAGTGGCACAAAGTGAACAAAATGGGGAAATATGGCCAAAAAGACACCAAAAGAACGAACCTTTTCGATAAGCGA
>DJSA01000072.1:24022-36171 GCA_002438905.1 Bacteroidales bacterium UBA6346
ATAAAAATAAATGTGAGAAAAATTAAAACAGCTTCTTAGACTCAAACGCGAACGATGGAGAACAGACAATTATATATCGACTTTGAGGCTTACGATCAGATACCCGAACCGCATAAGCGGGAGAAGGCTTCGGCTTGGCGTGCGGCTATAGGCCTGCAGGATGTGGATGGGCTGAAGGTGTCGGACTATCTGAAGGAGACGGCTGTAAGGCATATTGAAGGAGACATCACAATTGATGATGTGCGCGAGCAGCTGAAGTCATACTATATCAGCAAGACCGCTCATGACAAGAATGATCCGGAGACGGAGGAGGCTGACCGTGTTGCTGCAAACATCACAAAGTTGCTGAGCGAGAAATCTTTCTCGTTAACCGCTTTGGAGTTCCTTAATATCCACAGACATCTGTTTGATGACGTGTTTAAGCACGCTGGTGAGGTTCGTCCGTTTGACATCTGCAAGAAGGAGTGGGTGCTGCGGGGCGATACTGTAATATACGGGCGTGCAGCTGACATAATGATGGCGTTGAAATATGACATTCAACAGGAAAAGGATTTCAGTTATAAAGGACTGACAGAGGATGAAACTGTTGAGCATATCGTTGATTTCGTCACTCTTCTTTGGCAGAACCATCCGTTCCGAGAGGGTAACACCAGAACAACGGCAGTGTTCATCATCAAGTATTTACGAACCGTTGGCTTTCATGTTGACAACGATTTGTTCGCAGACAATTCGTGGTATTTCCGAAATGCTCTGGTTCGTGCCAATTACAGAAATCTAAACAACGGCATTGAACCGGACAAGTCTTTCCTCATCAAGTTCTTCCGCAACCTGATGTTAGGAGAAAAGAATGAGTTGAAGAACCGTTATATGTTGATAGGCTCTGCGGAGGAAGACGGCACCCCGTCAGAAATATCCTTTGACCGCTAAAGGCGCAGAACTTCTTGATATTTCGTAATTTATCTACTAGACAAGTTCAGAACATTTCCTGACAGCAGATGGTTCATCTCCACCTTGACGGAGTCGAACTGCTCGCGGAAGGCGGGGCGGAGGGGTTCGGCCGGCGGGGACTGCATCTTGAGCGGATTGATGGGCGAGCCGTTTTTCCAGACGCGGAAATCAAGATGCGGGCCTGTGGAGCGGCCTGTGGAGCCGACGTAGCCGATGACCTGACCCTGACGGACGCGGGCGCCGGTGCGGATGCCTTTGCCGTAGCCGCTGAGGTGGAGGTAGGCGGTGGTGTAGACGCTGTTGTGACGGATGCGGACGGTGTTGCCGCCGGCCCCTTCATACTTGACAGACAGCACGGTGCCGTCGCCGATTGACATCACTGGGGTGCCCTTGGGAGCAGCGTAATCGACCCCTGTGTGCGGCTGGACGCGGCGCGTGACCGGATGCCTGCGGGCATAAGAAAATCCGGAACTGACTCGCGTGAAATGCAGCGGAGCCTTGAGGAAGGCCTTGCGCATGCTCTCCCCCTTCTCGTTCCAGTAGATGTTGCCGCCGTCACCCTGGTTGAACATGTAGCAGGCAAGGGTGTCGGTCTCCCGAATGAACTGGGCGACGCGGATGGTGTCGATGTCGAGAACCTCATTTTCAACGGACCGCTCGTCATAGACGACCCTGAATCTGTCCCCTTTCTGAAGCCCGAAGAAATCCACCGTCCACGCATACACATCAGACAGCGAGAGAATCAGAAGCGGCGAGGCTCCGGCATTCTTCATATCGACCCAAAGTGACGAATTTATCGTGACATCGGCATATTTCCGTTCAACGGTCACCTCCTTCTCGACATTCCAGGCCCCGTAAGGCGGGAAACATTTGAAAACCACGGAATTGACCCTATCCTTCTCATAGACGAGATAGCGAAGTCCGAGGGTGTCGGCTGTGTAGGCGAAGCAGTCGCGTCCGCTGCGCAGCGCCCTTGCCGGGAAGACCGAGTCCGAAGCCTGAACAAGGTCGTAGGCAGCGCGATCCGAAAGTCCGAGTCCGGAAAAAAGTTTCGAGAGAGTCTGTCCGTCACGAACCCGGAGCGTATCAACCTGCAAGGTGTCCGTCGCGAAGCCGAGAGGCCACACGATTTCTGGTTCTTCAGTCCCGGCCGAGGCTGACGCATTCTCCCCTCTCCGCTGTCCGCAGGACAAAATTATTGTCACGGCGATGACAGAGGTCAATATATACCCTAATTTTCTCATATCCATTGGTTATTGTTTCACAATCATTTGAATCCTAAAAATACGGCTTAGCCTGCTCAAAACGGCGTTTGAAGGCACTCGGTGCATTATATACGCAACATCCCTCATTCACCAACCGGCAAACGCACTCCAAATTTAGAAATTTTCGTGGAATATTTTGGAATAAAGTGGAAGAAAATGGAAAACATTTCCTATCTTTGCGGAGCGTAGCGTAAAAAGGAAAAGGGAAAATATGGTATCTTTCATCGGACAATATGAAGCCAAGGTTGACGACAAGGGACGTCTCGTGTTCCCTGCCGGCTTCAAGGCCCTTCTGCCGTCCGACGAAAGCCAGAGGTTCGTCATCAAAAAGAACATCTTTGAGGATTGTCTTGAGATGTACACCAGTCAGGAATGGGGGCGTCAGTCCGAGGAATTGAAGGGAAAGGTCAATTTCCTCAAGAAGGAGCACGCTGCGTTCTGGAGAAAGTATATGCGCGACTGCGCCCAGGTGGAACTGGACGG
This sequence comes from Bacteroidales bacterium UBA6346, assembly GCA_002438905.1. Taxonomy (GTDB): domain Bacteria; phylum Bacteroidota; class Bacteroidia; order Bacteroidales; family UBA932; genus Cryptobacteroides. The sequence continues at coordinate 26,719 of DJSA01000072.1, forward strand.
CAAGGTCGGACGCTTTACCGTACCCAAGAGCCTTCTTGAAAGAATAGGTGTCACAAAGGAAGTTGTGTTCTCAGGCAACGACTACAAGATTGAAATCTGGGCCAAGGAGAAATTCGCGGCATCGGAGATTTCGGACGAGGAGTATCTTTCTATAGCCGAGGCACTGTCCGATTTAGGATAGGAGGCCCGGGAAATGTCCGAATACCATAACCCTGTGATGCTCAGGGAGTGCATCGAAGCATTAATTACCGACAAGTCAGGAGTTTACGCCGATGCCACATTCGGGGGCGGGGGACATTCGCGCGGCATTCTGTCTACACTTGACGCCGATGGGAGGCTCATCGCGTTCGATCGTGACGCCGATGCTCTCGCTAACGCTCCGGAAGACAGCAGGTTCACGCTAATCAGGAACAATTTCAGGTTCATACATAATTTTATCCTTTTCGAGGGCTATAAGAACGGAATAGACGGCATTATGGCAGACCTCGGTGTCTCGTCCCATCAGTTTGACACAGCAGAGCGCGGTTTTTCCTTTCGCTACGACGCGCCGCTGGACATGAGGATGAACACCGAGGCTGCCGTGACCGCCGCCGAGATCGTCAATTCCCGCGAAGAGGCTGAAATAGAGAAGATTCTCCGGGTGTACGGAGAGGTGGGGCAAAGCAGGAAGATGGCATCGCTTATCGTCCGCGCGAGAAAGACTTCGGCAATAGAGACCACCACGCAGCTGAACGAGGCAATAGCCCCTTGCCTGCCTAAATTCGCCGAGCACAAAGAACTCGCGAGGGTCTATCAAGCTCTGCGCATCGAGGTGAACCAGGAGATGAAGTCACTGGAGAAGTTCCTCTCGGGTGCGGCTGAATCGCTGCGGACGGGCGGACGTTTAGTCGTGATCACCTACCACTCGCTTGAGGACCGTATGGTGAAGAACTTCATCAAGGCCGGAAACATAGAGGGTGAGGTTCATAGGGACATCTATGGGAAAGCCGACATTCCGCTCACTGCGGTGAACAGGAAGCCGATACTGCCACAGGAGGAGGAGATTGCGGGAAACACGCGCGCCCGGAGCGCAAAGTTGCGTGTGGCGGAAAAGATCTGACGGGAGGGACTGGACTATGAAGAAATTTCTGACATGGCTCAAGAATGCGTTCCTCACGATAGGACGCGGGGACATCCTACTGAAGCTCGGAGTCCACAGGTATCTGCCGCACATAATCTTCGCCTTTGCGGTCTGCGCTATCAGCATAGTGCTCAGCTACTATGTGGACAGAACGCTGATTGTCAGGGAGAAAAGGATGAAGGAACTGGAATCCGCGAAGATTGTGTATTCAAGCAAATATAGGGAAATGGTATCCCTCTACAGATACACCACGGTGGAGGATATGCTCGAAAAGTCGGGCTCGGATCTGAAGCCGCTCAGAAAACAGGCGATTGAGTTGAAAGGAAACTGACTATGACAAAGAAAACGGAAAATACGGGAAAGAACAATGTGACGGCAAGATGGCTTCTTGTCGCCACGGCCATCTTTGCCTTGTCCGCATTCGTTGCCATTGGAAGAATCATCTACCTACAATATTTCTGGGAACCGGATCCGAGATGCCTGGCACTGAACGACTTCAAGCTCCAGGCCAACAGGCACGTCATAAAGCCGCAGAGGGGCGACATACTTGACTGCGAGGGGCGTCTGCTAGCAATCACGATACCGACATACAGGGTCGACATCGACTGCGGCGTCAGGAAAGAATACTACAAGACACTGACGGACAAGGACAAGAAAACCGGCGAAGCGAAGGGAGTGACACTGGAAAGGGAATGGCGGCAGGACGCGAAGAAGTTCACCCATGCGCTGCCTGGGGTCCTGAAAGATGGCAGTTCGGCGTCATATTTCGAGAATGAGATTTTCAAGCGCAGACTCTCCAATGAGCCCAAAGTCAGCAAGACCCTCAAAATCGCCGACAACATAGACTACGCGACGATGATGGAACTCAAGAGACTTCCGCTGGCAAACCGGAAGCAGTACGATGGAGGTGTCATCATAACCCCGAAATACGGAAGGGACTACCCGTACGGGGAACTTGCCCGCAGAACCATCGGGTATGTGAGGAATAACGATGAGGGAAGCAGGGCAAAGGGAATCGAGGGCAGTTACAATTACGAGCTTCACGGCAAGCCGGGCATCGAATGGAGAAAGATGGTTGACGACAGGATGTGGGTGCTCGATGCCGACAGCGTTTCTGTGCCAGTCAAGAATGGTCACGATGTAAAGCTAACGCTTAACATTGACATTCAGGACATTGCGGACAGAGCTTTGAGGAAACAGGTGGAAAATGACGACAACATCGATGATGCATGCATGATTGTGATGGAGGTCGCGACCGGAGCTATTAAGGCGATGGTGAATCTTCACAAGGGAAAGAACGGCAAGTTCGAGGAGACATATAACATCGCGCTGACCCAGGCCACCGAGCCTGGCTCTGTGTTCAAGACCGTCGGTCTCATGACGCAGATTGAGGACGGAAAGGTCCGGCTCGGGACAAGAATTCCGACCAACCACGGAAAAATCAAGAACTTCCCTAAAGACAAGCATATCGTAGAATACGAGCAGAAGCACAAGAGAAACAGCATCTCGGTGCTTGAGGGACTTGAGATGTCGTCGAACTATGTGTTCACCTACATCGCGCTTGAGAACTACAGAAACAACCCAAAGGAATTCATCAGCAGGTATTATGACTATGGTTTCGGGACCAATTGGAAGTTTGACATAGAAGGGATGGCGAAAGCATCAATTCCGAATCCTGACAGCAAGGGGTGGACAAGTACTGATCTCGGTTCCATCGCCTACGGATATGCGGCCGAGGTTACCCCTCTGCACACGCTCGCGTTCTACAACGCCATAGCCAACAAGGGCAACCTTGTGAAGCCTTACATAGTAGACGAGATTCTTGAGAACGGCAAGACGGTGCGAAAGGCAAAGCCGACATCGCTGAACAGCTCCATCTGCAGCAGGGCAACGGCCGACACGCTGACGCGGGCACTCAGGAGTGTGGTGACTCGCGGAACCGGCTCAAGGCTGAAGAGCGCGAAATGCAGCGTGGCCGGAAAGACGGGAACTTCACGAATGATGCTGGACGCCGCCACGAGGCTCAACAACGCCAAACCATACGAAAGCAAGGACGGACGGCGCCGCAACCAGGGCTCGTTTGTGGGATTCTTCCCATCGGAAGAACCTGTGTATTCGGCGATTGTGGTGGTCTATTCCGGACTTTCAAAGCAGGCCTACTACGGAGGCACGCGCCCGGCTGAGGCTTTCAAGGAGGTCGTGAACGAGATTTACGCGCTTGACCCAAGATGGAGGGAGGAAGTCAGCGAGGTGCAAGCCATGCCCAAGGCCTCGGAAAAGGTGCTGGTCACCGGAAAGAATGCACCGGTCTATGTGCCTGAACTAACCGGCATGGGGCTGAACGAGGCTCTGTACATGATTGAGAACAGCGGCTACAGATGCCGGTTCAGCGGGGTTGGACATGTGGCAAGGCAGTCGCCCTCCGCCGGAACAAAACTCGAACGGGGCGGGACTGTGACGATTGTGCTGAAATGAAATTGGATAACACGTTCGTTGATGCCGAATGATGATGCAAGGAACTGAGAAATAAAGGAATATGAAGACATTAAGGGACATATTGACGGAAGAGTGCGGAGTCGTGGCGATTGAGCGGATCGGAAACTGCGGGACTGGCAGTGAGGCTGCGCTCGGGACGGAAGTTTCGGGGATATGCAGCGACTCGCGGAAGGTCACGCTGGGATGTGCGTTCATCGCCGTGCATGGTGCGGCCTGTGACGGGCACGATTTCATCGGAATGGCTGTCGCTGCCGGAGCGAAGGTCATCGTCTATGACAGCAAGTCAGCAGCAGAGAAGTCGCTCGCGGAAGCGGGATTTTCATTCGGAAAGGCGGATGACGCAGGAAAAAGGTGCACCAGAACTTCCTGCGGAGAAGATGCAGCCGGAAACACTGACTGGAGCGTTGTCCTCGTGCAGGTAAAATCAACAAGACATGCCCTCGGGCACATCGCATCCGCATGGTTCGACAACCCTTCGCGTCGCCTGCGTCTTGTCGGAATCACCGGCACCAACGGAAAGACCACGACGGTGACGCTGCTCTACCGCTTGTTCACATCGCTCGGATACAGCTGCGGACTGCTCTCTACCATAGCTAATTACGTTGCAGGAAAGCGCAGCGAGACGGCAAACACGACCGCTGATCCGATTACGATAAACGCCCTTCTCAGTGAAATGTGCGGGTGCGGATGCGAGTTCTGCTTCATGGAAGTCAGTTCCATAGGACTTGAGCAGGAAAGGGTCGCTGGGCTGAACTTCTGCGCGGGGATATTCTCTAACCTCACGCACGACCACCTCGACTACCACAAGACCTTCGCCGAGTACCTCCGCTGCAAGAAACTTTTCTTCGATGGCCTTTCAAAGGACGCATACGCAATCATCAACATCGATGACAGAAATGCCGAGGTTATGGTTCAGAACTGCAGGGCACATATCGTACGCTACTCCTGCCGCTCGCTCGCTGACCACACCTGCCGCATTCTTGAGGAAAGTTTCAACGGGATGCTTCTGAAAATCGATGGGACAGAGTGCTGGACTCCGCTCATCGGACAGCACAACGCCTACAATCTGCTCGCGATTTACACCACAGCTGTTGTCCTCGGAGCAAGACCGGAGGAGGCACTCGTGGCACTCAGCAAGCTGGAATCGGCTCCGGGAAGGCTCGAAACCCTGCACGGCCCGAAGGACATTACCGTAATAATCGACTATGCGCACACGCCTGACGCGCTTGAGAATGTGCTCAAGACCCTCAAGGACATAAACTGCGGAGGCAGGCTCATTTGCCTTTTCGGCTGCGGAGGAGACAGGGACAGAAGTAAACGCCCGGAAATGGCGGCTGTGGCGCAGAAATATGCCGACAGGATCTATGTCACGTCAGACAACAGCCGCACGGAGAGAACTTCTGACATCATCGCCGAGATAAAGGCTGGGTTTGATTTGAGCGGGCGTGCCAAGTCGCTGTTCATCGAGGACCGTGAACAGGCAATACGCACGGCAATCATGACAGCGGAGCTCGGAGACGTGATTCTTCTCGCCGGCAAGGGGCATGAGACCTATCAGATCATTGGGACGGAGAAACGACATTTCGATGAGAAGGAGATAGTGAACGGCATTTTCAGCGAACTGACAGAATGAACGGATTCTGAACGGCTGGCGGATCCGAACGGGAAGTGATTGAAAAAAGACATAATTACAGAAAAATATGATATACCATATATTCGAAGCACTCAAGGATTTCAACATACCGGGACAGGGGCTGATGAACTACATCTCTTTCCGTGCCCTGATGGCCTGCTTCACTTCCCTGCTTGTGGGAGTCATCGCGGGCAAGCACATCATCGGATGGCTTCAGCGAAAACAGATTGGAGAAACAATCCGCGATCTCGGACTTGAGGGACAGATTTCCAAGAAAGGCACTCCGACTATGGGAGGAATCATAATTCTCCTTGCTCTCCTCACCGGTGTTCTCCTCTGGTGCGACCTCACGAACAGATTCACGATAACACTTATTGCAAGTGCCCTCTGGTGCGCAGGCATCGGATTTTATGACGACTACATCAAGGTCTACAGGCACAACAAGGAGGGTATGAGCGAAAGGAAGAAACTGATTTTTCAGACACTGCTCGGCTTGGGAGTCGCTCTGTCCGTGTGGATGACCGGAAGTGACCTCGGGACGACAACGACCATTCCGTTCGTCAAGAACAACGAGTTCGACTATGCCTGGCTGACGCCGTTCACAGGAGAGTGGGAGTGGTACACGAAATGGGGAATATATGTGATCATGATCACCCTCGTCATCGTCGCCTGTTCGAACGGAACCAACCTCACCGACGGCATCGATGGTCTGGCCGGAGGCTCGTCGGCCATCGTGGGAGTCGTTCTCGGACTTATGGCATACCTCGGAGGAAACATAAACAATGCAGCTTACCTCAACATCATGTACATCCCCGGAAGCGGTGAGATTGCAGTGTTCATGTCCGCATTCGTCGGGGCGCTCATCGCGTTCCTGTGGTACAATTCCTACCCGGCGCAGGTGTTCATGGGCGACACTGGCAGTCTGATGATAGGCGGCGTGATAGGAGTCGGCGCGGTGCTTATCCGCAAGGAGCTGCTGCTGCCGGTGCTCTGCGGGATTTTCTTCGTCGAAAGCCTTTCGGTGCTGATGCAGAGGGCATACTTCAAATACACGAAGAAGCGCACGGGGACGGGAAAACGAATTTTCAGAATGGCTCCGCTTCACCACCATTTCCAGAAGGAGGGCATTCCGGCACTGATTCAGTCGCCGAAGAAGGCTCAGCCAGAGGCGAAGATTACGATGAGGTTCTGGATTGTGGGGGTTATGCTGGCGGTTGCAACTATCGCAATGTTGAAGATCCGATGATGCACGATAAAGGGCGAATTGCTGCGTTACGCGGCTCGTCCAAATCCTCACAGCCACAAGGCTGCTCCGGGTTGGACTTCGCCGCAAGCCTTGCACTTCATCCCTTTATCGCACATCATCGCTGGGCGGTTGTATAAGAAAAAACTGAAGTAAAAAACTGATAATAGAAAATTTTGATAATATGTCACGGATTGTAGTTTTAGGTGGCGGAGAGAGCGGAGTGGGTTCCGCTGTGCTCGCGAAGGTCAAGGGATTCGACGTTTTCCTTTCTGACAAGGGAAACATCGCGGAGAAATATGTCGAAGTCCTGAAAAAATGGGACATTCCTTTCGAGAGCGGCCGGCATACGGAAGAAAAGATTCTCAATGCGGACGAGGTCATCAAGAGCCCCGGCATACCGAACACCGCGCCTATGGTTCAGAAACTTACGGCGCAGGGGACGCATATAATCTCGGAAATCGAATTCGCCGGACGTTACGACAAGGCGCGCAAAATCTGCATCACCGGAAGCAACGGCAAGACGACAACGACCTCGCTCATCTACTATCTTTTGAAGCAGGCGGGGCTGAACGTCGGGCTCGGCGGCAACATCGGCAAGAGCTACGCCTATCAGGTGGCCACCGAGAACTTCGACATCTATGTCCTGGAGCTCAGCAGTTTCCAGTTGGACAACGTCTATGACTTCAAGGCGGACATCGCCATCATCACAAACATAACCCCAGATCATCTCGACCGCTACGACCACAAGATGGAGAACTACGTGAAGGCGAAGTTCCGCATCACCCGCAACATGAACCCAGATGACTGCTTCATATTCTGCTCAGACGATGAGATTACGGTGAACCACCTCAACAAGATTGTGGTTAAGGCCAAGCAGCTCCCGTTCACGCAGAAAACGGAAGTTCCTCAGGGCGCGTTCGTCAAGGACGACAAAATCATAATCCGCTACGAGGACAGCGAATGCGATATGTACATCCGCGAATTGGCGCTCGGCGGGAAGCACAATGTGTATAATTCCATGGCGGCGGCGATTGCGGCAAAGGTGATGGACATCGACAACAAGACCATACGCGAGGCGCTCTCGTCGTTCAAGCCGGTGGAGCACAGACTTGAGAATGTGCTGAGCGTGGGCGGTGTGCTCTACATCAACGACTCAAAGGCGACAAACGTGGATTCTGCGTGGTATGCGCTTGAGTGCCAGACGCGGCCGGTCGTGTGGATTGTGGGCGGAACTGACAAGGGGAACGACTATTCGAGCCTCGTGCCGCTCGCCCGCGAGAAGGTGAAGGCAATGATTTGCATGGGACTGGACAACAAGAAGTTCCACGATTCGTTCGAGGGCGTGGTACCGGAGATTTACGATGTAACGTCAGCCCATGACGCGGTGCAGATGGCAAGCCGGCTCGCGAAGAACGGAGATGTGGTGCTGCTCTCCCCTTGCTGCGCAAGTTTTGACCTGTTTAAGAATTACGAGGATAGAGGCGAGCAATTTAAGGACGAAGTAAGAAAGCTGTAGGCATTTGAGCGTCTTTTTGACCATATTTTCACGTTTTATTCGTTATTTGGTCCCAACAAACTCCTCATAAAACGGAACCTTTTCGTTAAGTGAGAGCAAAGCAAACTTGTTTGTTTTGCCGAACGCAGAAAAGTGGCGCGAAGCGAAAAATCCGGTTCAAAAATACATCACAAATGTTAATAAAGACATAATATGGAACAGGAAACGACAGTGGGCACCGGAAAATGGTGGAATGTGTTCGGCAGGATCAAGGGCGACAAGGTCGTCTGGATGGTCGTGCTGCTGCTCATAATGATTTCGATGATTGCAATCTCCGGTTCCACATCGCTGTTGGCTCTCGACAGCAACACGACACGCATAGACCTGCTGACCAAACATCTGTGGGTGTGTGCTGGAGGGCTCGTGCTCATATTCATAATCTATCTGATCCCGAGCATAAAACTGTTTGAAACTCTGTCGAAAACCGGGTTTATCATTTCCCTTTTCCTGTTGGCGATGCTTCTGAGCCATTTCAACTTCAGCGTCGGTTCATTCACTTTTAAGGCGGAACAGCTCAATGATGCCTGGAGGACAATCAGAATCTGGAAAATTCAGATTCATGTCTTCGAGATTGTGAAGGTAGCGATGGTGATGTATCTCGCATGGGCCTGCAAGGCCTACAAGGAAGACAGTTTCAAGTTGTCCAAGAAACTCGCTGCCTTGAACATCTACGTCGGGAAGGAACATGACCGGAGGCTGTTCGGATTCATGGAGGAAAAATGGGCGGAACTCATATTCTACATTTTGATTCCCTGCGTGGTCATCACTGGAATGATTCTTCCGGGAAGCAATTCCAGCGCCCTTTTCATAGGAGGCATAATGGTGATGACGGTGCTCATAGGAGGGGTGGACTTCAAGTACATAGCACTGCTTGCGCTGCTTGGAGTCGCTCTGCTTGGAGGTGCCTACGGGATTTACAAACTTTCGGACGGCAAGTTATTTTCAAGAATAGCTACCGGTTTGTCACGCACCTTTGAGCACCCTACAATTGACGAGCTTTTTGAAGCAAAGTCCACATACGGAAAAACTTCCAAGGAATACAAAAAAATCCTGCAGAAAATGCAGCAGCCGTATGCAGCGAAGATTGCCGTGCATGAGGGAGGGATTCCGAAGGGCTTCGGTGGAAGCACGCAGAAATATGTCGTGCCGGTAATGTACGGAGACTTCATGTACAGTTTCATACTCGAAGAGACGGGACTTTTCGGAGGAATTGCTATAATCGTGCTCTATCTCAGCCTTCTGTCGAGGGGATCAATAATAGTGAAGAACTGCCGAGACACATTCGCGCAGACTGCTGTGGGCGGTCTGGTGCTGTTAATTGTGGGACAGGCGTTTATGCACATATTCATCAACCTAGACACTGGACTGCTCACGGGACAGACGCTGCCGCTGATAAGCCACGG
>DJSA01000072.1:36238-43885 GCA_002438905.1 Bacteroidales bacterium UBA6346
CCTGTCCATCAGCAAGATGGCATGGAAGGAGACGAGCGAACAGGAGCGCGAGGCGGACATCGAGCACGGAAGACCGGTGGAAGAAACGATCTCTGCGGACACGGGGGATTTTTAGCAAAGGATGTCCCACGAGGAAAATGAAAAAGGAGGATTTATGAACTATAGAAAAATAAGGGTAGTAATCAGCGGCGGAGGCACGGGCGGGCACATATTCCCGGCGCTTTCAATCGCGAATAGGCTTCGGAAACTCAACCCGGAGACGGAGATCCTATTTGTCGGAGCCGAAGGGAGGATGGAGATGAACAAGGTTCCGGAGGCCGGCTACAAGATTGTGGCACTGCCGATTGCCGGACTTCAGAGAAAGCTGTCGCTGAGCAACCTTAAGTTACCGTACAAGGTGATCAAGAGCATTGCCGAGGCACGGAGAATCATACGCGAGTTCAGGCCCGACATCGCTGTGGGAGTCGGAGGATATGCCAGCGCTCCCCTGCTGTGGGCAGCTCAGAGGATGGGCGTGCCGACTCTTATCCAGGAGCAGAATGGTTTTGCAGGCCTGACAAACAAGATTCTGGGAAAAAAGGCTGACTGCATCTGCGTGGCATACAGCGGGATGGAGCGGTTCTTCCCGGCAGAGAGGATTGTCATAACAGGCAATCCTATAAGAAGCGCGATGCGCCCCGCCACGCCGCAGATGAAGGAAGAAGGACTGAAGTTCTACAGGCTCTCACCGGAGCGGAAGCACCTGCTCATCATCGGCGGAAGCCTCGGGAGCGGTACGCTGAACCGTTCGGTTATGAAATGGATTTCGGACGGCTGCCCCGGAGGCGAAAATCTCGAAGTGCTCTGGCAATGCGGAAAGTACTACAAGAAGAGCGTGGACGAGTTCATGAGGAAGGCCGAGGCGGAAGGACTTGGAGGAAAGGCTCTGGCAGGAGTGAGGGCGATGGACTTCATCGGAAGGATGGATTTGGCCTACGCCGTGGCGGATGCGGTGGTGTCCCGCTCGGGGGCGAGCTCGGTTTCGGAATTGTGTGCCTGCGGAAAGGCCGCGATATTCGTGCCTTCACCGAACGTGGCGGAGGATCATCAGACCCACAACGCCATGGCACTCGTGAATAGGGGCGCCGGGATGATTGTGAAAGATGCCGATGCTCCGGAGAAGCTGATGGCTACGGCCTGCACGCTGCTTGAAGAGCCGCAGAAGATTAAGGATATGGAAGCTAACGCACTGAAACTGGCTCTTCCGAATGCGGCACAGAGCATTGCGGACGAAATTTATAAGATATTGAAACAGCATAGTCTCTGTCTCTAGATAACAGATTGATTTTAAATAACTTTGGTGCAGAGACCACAGAACTGGACATTATGAACAATTATAAAAACGTATACTTCATAGGCATCGGCGGCATAGGGATGTCGGCGATCGCAAGATACTATAAATTCAAGGGATGCAATGTCAGCGGATATGACAAGACCGAGTCGGAACTGACAGACGAACTTGTTGCCGAAGGAATAGGAGTGCACTATGAGGACAACACGGACTTCATCCCGAAGGACATCGAGAACACCCTCGTCGTCTACACACCGGCGATTCCGCATGACCTGAAGGAGCTTGTCTATGTGCAGGAGCACGGCTACACGCTGCTCAAGCGCTCCAAGACGCTCGGGGAAATAGCCAAGGGGCAACGCTGCCTCGCCGTTGCCGGCACACACGGCAAGACCACGACCAGCACCCTGCTCGCGCACATATTCACAGAGAGCAGGGTGGGCTGCACAGCCTTCCTCGGGGGAATTTCCAAGAACTACGACACGAACCTTCTCATGAGCCACAATCCGACGATAGTCGCCGAGGCCGATGAGTTCGACCGCTCCTTCCTCCAGTTGTTCCCTGAGATTGCCGTGATCACGGCAATGGACGCTGACCATCTGGACATCTACGGCGACCTCAAGCATGTACACGAGGCGTTCCAGGCATTTGCTGGGCAGGTCAGCGGCACGGTCATAACAAAGCTCGGGCTTGACATCACCCCGAACCACACGAAGGCCCGCATCATGCGCTATTCCTACAATGACCCGCGCGCAGACTTCTATGCCGATAACCTGCGCAAGGACGAGTGCGGCTATTTCACCTTCGACCTGAACTTTCCCGATGGGGTCATCAAGGACTGCCGCGTGGGGATTCCGGGCTGGGTGAACGTCGAGAATGCCGTCGCAGCATCGGCAATCGCGATTGTCTACGGCATTGACCATGAAGCTATAAGGCATGCCCTCGGCACATTTCTCGGCGTGAAGCGCCGCTTCGACATACACGTAAACCGCCCCGGCTGCGCATATATAGACGATTACGCGCATCATCCAAACGAAATCAGCACCGCAATAAGCTCAATGAGGGACATATTCCCCGGAAGGCGCCTCACTGCCATATTCCAACCGCATCTCTACACGAGGACACGCGATTTCGCCGATGAATTTGCAAAGGCATTGAGCGCCGTGGACAAGTTGATTCTGCTCGACATCTACCCTGCCCGCGAGGAACCGATTCCGGGAGTGAGTTCACGTCTAATTTTCGACAAGGTGACGGCTCCGGAGAAGGTTTTGTTGAAGAAGGAGATGCTGATGGATTACCTTGAGAATGAGAAGATTGACACGCTGATTACTTTCGGGGCGGGCAATATTGACCGCTTTATACCCCAAATCACCGACATGCTAAACAAAAGGGTTTGAGAGTCTTTTTGGTCTATATTCATTCTTTCATCGGTCATGTACGCCCGGTACACTTCCTCTTCGAGAATGAATCTATCCTCAAAAATCCTTCTCAAACCCACCAATTGATATATATATAAGAAAATCGAGCCCGTTAAGTGATATATAATGAACAAAAAGGTCGAAAATACAGTACTCTGCTGCGTCGCGGTCCTGGCTGTGGCGGCTGTTGTCGCGCTCTACATCTGCGGGGCGCAGAGGCAGTCGCGGATGGAATGCGGTGGCGTGCATGTGGTTGTGAAAGACAGCAGCGTGAACAGATTTGTGTCTGAAGGAGACGTAAAAAGGATTCTTGCGGCAAATTACGGCGATGTCACGGGAGTGTTCGCTGACAGTCTCGATCTCGGCTCGATGGAACGCCTGCTCGAAAAAAAGAGCGTCATCCGCGACTGCGAAGCCTATTTCACACGTGATGGTTTTCTCAACATCGATGTCACGCAGCGTACTCCCATCGTGAGATTTCAGAACGCGGCAAATGGATGGTATGCCGACGCCGACGGATACATATTCCCGCTCCAGCGAAGTTACACCTCTATGGTTCAGGTAGTTGACGGCGATTTTCCGATTAAGGTAGAGCGCGGCTTCAAGGGACAGATTGAGGATGAGGGGCAATGGGAATGGCTGATGAGGGTCGTCGGGATGGCGGAATACATAAGGGAAAGCGAATGGAAAAACAGAATTTCGCAGATTCATGTCTCAGGCAACGGAGAGGTTCTTCTCGTCCCGTCCGCAGGAAAGGAGAGGTTTCTTTTCGGACAGCCGGTACGGGTTGGAGATAAATTCGGGAAGATGGAGAAATATTACCGTATGATACTTCCGTTGAAAAGGGAGTACAGACAGGTGGATCTGAGATTTGACGGACAGATTGTTTGCAAATAAAAATTAAAACTTATGGACGATAGGTATATAGTTTCAATTGATTTCGGAACGTTCAAGATTGCGCTCGCGGTGGCATGCGTCAGCGGCAATGACACGCGGCTTATCTACTACAAGGAGACCCCGGCAGCGGGGATGAGATGCAGCAGGATTCTGAACGAGGCGAAGGTTGCCCAGCAGCTGAAGACGGCGATTGCGGATGCGGAGGACATACTCGGGATCAAGATCACGGGGGCTGTGGTCGGAATGCCGCGCTTTTATGTGCGGACGGAGGAGAACTCCGCAAGGAATGACACCCGGGATCCGGACAGTTACATTTCGGAGAGCGAAATCGAGGAGTTGAAGAGTTTCGCGCAGGACAGCTACCCGCTTGAAGACCCGGAGCGCGAGGCCGTGTATGGAGCCGTGGCTCAGTCATTCTCGACGAGCGAGGAATTCCAGTTGATTGAGGACGATGTCATCGGTATGTCCGGCAAGGTGCTCGAGGGCAACTTCAAGATTTTCATCGGAAACAAGTCGTCACTTGACAGGATTGACAGGGTGATGAAGTCGGCCGGAATAGTTTCGCTTAAAAAATATTTCGTGCCACAGCTCACAGCGAACGCCGTGCTTTTTCCATCGGAAATGAGCAATGGCGTGGCGATGATTGATTTCGGCGGAGGATGTACCTCGCTGTCAATATATTACAAGAATGTACTACGCTACTATTCATCAATCCCGTTTGGTGGCATCAACGTGACGAAAGACATACAGATAGAGAGCAACATCAGGACATCGCTAGCGGAAAGCATCAAGCTTGCCTATGGCGCATGCATCCCGGAAAAACTCATGAACCTCAGCGAAAAACAGCTGCTGCTCCAGAGCGAAAACGGAGAGCAGGACAAAAGGCTTTCGGTGAAGTATCTGTCGGAAATAATCACGGCGCGCGAGGAGGAGATAATCGCAGCAATGCTTTACGAAATAGGACTCAGCAAATTCGCGGACAAGCTCCAAAGCGGCATTGTAGTCACGGGAGGAGGGGCGCAGATGACGAACCTCGCAAACTTGATAACTGAAATCTCGGGATATAATGTGCGCATCGGCAAGCCTAATTTCAAGGGGCTCTACAACTGCTGCACCGGCGACAACACACCATCGGCAACGACTGCCATAGGACTTGTAAAGGCAGCTATCCCGGAGACATCGCTAAACTGTGCCTTCCACAAGGACAGCCAGGAGGTGGCAGAGACACCGGCTGTTCCGGACCAGCCGACTGAACAGGAGCACAAGGCGGGCATAATTCCGGGACTTATGACCGAAGAGGAAATTGAAGAGAAGAAAAGGCGCGAGGAGGAACGGCTGCGCAAGGAGGAGGAGAGCAAGAAACGGGAGGATAAGAAAAAGAGGCCGAGCATCTTTGCGAAATGGACAAAGGGCATAGAGGACAGGATAGGCTCCACCTGCGACAACATTCTCAACATGATGGACGATGGAAGCGACAGAGGGTAACATGGTATGATTCAAGGAGGAAAGATTATGAACGGAGATTTTGACAATATGATAGGGGTGGTGCCGACGAATTGGGTGCCGAAGAGTTCCACGATAAAGGTCATAGGCGTGGGAGGAGGCGGCTGCAATGCCGTTGACTATATGTTCCGCCAGGATATCGAGGGCTGCATCTTCATAGTCTGCAACACCGACTCGCAGGCTCTGGGAAACTGCTCCGTGCCGGTGAAGATACAGCTCGGTGAAGGGCTCGGAGCCGGATGCGACCCCGTTGCGGGGCGCAATGCGGCAATCGAGTCGGAGAAAGAAATTGAGGATAAGGTCTTTGCCGACCAGACGGACATGCTGTTCATCACCGCGGGAATGGGAGGAGGAACCGGAACCGGAGCTGCGCCGGTCATCGCGTCAATGGCTAAGAAGCGCGGCATTCTCACGGTCGGAGTGGTCACGATCCCGTTCCGCAATGAGGGCAACGAGTCCATGACCAAGGCTCTTGACGGAATCATGGAGATGGAGAAGAACGTTGACAGCCTCCTGATAATTGACAACGAGAAACTTTACAAGCACTACGCAAAGATGCTGGCCCAGGATGCTTTCCCTATGGCGGACGAAGTACTCTGCACGGCCGTTCGCGGCATCATCGAAATCATCAAGAAGAAGGGTCACATCAATGTGGACTTCCGCGATGTGAAGAGGATGATGACCAACAGCGGAATGGCACTGATGGGCTGCGGAACGGGAACGGGAGAGAACCGTCTGCAGGATGCAGTGCGCGGTGCGTTTGAGTCTCCCCTACTCAACGACCACGACCTCACGACGGCGAAGAACGTTCTCCTGAACATAACCGTTGGCTACAATGAGCATGGTGTCAGGATGGAGGAACTCGACAACATAGACAGCCTCATAACTGATTATATCGGCAATGCCAACCGCTTCAAAAAGGGCATCGTCTGGGATTATTCCGAAGATTTCGGCGACCGCATCAACATCACTGCCATAGCCACTGGCTTCCGCATGGATCTAGAAGGCCTCGCCGGCGACAACGGCAACCTCATTGTCATTCCGCCGGATTTCGAATATGTCCCTACCCTCTCCGAAGAGGGCGAAGTTGTCACTGAAGAGCCGCGAGGCAGCCGCAAGATAGGCTTCAACAACACTGAAGCAAAGCGTTCGGGCGACTTCTGCAAGGGCAAGAAACCGGCTCTCATCGTCACCGACCGCGATGACATCAGCGATCTTGACAACATCGCCTCAATCCGCCGCGCCGCAGGACGTTAGGGGTAAGGGATTTCAGAAGATTTTTCTGCGCACTACTTTTCGCGTCTGGTACAAGCGAATTCCGTGAATTGTGAGGATTTCCGGAAAAACGGGGAAATAAATTTTGAGGAGACGGGATTTATTCCTTTTCGGTGACGATGCGGCCGCGATGGATCCAAACCTCGCCATTCCATTCCGTGACGGCGAGGATGGTGTCATCTCCGAGGTCGCAGAGAGAGCCCCAGAGGGCGCGGTCCGTGGTCTGGTCAATGGTGAACGGGCGGAACTTCCCGCGCATCTTGCCGGAGAACTTGCCGTCACGGGTGATCTCGTTCAGGGCGCATATGGTGAACTCCATCGTGGCGTTCTTTGAACCGGGCTCGGCGGCTCCTTCGGAACTGAGGTAGGCAAGGACAAGGTAGTTGTCCGTGTGAATCAGATAGGGCGCTCCCGCGTAGATGCGGTCGCTGTCAATAGGGGTCTTGAGTGGGTTGAAGCGGTAGGCGGAGGTGCCGAGAACAGGCATCTTCCAGTTATCGGCGACGTCGCTATAGACGATTTTCGGACGAAAATGCGGGTGGCCGAGACCGTTTTCTTCGATAGCGACATAAATCTTGTCTTTCAGGAGCATCGCAACGGGCATTCCGTCACGGCACTTGCTGTTGTAGGACACCACGCGCGGGGTCTTCGTCCACGTGTCGCCGCCATCGGACGATTCCATGACGGAGATGTTCTGATAGTGGAGGCCGTCCTTGTAGTACGGAGTCTCGTCGGCGAAATAAATCTGAACCGTGCCGTCCGGAAGTTCGAGAACGAACGGTTCGTAGCAGCCCTTCTCGACATCGGTGCTCCACGTCCGCGAGGCATAGATTTCATTGATTTCGCTCCATTTTGCACCGTTGTCATCGGAAGTGATGATGGCTATGGAATATGGGGTCTTAGTCGTCTTTTTGTTCTTCGGGCGGAGGTTCGCCGCATAGATGATGCGGTTCGGACGGTGAGGGTTGTCGGCACTGAGCTGGGCGAACTCGGCGTTGGCAACGTTTACTCCAGCGGCGCTTTTGAAGGTGGTGGCAATGAAGACCTTGGCCGGCTGCGACCATGTGCGGCAGTCGTCGGTGCTGAAGCGCAGATAGCCGTCGGAGCCGCTGGAATAGACAAGCATATAACGTCCGTCGTTCAGTCTGTGGACACGGGCGTATGCTCCGGGGCAGACGCGCTGTGGCTCATTCTCCCACTTCATGACTATGTTGCCGTCGCCCGGAG
>DJSA01000072.1:43916-53335 GCA_002438905.1 Bacteroidales bacterium UBA6346
CACGGACGGGGTGTCCGGATTGCCGGAGTTTCCATTGCCTGCCGATGGATTGTCTGTCTTGCCGCAAGACGCAAACGCGAAGAGAAGGGACGCCGCCACTATAGTGATGTTATATGCTTTCATTGCCCAATTTCAATTTTAATAATATTGGCTTCCGGTAAGTAAACCGGCAAGTCAATAATTCAAAACCATATGGATAAAATCCCCAACGACATACCAGAAGAGGCGATGCCGCCGGGGAAATGATTTGACTTATTTATTTCTTCTTAGTCATCGATTTGATGAACTCGACCTCGGCGGCGTTGTACGGTGTCCCGTCGGGGTAGAGGATGTCGTGGAACCAGAGTGCAGGCTCCTCGGTGAACGGAATCTTGTTGCCGTCCGCATCGGCCTTGTTCCACTCGTAGTGGCACTGCATCGCGCCCTTGACGAGTCCGAAATCATAGGCCGCCACCTTTTCCTTTTTAAGAACAGGAAGCACTGTCTCGAAAGTGCTGCCGAACGGACGGGCAAGGTACTCGGTGCAGAAAATCGGCCGGTTGAAAGTCTTCATAAGGTCTATGAAGCGCTGCATCTCGTCAGCCGGCTGGTAGCAGTGGATGCTCAGCACGTCGCAGTTCTCGCAGAGGTAGGTCACCGTCGGGAACCGTGTGGTGAGGTTGCCGCTGCCGCTGAGGGGACGGGTATAAATCGGAGCCGTGAGAGGCTGGGACGGGTCGATTTCGCGGGCCCACTCAAAGACCTTCTTGAGCAGAGGGTAGGTGTGACAGGCAGGGACGTTCTCAGGCTCATTGTAGAGACACCACGCGATGATGCGGCTGTCGTCCTTGAAATGGCGGAGCACATCCTGCTCATATTCCTTCACCCATCCCCACTGCGATGGGTCGTTGACTGTTTCGATGCCGGGGGTCTGCGCCCAGATGCTGTTGTGGATGCCGGGAATCGGGGCTATGTTCTCGTCAACGCTGCGGTCGCGGGAACCTCCGTTGGTGAAGAGGGTCACGAGGCTGCTGATGCCGTGGCTGTCGGCGATTTTCAGAAATTCCTCGATGTTGGCAAAGAAGGCGTCACGGTCGGCGCTCCAGACCTTGTCGTGGAGGAATATACGGACGCTGTTGAACCCGAGTTCCTCTGCCCAGCCGAGTTCCTTGTCGATTTCGGCAGGGTTCCATGTGGACGGCTGCCACATCTGAATCTGGTTGCCGGCATAGGCAGGGACATAGTCGCAGCCCACCGGCCAGTCACGCTCGGCGTACCAGGCGTTGGCCTTTTCCTCGGACCAGCGCCCCGCAACCGGTGTTTCACAGTTGCAGGCGGTGGCGAGGATCGCCGCGAGGGCGAGTATTGAAAGTAT
Organism: Bacteroidales bacterium UBA6346; assembly: GCA_002438905.1. Classification (GTDB taxonomy): domain Bacteria; phylum Bacteroidota; class Bacteroidia; order Bacteroidales; family UBA932; genus Cryptobacteroides. The sequence continues at coordinate 45,271 of DJSA01000072.1, forward strand.
TTTTATTGTTTTCATTCTTTAAGATTTTCTGTCTAAAATCACTTGTATATGAGGTCGAATAAAAAAGATGGAGTGCAAGGCTTACGAAATCTTTTAACCGGAGCAACCTTGACGGTTGTGAGGATTAAAAGGTTGAGCGTAACGCAGCAATCCGCTTTTTTATTTGGCCGAAAGTTCGTGTGCATAGAGATGGTCCGGCTTCAGTTCCAGAACTTTTTTGAAGAGTTTGTCAGCCTGCTTCCTGTGGCCGAGGCCCAGCTCGCCCAGAGCCTGAGTGAAGTAGGCCGCAGAGTTCTTCGACTCAGTCGTGCTCGCCGTCGTGCCCTCCGCACCGTAGAAGCTCCTGTACTCCGTCACAACCGCAGCCTTGCCGTCCGCAACCATCTGACTGAACAGAGCCTTCGCCTCGGCCTTCCTGCCCAGTTTCTGAAGCGCAAGGCCAGTCCAGTAGCGGAAGTCCTTGCTGCCCTTGAGCTTGAAGTCCTGGTCGGCCGCCAGGGTGTAGTACTTCGTGGCATTGTCAGTGTCGCCCAGGCTCTCGTACGCAACGCCCAGCTCGTAGTTTATCTGCGCATCGTGAGTGGCACGCTCGTCAACAAGGAATACCTGATGGTTCTCTGGGTAGGTGAACGCCTTCTCGTAGAGCGCTATCGCCCCCTTCGCGTCACCCTTTTCGAGTTTTGCCTTGCCCGCGAGAACGCACGCGTCCACGAAGTTGTCATGGAAGTTCGCCACGCCCTCACGCGTCGGGAAGTAGCAGCTGTCTAGAAGGTCAAGCACACGGTCGTAGTCGCCGCACCACGTCCCGAGAACAACCTCCTGGCTCAGAGGGTAGTAGCGCTTCTCGCAGGTCGCATGGTGGCTCTTGAGGAGCTCGTACCGCTCCGGAACCGGCGTGCGGTTCGCCTCCATCGCCTGGTCGCACTCCTCAAGATAGAGCGCGGCGTTCGGGTTGATTTCTATAGCCTTTTTGTAGCAGCGCACGCTCTCCGCGTAGTCCCTAGTGTGCAGCCAGTTCGCCCACCCGAGGTTCCTCCACGCGAGGTCGTCGTTCGGGTTCATCTCCACGCACTGCTTCCATTCCTTGATGGCGTTGTCCGGCTGGATGTTGTAGAGCAGGTTGCCGAGGTAGTAGTACGGGCGCTCGGAATCCGGGCAGGCGGCCTTCGCCTTGGCGAGGACGTCGATGGTCTCCAGGCGGAACGGGTTGCAGTAGCCCACCGGCATTTCAAGCGCCTCCCTGTAGAGGCTGTCCTCGCCCGTGAGGTACGCAATGTACATCTTCACGGTCGGCCACGCGACGCGGCTGTCGATGTCCTTCAGAAGTTCCACCGCCGTGTCCCTGAACCCATCGTGCCAGTAGAGGATGGCGAGTTCGAGGTAGGACTCCGGCTGCTCGCGCATGAAGAAACGGAAGTCCTCCTTGTTCATGGTTTCATGAAGGGCCATGGCGTTCATCGGGTCCTCGGCAAGGACGTCGTTGAAGCACTCCGTGGCCTCGTCGGCCCTGCCGAGCTGCCTGAGGACGAGTCCCTTGAAGACTTTTGCCGAGAAGTTGCGGCCGTTGTATGCCGTAGCCTCGTTCAGGCGGTCGAGGGCCATCGCCCAGTCGCCCTGCTGGGCGTACATCTGCGCGAGCTGCGTGTTCGCCCCCGAGTTGTAGGTGTAGTTCCATGTGGCCCTGTAGAGCGTGTCCATGGCGGCCGCGGTCTTCCCCTGTGCCTTGAGGACGAGGCCGAGGTTGTACATCGCCTCCGCGTCCTTCGGACGGGTGTAGTCGTGGGTCTGGCGCCTTATCGCCGCGCGGAGGTACCGCGCCGCCCTATCGTACTCTCCCCTCTTCCTGTACCACACGCCCATCTGGGTGTTCGCCCGCGTGTCGCCAGGGTCGCGCCTGAGCACCTCCTTGAAGTAGGCTGTAGGGTCGATGAACGGGTTGTGGAATTGGAGGTTTCTAAGACCCACCAGGTAGCACTCCTCCGTGTTCTCTATGTCCTCCGGCTTCCTCGGACGCTCCACTATCTCCGGGAGAGGGGCGTTCGGGTCATGTTTCACCGGGGTGAAGTGCAGGATTTCCCTGCCGTCCGCGTCGGTGAGGACTATGGCGAGGTCCTGCTCGGTGTATTTCTTGTCTATGCCGACGGTCGTCTTGAAAGGCTTGTCCGGGGCTATGTCGAGGATGTTCTCGGTGGCGAGGGTCTTACCGCCGCCGAGGAGCGTGAGTTTGAGGTCATGCCTCGGCTCGGTGGTGTTCACCGCGAGGAACGCCTTTCCCGGTTCCTTGAGCGCAACGTTGGCCGCCGCGAGGCGGTTGCCCGCCTTCACGCCCTCCATGTCGCGGATGCCGTACCAGTACTGGCTGAACTCCTTGGTCTCGTACGGCGCGCTCCAGTTGTAGTCCGGCTGGTTGTCCGAGTACGCGCCGGACATCAGCTCGATGTAGTGGCCGGAGTCGTCCGTGAGGATGCGCGTGTCCCACTCGCTGTTCGGACCCCACAGCCAGAACTTGCCGCCCTTGCTGATGTTGTGGTTCGCGTGCAGCATCGTCCCGGCGTTGCGCCCGTGGTCATAGCCCGCGATGAAGTCGTCCTTGAGGTCGTGCGCGAACATGGAGTTGCTCATGTAGTGGTTCTTCCACCAACTCGCGTCGATGCCGTCACGGTAGAAGTCCATGTCGTTGAACGTCTCGTGCGTGATCGGCCAGTGCGCGAACCAGTTCTTGCAGTGGAAGGTCACGAACTCCGTGCTCTGAGGGAAACATATCTGATAGTTCTCATCCACATGGGTGCTGACGTTCGACCAGTAGAGCATGGAGTTGTCGTCGGCGGTCGAGTTCATCAGGCGGCCGCTGATCTCCATGTAGCTCTTTCCCGGGCGCAGGGTCACGCCTATCGCCCACTGCATCCTGTGCCTGTACTCCGTCTCCCCAACCCACACGGTCTTCGAGCCATCGGCGTTGTCGACTATCCTCCAGTCGCACGGCACGTGGCTCGTCTGGCGGTGGTGGTGGAAGACGTTCCACTCGACGCCGCCGCTTATCCACGCGCCCGTCATCCCGACGTTCGCCGGCTTCACCACATGGTTGTGGTAGAAGATGTCGTACCCGTTCGTCTTGTCGACGGCATACAGCAGACGCCCGCCGAACTCCGGCACTATGCACAGCTCCACGTACTCGTTCTCCATGTAGAGGCAGTCGTAGGTCACGTCAGCCTTGCGCCGCGTCATGTTGTCGTTCAGCGGGTACGGATAGACGCTCCGCTTCGCCCTCTGGTACGACCAGTCCCGCTCGAAGATCGGCGACTGCTCCGCTGGGTCCAGAAGGTAGGTCGGCATCGTTATCTTGCCCTCCCAAGCCTTGACTGTGGAGGGGGCTTCATTGACCGCCGATGCCGCAGCGTCCGCTGTCTGAGCCGCCGGGCTGCCAGTCTGGTTCTGACCGTCTGTAGGGCTTTGGGCACTCACGACCGTTGCTGCAAGCAGTCCCAGAGCTGAAAGTGTGATGAATTTCTTCATAAAATCTTTTGTCGTGTGTTTATTTTAGTTGTTATTATTTGATTGTCTTTGTTCCACCGCCGTAAACGTCAGCATCAGTAACTGCTTTACCTTGATATTGGCAACCGGTTACATTCAGTGTTGCTTTTGAAACAACTCCTGCAAATCCTTCCGCCAATGGTGTCACTGTACCCGTATCAAACGTAGCCACCGCTGTCGCTCCGTTAATCGCAACATTGTCTTTGGATCCAGCCCAACCAAGAGCAGCGCCAAGATATCCCATTGGCTTTCCCTTATAGGATTTGAATACAGTAGTAGCCGATGGCTTCGTGTCGATGCTGAGCATTGCACCGCCGCCAACAAGACCGCCGACCATTTCACCTCCTTGAGCCGAGCCTGTGGTTATCGTACAGTTACTTGTTCCTCTAACAATCGCTTTGTCAGAGGCGGAAACGCCACAAACATATCCTGCAAGTCCACCAACATAAGTCTGACGTGCCCCTGAGTTCCCTACGGCGGCCTTCTGCCCATTCGCCGAATACACGGTTATGTCGCCAGTATTTTTCGCACCACGCAAAATCGCATAATAGCCAGAGTTGAGATAGTGAACATCTTTCACATCAACACAACGTCCTAATACACCGCCAATAGCATATCCATAATGTGTTGTTCCAGTCTCTTCTTCGACAAATGAAAGTGAGCCCTCATTGGAGCAATTTGTCATTCCTGTGAATGTGCTTCCTTCAGTGCCTTTCACCCCGGCATTTATCGCGGCGACGACACCACCGATTGCTCCGCCTTTCATTACAGACTCTCCTGTCTTATGAATTGACAGAGAACCTGTGTTCTTGCAATCAGACAGTTTCACACATTTGCCGTTATATTCGGCATTTGCTATGACACCGCCAAGATAAATTGTCTGTGCAGCAGAGAGACTTGCATCGATAGAAACATTGCCATGATTCTCAAGAGCAGAACTTGTTCCACTTATGGCATAAGCTACACCTCCTACAACACACCCCACATTTACTCCCGTGACGCTGATTGAACCCTCATTGTAGCAACGTGCAAAGTTTCCACCGTCATTATAGAGCAGCACGCCACCAATTCTGACAGGTTTGTCCGGATTTGAAATGTTAATTGCACCATAGTTATAGCAATCCATAACATATCCCGTACTATTATTTGTACGGCATATACCTGAAGCCAAAATAATAGTTTGAGTATTAGCCGGCTTATCAAGGTTAAAATTGACCCTACTATTGCATTTTCTTATCTGTCCGGAATTATTGGTCGCAAAGACACCTGCCCAACCGGTATTATCCCAAGTGTCAGTATCACCGGCAATCGTAAGATTGAAGATGCCCCCATTCTCTCCGATATTTGTAAACATCGGACGTACAGGATGATGAGTGATTGTATGATCATGCCCATATACAATATTTTCCAGTTTTTCTGTAGTATTCGAAGCCTCCAGATTATACTGATAATCAATGTCTGCCATCAGATGAACACCCTTGGCTGTACCAATAGTAGTCACCCATTTTGAATAATCACCGGCATTCAAGTCAAGAATGAAGTTATTCCAATCCTCTGCCGTATATATTCCGCCGTCGACATAAGTCCCGTATGCCACAAATTCTGTCTCAGTAGGATAGACCTTGCCGGCGTTTGCAGTGAAAGCAGATGTCTTCTTCACCTGATAGTGATTTTCTGAATCAACAATCGTGAAAGTCAGACCTTTCTGATAGTCAGCAGCCGGAATTGCTATGAACATCGGGGTGTTTGCCGCGATGGCAGCATCCCCATTGGAATATGTCACGGATGTATTGCCCTTAGTCTTTCCTTTCTCGTCCTTTCTCGGTGCGAAAGAATTTCCGGTTTCAGAGAATTTTACAGTAAATACGCCGCTGATTGCCTCATTGTTGTTCCCGTTGATGCGGACACTCTTTATGGCTGCATTGGTGACCGTCAGCTTGATATAGGCCATCGTGTGCTTAAAAACCAACACGGCGGAAGCAGATTTTGAATATGCAGACATGATTGCCGAAGCCTGGTCAAAATCATTTTCTCTGTATGCCTGCGTCTGAGGGACAGTGACATTCAGCGTATCCGATTCCGCTGAAAATGAATCCGCCACAATCGCTCCGGCAGGATAAACCGCGCAGTACGGAGCATCTACGACATCGAGCGTGAATGTCGCGTTCTTGGGGTTGGCCTTGTCTATGTTGATGTCCTTGCTGATCTTACCGTTCACGGAAATGGCATCGCCCTCTGCCCAAAACACGGAGTAAGTTTTGTCGCCGTTGTCGGAAATCGTTGTTTTGGTGCCTACGGACTGAGGCGCAGCGGCATCAGCAGAGTCTGATGAAACTGGGGAATCCGGCAGCACGGCACCGAGAACCATGGTTTCATCATCAGTCTGTGGGGCATCCGGCTTCTGAACGTCCTCTTCAAGTTCCTTGGCGCATCCGGCGAGGGCAAGCGCGGTCATAATTATTGTGGTTATAGTATATATCCGTTTCATTTTCTTCATATAAGAGTTAAAAGTTTGACATTGCACCCATTGAATCGTCTTCAAAAAAGGGGGGGGGCTACTCCCATTTAAACACGCCTTCAACCTCATAGAGGTTGTCCGTGCCTGTTACGTTCAACGATTGACAAAATCCCATTTCAAGACGGGTTATCACGGTTTTCATCTCAGGCGAAGCATACCCCTCACCGATGCGTTTTTTAGTTTCAGTGTTTTTCATATTTATAAACATTTGGTTTTCAATTCAGTTAACATTTTCTGACATGTATTTTTGAGTCAGATTTTTCTGACACTCAAAAACACCTATTTGTTATATCGCACAGCCACATAGGACAAGCACGAGCGCTTCACGTTCTGGATGGTCGTTCCATCGTAGGAAATTGGGAGAAGGCCGTCGTAGCCGGAAATGTCCTTCGCCGGCATGAGACGGACATAGACTGCTTCCTTGCCGAAAAGGTCGGTGGAGACGGGCAGGGTGAAGGACATATTCTTCGCGCCCGGGCAGTGGTACTGGCGGTAGGAGCCGTTCTTAGGATAGTCAGGAACGGTGTAGGTCCATTCTGTTCCGACAGATGTGTTCTGGACAAAGTTCCCGGTGTAGGAGTCGGCCGTGAGCGTGTGCCAGGTCTCGCCGTCGGCCGAGTATTTCAGCCACCAGTAGCGCGGTGCTCCGACGTCGGCTCCCACGGTGTTGAACGCGGCCACCTGCACGGAGAGAGGGGCGTTGGCCTCGGTGAGTCCGGTCGTGGAGAACTCGATCTGCCAGTAGTACTCGTTGAGCTTCGGGTCGGCGTGGTTGCCGGAGAACCAGTAGGCACCGAACCATGCCGGGCCTTCTGTCTGGGAGACGATTCCGGAGGCGGTGCCGGAGAGTGGCCCGAGGGAGCTCCAGTCCTGGCTCGGGGAAATCTCGCGGAGAGCGGGCTTGGAATAGCTCAGACCTGGTTTGTTGAGCACGTCGGCATAGCTGGTCCACTCGCAGAGTTTTTCGGTGAACGGTTCACCATCGAGAGCGATGTCGGCGTGCCTCTGCGGACGAATCTGGTAACGTCCGATGTTGCCGAGTCCGGTCACGTAGTCCTCCAGACGGGTGTCGGAGGCAGCCTCGGTGCTGTTCCACTCGAAGTTGTCGCAGGTCTCGTTCACTATGATTCCGCTCACGCTGCCGCTGCCCTGCGGAAGTCCCCTGCCGTCACGCGCCCATGCGGCGGTGGTGTTGGTCAGGAGGTAAATCGTGCTGCCGGCCTTGTCGAGAAGCGGCATAGGGTATTTGTTGATTATGCTGCTGCGGGTGTTGTCAATCGGGACAAACGCGCCCTTGGAAACGGGAATTTCGCAGCCGGAGAGTGTCACGAGAGTGTTTATGTCGCTGTCGGTAAGTTCTTTGACTGTCTTTGTGCGATGGGTGATGTCGGACTCGCTGCCGGAAGCGGCGGAAACAATGTCGTAGGCCTTGAGACCAGTGACGGTGTAGTGCTCGGGATTCGTGTGGCGGACGAGTTTCCTGCCCTTGAGCGAAACCGTTGCGAGGTCGTATCTCTTGAGCGAGAGCGCGTCCTCCGAGTCGAAAATGAGCTTGACGCCGTATGCTTCGCCCTCTTCCGCGCTCTGGAGATATACTGTCCTGCCGGCGAGGGTGAGATCCTGAATGATTACGGACATATTCTCGTTCGGGGCGGCGTTGCCTTCGGAGTTGTCGCTGATGACACGTCCGGTGAGGGCGTATGGCTTCAGGATTATGCCGTCGGCGTCGAGGTCGCTGTTGTCAGGGTCGCTGTCATCGAACGTGAGGGAGCGGAGTCCACCTACCGTGAGCGGAATGGTCTGAACATCGCCGCGAGTGCCCTGGGTGACATAGAGCCGTGCGGTGAGGGCGCGGCCGACATCGTCGGTGGAGGTGAGCTCGATGATGGCGGTGCGTGGTGTGTCACTGAGGTTTTCGCGGACGGCATAGATGAAGGTGCCGTCCGCATTTACCTTGGCGAGGGGTTCCTCAATCCAGTCGCCGCCATCGGGATAGACGACGCTGCCGCTGATTTT
>DJSA01000072.1:53447-53934 GCA_002438905.1 Bacteroidales bacterium UBA6346
TGAGGCGGATGTCAGCCTTGCGCTCCCGTCCGGGGTTTGCGCTGAATGTGACCTCGACTTCAGCGTCGCCTTTCCAGCGTGAGGTGGAGAGGGATGCCCAGTCGCCGCCGGCGATGATTTCGGCTGTCACTTCGGATGATGCGATGACGACGTAGGACACGCTCCCCTCGGCCGCATCGACCGCGATTTCCGGAGCCGCGCATCCAAGTTCCGTCACCTCGATGAATTCCGGCTGCCGTCCGCAGGCCGCGAGAATAGCCATAAGCGCCGTAAAGACCATTGATATTCTTACTATCTTGTTCATATTCAAATATTTTATTTCTATTTCTTATTTCTCCATTTGCTTATGACATGAAGAATTTTCATTCAGCAAACAACCTGGAGTATATCTTAAAAAAGATGGAATGCAAGGCGGATGCTGCAAAGACGCATCAGCGTCGTGCGGAGAACAACGAAGCGGTGGCATTGTGCGATAGTGTGCACGGAG
>DJSA01000072.1:53943-60376 GCA_002438905.1 Bacteroidales bacterium UBA6346
TTCGAGGGGACGGGAGGGGTCAATTAGATGGTGAGGATTTCATCAAGACATCCAACGAAGCAGACCGCTTTTTATTCGCCCCGTCCATTACTCTCCGTACTCTATATTAGTCAGCACTCCACCGGAAGCGGCAACCTGGTCCGCCGGAATAGGCCAGTAGCGGTTGCACGGGCGCACGTTGCGGCTGATGAGCGAGCCGGTGTTGTATTGTGAGGTGCGCTCGTACCAGATGCCCCAGCGGACGAGATCGAACTTGCGGTTGTACTCGCCGAGAAGTTCCTTGGCGCACTCGCGGCGGATTTCCTCCATGAGCAGGTCGGTGTTGCCTCCGACATCGGCGAGCGTGAGTTCCGGCAGGGCGGCACGGCTACGGGTCATGTTCAGATAACTGAGGGCCTGAGTCGTGTTCCCGAGCATCAGATGCGCCTCCGCAAGGCCGAGAACCGCTCCGGCATAGCGGAAAATCTTGTAGTTGTTCGCGTCGCGGGTGCTGCGCATGTCCGGACACCAGAACTTGTTGCCGAGCCACGGAGTGCTCGCCGAATTCATCCTGTTCCACGAACCGTCGTCCCTGCGGAGGCCGAAGAACATCACCTCCTCCTCGCCTGCCCGTCCGGAGTCGTCCGGATCGAAGCCGTACCAGCGCCATGCAAGGTTGCCGGAGCCACCGCGGGCCTTGTCCGCGCCGTTGGAGTATTCGCCGGAGCGGAGGTCTTCAGAGCTGTACGGAAGCAGGTTCTGGCAAAGGTACGGGGTCGGACGCGCAGAGGTGTAGGTCTGCGAGTGTGCGCCGAGCTCAGGGATGCCGATGCCGTAATAGACGTCGGAGATGATTTCCTCCTGCGCAAACTCGTCGCTCACGATGTTCTGGGCGCGGAGAGGGGTTGTCCAGCTGGCGAGCGTGCCCACAATCTGAAGTCCGTTAGGCTCGTAGGTGTTAGGAACCTCCCAGATGGACTCACGGCTGTACTTCACGCTGAAAGGAACGTCCGTGAGAGGGTACTGCGAAAGCTCGCCGTAAATTCCCTCAAGCTGTCCGAAGAACTCCACGGCCCCGTTCCAGTCCTTGTTCCACAGGCAGAGACGGCCTCCGAGCATGAGTCCGAGCGCCCGCCCCATGCGGTAGTCGGTGCCGGAATCGTAGCTTCTGCGGGCCTCAAGGGCGGGGAGATTTGCGCGAAGTTCGGAAATGCAGAAGGCTCGGGCGTCGGCGGCCGACATTCTCGGGAGCTTCACAATAGCCGCCCGGTTATCCTCGGTCACGCGCTCGGTGTAGAACGGCACGTCGCCGAAGGTGGAGGTCAGAAGATACCAGTAGAACGAGCGGAGAACGGCGCACTCGGCATAGAGCGGAGCGGCCTCATCGGCCGTAATGTAGCCCTCCGAGACGGCCCTGTCGATGTAAAAGACCATTGAGTTGGTGCGTGATACTCCCTGATAGCCCCTCTGCCAAATGGTGGAGGCGGCTCCCGGACGTGCCGGAGCGATGTCGCACACGGCGTCAATCTGATTATCGACGTTCAGGAACATGAGGTCGGTGTCGCACTCGCACATCTCCCAGAATCCCATGTTCGTGTAAATCAGGCGGAGCGGAGAGTAGCAGGCGTTAAGCCCGGTCTTTATCTGCTCCACGCTGCGGTAGTACTTGTCCCCCTCGGTGTAGGAGGTTATCTTTTCCTTCAGCGAGCATGAGACAGCTCCGAAGCATATCAAGGCAATATAAACTATCTTTTTCATATCCATGTCCTCCCGAGGCTAAAAGTTCATCTGAAGGTTAATCACGAATGTCCTCGGACGCGGAAAGGCGCCGTTGTCAATCCGTCGTGTGGTCGCGCTTGTGGAGACATCCGGGTCGAAGCCGTTGTAGCGTTTCCACAGCAGCAGGTTCTCGCCGCTTGCGCCCACCACGATGCTCTTGCACCATTTCTTCGCTATGTTGAAGCGGTAGCTCAGCGAGACCTCCTTGAGACGGATGTATGATGCGTCATAGATCATGCGGTCGCTGGCGTTGTAGTCCTCCTTGCCGGCACGCGGGATGTTGGAGTCGGGATTCAGCTCCGGATCCCAGGCATCGAGCATATAGCGGTACTTGTTATATGCCCTGGAACCGCTTCCGGCGAGGATTTCGCTGATGTTGTAAATCTTTCCGCCGAATGAGTAGGTCGCATAGACCTTGAGGGAGAGGTTGCCGAGAGTGAAGGTGTTCTGAAGTCCGCCATAGACCACCGGGTCGGCATTTCCCTGATAGACAAGGTCGTTCTGGTCGAGCAGCCCGTCGTTGTTCTGATCCACATAGCGGCAGATTCCGAGCTGTTCCGTGCCCGAGCTGACATATGTCTTGGAAATCTTGTTCCTGTCAATCTCGTCCTGGCTGTGCCATACCCCGGCATACTGGTAGCCCCAGAGGGAGTTCACCGGATAGCCGGCGCGGTAGCCGTAGAGAGGCTGGGTAGTGTTGCGAAAGTTGGAATATGTCGGCACGAGACGGTCCTCACCGGCATCGATGACTAACTGGTCGTTGTGCGAAATCGTGAACATCGTGCTCCACGAGAACTTGCGCGTGACGATGTTGCGGGTGGTGAGGGCGACCTCGATTCCACGGTTGCGGGTGTTTCCCATATTCGTGAAATATGTGTCGTAGCCCGTGCTCTGGTTCGTCTTCATCGCGAGGAGAAGGTCCGACGTCCTCGATTCGTATGCATCGACTTCGAGATTGACCCTTTCGCCGAACGCGGAGAAATTGAGGCCTATGTTATATGAGTCCGTCGTCTCCCACGTGAGGTTTCCGTTGCTCAGGCGTGTGTCGTAATATGCCAGCGGCCTGTAGTCTCCGAGCATCCACACTCCCTTGTCCGCGGTGAGGGTGGATTGTGACATATACGAGCCTATGGCGTCGTTTCCGCTGCGTCCGATGCTCGCCCTGAGGGAAAGGTCGTCGAGCCACGATGCTCCGGCGAGAAAATCCTCGCGGCTGATGTTCCACCTCAGGGCCGCAGCAGGGAATATTCCCCACTTGCGGTTGTCGGCGAAGTTAGACGCGCCGTCGGCACGCATGGTGAGGGTGACGTAGTATTTCTTGAGGTAGTCGTAGTTCACGCGGGCGAGAACGGACATCGAAGTCTTGATGTTCTCGTAGCTGCGGTTGGTGGTGTTGCGGTCGTCAAGAAGCCCGCCGAGGTTCTTGTAGGTGACGTTGTCGTCCATGTAGCCCTCTCCGTAGAAGTAGCGGTAGTCTATGTTGGTGCGCTCGGCCGTGAATCCGGCGAGAAGGTTCAGGGTGTGACGGCGCGAGAAGGTGCGGTCGTATGTGAAGGTGTTCTCGCTGAGGAATATCTGACGGTCCTGCCAGATTGCCGTTGCTGTTCCTCCGGTGAGGTTGCGCTGTGCCACAGGAAGGGTGGAAGGGGCGTAGCGCAGGGACTTGTAGCCGTCGGTCGTGAAGGAGAACTTGCTGACGAAGGAGGCGTAGCGGTTGAAGATGAGCCTCACCCACGGTAGCAGGTTCAGATTAGTCTGACGCACGTCATGGCTTATCTGCTTGGCGCAGATGTATGGGTTGTTGAACGGAGAGCCTCCGGAGGCGTACTCCGAGCCGAAGGTGTTCCAAGTGTCGTTGATGCCGAGCAGCGGGCTGAGGTAAATCGCTGCGGTGCTGTTGGTTCCGGTGATGGAGGCGCTGGACTTGTCGGTGCTGCGGTCTGCGTAGTAGAGACGCACGCCGGCGCGGAGCCATTTGAGCGGCTGGGTCTCGACGCTCACCCTTCCGCTGATGCGGCTGAACCCGGAGCCTATGACCACTCCCCTCTCGTTGTGGTAGCCGAATGACGCCGAGGCGCGGGTGATGTTGGTTCCGCCCTGCGCGGAGAAGCTATAGTCCTGATATACACCGGTCTGCGAGAGAGCGTCAATCCAGTCCGTGCCCTTGCCTTTCGCTGCGATTTCCTCTTCGGAGAAGTAGAAGTTGCGCGATGGAGTCTCCTTTCCGCTCATGTAGTCGGAGATGTAGTGCGTCATGTTGCAGTACTTGGCGAACTCGGAAGCGTCCATCAGATCGAGGCTGCCCATGATGCGGGACACGCCGGCCGAGGCCTTGAGAGACGCGGTGAAATTCCTTGAGGTCTCACGTTCCGTGGTTATGAGTATGACTCCGTTCGCTCCGCGTGAGCCGTAGAGCGAGGTGGAGGAGACATCCTTGAGAACGGATATGCTCTTGATGTCCGACGGGTTGATTTCATTGAGGTCGGAGACCGCGTCAATCACCCCGTCGACGACGATAAGAGGCGCGTTTCCGGCACTGATGGACCTCGCTCCGCGAATCTGGATGGAAGCCTCGGCTCCGGGTTCTCCGGTCGATGACATCATGTCCATTCCGGCAATTCGGCCCTGAAGGGCGGAGCTGACCGATGATGCCGGAACGTCAGCGAGTGATTTCATGTCAACTACCGAGACCGCGCCCGTGAGGTCGGATTTCTTGGCAGTTCCGTAGGCAATGACCACCACGTCGTCGAGCTTCGCGGACTCGGACTTGAGCACGACGTCAATCTTCGCGCGTCCGTTTACAGGCTCCAGCAGCGACTCGAAGCCGAGGCAGCTGAACTCGATGAAGCCATCGGAGGCGATGCTGAGCTCATATTTTCCATCAGCATCGGTCGCGGTGCCCTTGGCCTTGGCCTGCTTGTCAATAACATAGACTCCCGGCAGAGGATTGCCGTCGCTGTCCTTCACCGTTCCGCTGACCTTCACGCTCTGGGCAAAGGCCGACGCGGCTGAGGAAAGGACGAGGAAAGTCAGAATAAGTATCCTTTTCATATATTCTTGTTTCTTTGAAAACTTATATTGTTCTTGGGGGATCTTCCTGTCATTCGATGGTCGGCTTGTTGTCTTTGTTGCCCTTGCCTACTGTGGCGTAAATTTCTCCGGAGCATCCGGCAACAGCCTCCTTCGGAAGAGCGGCTGTGGATGTACAGCCCTTTATTGTCGAAACCGGAGATACATTAAGAATGTGCGCCACAATGCCCCCGACAGCGCCAATCTGCGCGTGAGTCTTTGCCAATGTATTGGCAGTCAGACCAAACGATCCGCCATTTGTGCATAAGGAAATTTCGGAGAAGGCAGTTCCGCCGAGTATTCCGCCTACAAGCGAGCACGCCCGTGATATTCCGCCCGCGAGAAGCCTGCCAGTATTTGTGCAGTCCGAGACTTTAGCCGGGAGGGCAGATTGTCCCACAACAATACCGGCAATACCACCGACATAACATTGCCTTGCGCCTGTCATTCCTGAGGTTGCGCCACTGATAATGGAACTGCATACGTCGATTGTACCGGAATTAGAGCAACCTGTTATTTCGGTGTAGAAACCAGTCTGCGGTTCAGGGGTAATATAATTGCAGACGACTTTTTTGTTGCTGTCGGTCTGGTCGCTGACCGGAGCAATTCGTCCGACAATACCGCCGACACAGTATGCGCCCTGAGTCTTCGGATTATTTCCAAAAGTATTCTCCCACAGCGTTATATTGCCCTCATTAACACAATTCTTCAGCGTGACAAAAGTTTCCGTCGTTCCGGCGTATGCGGAGGCAAGAATGCCGCCCACCGCACATTTATAAAGGTCCGAAGAGGCTGTAGCAGGCTTTAGTATGGTTATGTTACCAACATTGCGGCAGCCCTCGAATGTTCCGAGTTTTGTCGTTTTGTCAGCGAGTGTGACATCAGGACGATAAGCGATGCCGCCGCCCATAAACAGATGGTTTGCAGTGAACGGCAGATTTATCTCGAAATCGGCGCTATTCACGCAGTCCTTCATCACGCCGCCATTCATCTCGACAAGGCTGCAGAAAGTGAAGTTTGCATCGACGGTTGCGGTCAGCGCGGCCCTGTTCTCGCAGTTCTCGACTGTTCCGAGGTTGACTGCGGCAAGAGACGCGCATGAATTGGCGCTCTTTTCGGTGCGCAGTCCGCCAAGCCTGAGGTTCTTCACGATGCCTATCTCCGTAATGCTCTTTATGAGCGGCTTCGTGAGAGAATTGCGGGTGACGATGTACCCACCTCCGTTCAGCACGCCGTCCCAGCTTTGAATCTGGGTGAGTTCATCGGCGGAAGTGATGTTCGCAACGATTGAGACCTCGCCGCTCTCCGGGTCTTTCCACGAAGAGTAGTCCCCCGCGTTCACTGCGGCGGCGAAGCTGTTCCAAGACTCAGGGTCGGTGATTATCAGTGCGCCGCTCGGAACGAAGGTCTGCTCCGCCCATCCGACTATGACCCCGGAGTGCACGGCGGTGTTCTCGCGCATCTCGATGACCATCTTGCGGCCGTATTTCTCGGTAATCGTGAGGTTGAACCCTTCGGCATATTCCCCCGCAGGCACACAGAAATTCAGCTCGACTGCCTCTGAGACTCCAGCCGCTCCGCCAGCGCCGGAACCATCGCCTGAGCC
>DJSA01000072.1:60409-66426 GCA_002438905.1 Bacteroidales bacterium UBA6346
GAACCAGCCGCAAAACCGCCTTCAGGAATGGAGAGAGAGATGTCCTGCCCAGCCTCAACAGCAGTCAGTTCACCAGTCTCAAGATTCAGGCTGAACTTTCCGGCAAGTGGTGTCCCGAGGCTCGTGAGCGTGATTTCTGTAATCTCATATTCCCCGAAATCCACAGGAATCCGCACTACGCCGCAGAGGTTAGTGAGCGTGAAGTCCGTGGCATCCGACTGTCCGTACAGCACGGCCGAACCATTGCCGAACGAGCCTGGAATCCACTTCTGAACTGTCTGAAGTGTGATTTCGGCAGAATTGCCGTCCATCGCGCCGCAAATCCAGCTCGGATAGACCACGCCATAAGGGGCGCTGACTCCGGACAAGCTGAACATCGCATCGGTGGCCTTGTCCCCCACCCCGTGGAGAGGCTCTGAGCGCTGCCCGTTCACGGCGATGCGGTCGCCCTCGCACCAATAGACCGGATAGGCCGAACCGTCAGGTTCACCGAGAACGGTCTTGGTTAAAGTCCCGCTGCCGAGGCTGAGGCTGACAGACTTTTCCGGCGCCGACCCGGGAGACGGCTCTTCGCTGTTCGCCGGCTTTTCACAGCCGGAAGCAGCCGCAAGAATGGCAGCAACGGCAAGTGTATGCACGGCTGCGGCTGCGAGGACAGATGAAAGTTTGTTTCTCATATTCAATTGATTATCAGTTTATCTGTATTACTATCTTTATGATTGCGCTCAATTTATATTCTCCATCATCTTATATCCTCCATCACCATCATGACTCCACATTTATATCCTCCATCCGCATCATGATTCCACAGGAGCATTCCCCTTTCCCCTCATCTCCTCCGCGAAGACGGTCGGCGTCTTTCCGTACATTTCCCTGAAGCACTTGGCGAAGTAGGATACATTCGAGAATCCGACGGCGTAGCATATCTCCGAAATGTTGTTTCCGTGAGGCTCGCGCAGCATCTCGGCGGCAACGACAAGACGGAGGTTGCGTACATAGTTGTTCGGAGACGTGTCTAACAGACGGCGGATGCGGCGCACGAGCGTGGAAGGACTCACGGCCATCTTCTCCGCAATTATATCATTGGAAAGCAATGCATTGGAAAGATTCTCACGAACAATCCTGTCAAACTCCGCAAGGAAATCCTGGTCCTTCTTCGGCAGTCCCACAATCTGCGAGACGGTGTTTATCTTCTCCCGGAATACCTCCTCCTCCTTCGAGCGCCGGTAGTCAAGCTCCATCTGCCGGCTCTTGCGTTCGACGTTCCACCACACCGCGACAAAGATGCCGGCAGCAATCATCAGCGTGAAGAGGACAATCAGCGCAATGCCCCACGGGGATGCCCAGAACGGTGGCCGGATGATTATTTTCAGCGGGACATGGGCATTGTGCCATTCGGACGACGAGGTCGATGATCGCAGTTCGAGGGTATATGTGCCCGACGGGACATTGTACCAGAAGGCGGAGCGCGACACGGAGATGTCCCTCCACTGCGTGTCATATCCCTTCAGACGACACTGGAGCCACGATGACGATGCGGAGGACATATCAGGAACGGAAAAGTCGAAGCCGAATGAATTCTGGTCATGGTCGAGCCTTATGTCGTCTAAAAGGTCGAGGTTGTCATCGGTCGTTACGGCTGCGTCGCCGACATGAAGCCGGGAAATGATGATGTCCGGATGACCTCCGGTGCGCAGTCTCTTGGGAGAGAAGCTTATGAACCCGTTGTCGGAGCCAAAGCAGAGTTCGCCGGAGGAGAGCCGCATGGCGCTGTTGGTGAGCTTGGTGTCAAGAAGCCCCTCGATTTCCGTGTAGAGACGCAGGCCAGATGTTTCCGGATTGAACTGGACAAGTCCCGAATCGGAGGCAATCCATAGGCAGCCGCTGCGGTCCTCGATGCAGCGGAAGAACACATCGGTCGGGAGGGAGGGAAAGTTCGAACTGTCGCAGGTCGAGAATTTGCCTGTTTCGGGAATATATTCGGAAAAACCGTGGCTGAACCCTATCGCCCAGACACGACCGCTGGCATCGACATGAACGGACGCCACCTTATTGTCCGGAAGCCCGTCGTCATGCGAAAGATGGAGGATTTCTCCGTTCGACGGATTCCAGCGATATATTCCCGATGCGAAGGACGAGAGCCACAGGTTTCCCTTCGCGTCTTCGTCCATCGAGGTGAGGAACACGCCATCGAATATTCCCGTATCCTCGAAACGGTCGTTCCCCTTGTCATATTTTGAAAGTCCGAGGGTCGTCCCGGCATAGATGTCGCCGTTCGATGTCCTGTGCACGAGATAGACCTTGGGGTCGCTGCGCCCGCTCTTTTTCCGCAGCACGCCGTAGGATTTCAGTGATTTGGTCCGCGTGTCAAGCCTATAGAGACCGTGCAGCGAGCCGAACCAGAGATAGTGGCCGTCAATGCACGGGGAGCAGACCGTCGCGGGAATGCCTAGAGTGGTGACGCGCTCCACCTCTGATGTCTCAGGATTCCAGAGAAGCAGCCCGGACTGCTCGGTCGAGACCCAGACTTTGGCTCCCGATTCCTCGGCGAAGCCGCTCACGATGCAGCCCTCAAGCGAGACGTCGGAGGCAGTGTAGTGCTTGCGGAAGTTGGTCTGCGCGAGTCCGGACCAGTTTACCCCACCGTCCTTGGTGCCGAGCCACACGCCGCCGCCGTCATCCACGAATGCACAGGTCACATAGCTTCCCGAAAGGGAGAACCTGTCAGCGGCATCCCGCTCAATCCTGCGCACGCCGGTCCCCATGAGGTCGTATCTCCACACGCCGTCGGTCGTTGTAAGCCAGAGCCATCTCTGTCGCTCGAAGAAGCTGTCCAAAAGGACTGTACCCTCAGGAAGGCGGAAAAGACAGCGTATTGAGCCGGACACCGGATCTATCTCGCTGATTCCTTTCAGTGTGCTCGCAACATAAATCTGCCCGTCAGCCCCCTCATATATGCCTTCAATCTCGTCGCCGTCGAACCATCCGCCGTCTGGGAAAGGCTCAATGACGCCGCTGTCCCTAAGACCCGAAGGAGAGTGGTAGAGAGCCGAATGGTAGCGTGAGAGCCACACGCCGCTGTGCCGGGAGACGAGCATCTTCCGGAATCCGGAGACTCCGAGCGTGTCGTAGCTTATGTGGTGGAGGTGGGAATATTTCGTGTCGTAGGCAAACACGCCCTGGTCGTTCACGAGCATCCAGATCTGTCTGTCGCCATCGAAGGTGATGAATGTCACCTTGTTGCGAATGGTCTCCCCGCTGTCGGCGGAGCGGGTGAGGGGCTCAAAGCGGTCGAGGACATAGTTGTAGCAGCTCACGCCATTGTCGGTGCCGACCCAGATGTTCCCGTCGCGGTCCTCGGCGAAGCAGTTGATGTAGTCGGTGGTGAGGCCGAGATCGGCGGCCGTGAAGACGTCGAAGCGCCGTCCGTCATAGCGGTTCAGCCCGTGGTAGGTTCCAATCCAGATGAAGCCCCGCGAGTCCTGCATGATGCGGCTCACCCCGTCGTAGGACAGGCCACTGCTCGCGGTGGTCAGGTGGGTGAACTTATACTGTCCTGCCCCCCCCTGAGCCGTTTCCGGCAGCGTGAGGAACAGCAATAGTGCCGTGATGACTTTTATGAAGGTCTTTATCTTCATCTATTATTATCAGTATTCTCTAGTATTCTACATCCATCATTCTAAGTGAGAGATCTTTTTGCAACCATCCCCTCCCTCGATAAAGATTCCTCGTTTCACTCGGAATGACAGAAACAATGACAGCACATCTCACTTGAAGATCGGACAGATGTCATTTGAATTCCGGCGTACTTGTGGTTATGCGGCCGCGGACAGCCCACACATGAGGATTCACCGAACCTCCTGCGGCAGTTATGTCATGCAGTTCAAATACGGCAAGAAACTCGTCACCGCCAAGCGGACAGAGCGATGGCCAGTTGATGCCTGTCTGCACGCCATCGCCTTTAGGAATCCGCGTCTTCACACGCATCCTTCCCTCGAACTTCGCCCCACTCATCTCGGATTTGGGGCATATCTGCACCTCCATACGCCTATGAGCCTTCGCTGGTTCTTGTCCCCACTTGCCAACATCCGCTGTCTGGTAGGAAATCAGGAAATAATTGTCTGTCTGCGCGATGTATGGAGCTCCATTATACATTGTCGAACTTGCAAGCGGAGTCTCGAACGGGTCGAAACGATATGGTGAAGGCGACAATACCGAAGATGCCCAACTTGCAGAAACAATAGGATTATAGACAATCTGCGGATAGAGCTGCTGCGTGTCCGTTTCATAATGCTCAATGGCGAGATAAATGTTGTTATTATACAGCATCGCAGTAGGCATACCATCCCTGCGTGTCTCCGTATAACATACATCACGAAAACTACCCCAAGTTTCACCGCCGTCCTTTGATTCCATTACCCGGATTTTCTGATACCTGGGAGTTGTCGGCATTTCCTCCGCGAAATAAATCTGAACAGTCCCGTCAGGAAGTTCAAGAACAAACGGCTCATAACATCCGGCCGCAGAGTCTGACGTGTGAATACGCTTAAGTTCGCTCCAGTTTGCACCGTTGTTGTCAGAAGTACAGATTGAGATATAATATGGAAACAATTCCTTTTCCACCGGAAGTTTACGCTCATTTATGGCATAGATTATTCTGCCTGGCTTATATGGATTAGTCGCACTGAGCTGTGCAAAATCGTTGCTATCCATGCGGTACTTGTCTGTTGTTCCCGACTCCGTCTTCACATAACGAACAGCCTGCACTACTGTTTCCGCACTCCATGTCTTACCATTGTCACTGCTGAACCGAGCCTTAGCCTTGCTTTCAGAAGTATAGCACATCATAAGACGCCCATCATTCAAGCGATGTGCACGCCCATAAGTTGAACCTTTACCTATTTCAATCTGCACCGGCGTGTCCCAGAAAATCCTGAACTGTCCCTCCTCAACCTCTTCAAGGTCGGAGGTAGTGTTGTCAAGTGCGGTGAAGGTCAGCTCTGGGGCTTTCAGGATAATGCCCTGCTTCAATTCTACACACGATGAAGTCTCGGCCTTGAGAAAGACTCCCTTGGCATCGGAGAATTCGATTTGAAAACCTTTTTCAAAGGTCTGCGCCGGCAACGCGATGCAGAAATTCGTCAGTCCGGCAGTGCCAGCCGTCGCCCCAGCACCCTCTGATGCCGTGACAGTTATGCTCTTCTCGCCGGCGCCATTGACATCTCCGGGCACAGGCGCACCGCTCTCGTTGAAGCTGATGCCGAACTCCCCTGCGACAGCCTCCGAGCCATTGCCGCAGAACACGGCCTTGGTCGCACGGCGGGCGCAGTTTTCAGGATAGGCCACCGTAATCCGCAGGTAGGCGGCAAGATGATGAAAGTCAAGTTGTTCGCCGGAACTTTGCACGGCCATGATTGCCGCATTCGGGTCAAAACCGGCCTCGGCGGGTGTCTGGGCTGACACGAACTTCACTGAGTTTTCAGACACCCGCGCTGAAGACGGATATATCGCAGTGTAAGGTGATGCCGGCATTTCGCCTTTCACTGTAAAGTTTGCCTTGTTCTGCCCCGTCTCATCGGCAGTCAGAGCTTCCGAAACGATGCCATTTACCGATATGCGGTCGCCCTCGGACCAGAGCACCGGATAATGTCCGTCCGCAGTCTTGTCTCCGAGAGAGGTTTTTGTAAGGGTCTCCACGGTCGATGCCGCAAAGACAGTCGTAATTTCGGGAGCAGGTTCAGGTTCCGTTCCCGGCTGCTGATTAGGCTGAGGCTCATCGGTGCAGGCCGCGACCGCCATTGCAGCTGCCATCATCGCAAATATTGAGGTTATTCCGTTTTTCACTATTTATCAGTGCTTTTCTTGTGGTACAAATTCTTCCGGATGCCACTCCGCGCCGCCGAAATGACGGGACATCATTCAGTCACAATCCTTCCCCTTCTTATATATATGTTTCCGCTCAGCTGCGTCACGGCGAGAATGGTGTCGTTTCCGAGGTCGCAGAGGGAGTTCCACAG
>DJSA01000072.1:66498-69165 GCA_002438905.1 Bacteroidales bacterium UBA6346
GTCAGGAACTCATGCCCCTTCATCTCGTCAATCCTGCACAAGGCCATCTCCATAACGGAATTTTTCGTCGTCGGTTCCAGCGCGCCCTCGGACGACTGGTAGCAAAGGACGAAGTAATTGTCCGTCTTTATTATATAAGGTGCGCCGGAATAGATATATGCGCTTTCCATAGACGTACGGAACGGATCGAAACGATTCGCCGAGGAACCATAGACCGGAGTCTTCCAGTTGTCGGAGATTTTTGTGCACACAATCTGCGGATGGAACTTGACGTTCTGTCCGTTCGCCTCGATGGCGACATAAATCCAGTCCCCATAAATCATCGCCACGGGCATTCCGTCGCGAAATTTCTCGTTGTAGCACACGATGCGGGCGGGGCCCCATGTATCGCCGCCGTCCTTGGACTCGATGACGGAGATGTTCTGGTAGGGCAGACGCCTCTCATAATAAGGCGTCTCGTCGGCAAAGTAAATCTGCACTGTCCCGTCAGGAAGTTCGAGCACGCACGGCTCATAGCACCCGCGCAGCACGTCCTTGTCCCAGATTCTGGAATTATAGACATCCTGTATGGCGCTCCATGTTCTGCCGGCATCATCGGAGGTGGAGATGGCAATCGTGTACGGAGTGAGGGAACTTCTGTTTTCTACCGGACGAATGTTTGCCGCATAGATGATGCGTCCGGGATGGTGAGGATTGTTCTCGCTCAGCTGCGCGAACTCGGCATTGGAAACGACAACCTTGGTCGGTGCCTCATAGTTGCCGTGCCGCATTGCCGTACGCTGCGGACTCCAGCCCGTCCACCCGTCAGGGCTGAACTTGAAACATCCGTCCCCGCCACGCGAATAGACAGCCATATATCGCCCGTCGTTCAGGCGGTGTACACGCGCATATCCTCCGGGAGCGAGAAGTTTTGCATCATCCCAATCGACGCGAATCTTTTCAAGGGACGGCTTCTTAGGTGACTTACTCGGATCAAAAGCCCTTGCAGAGACCGCTGCAAGGCAGAAAATTGTAAAGGACACGCCAATAAGGCCCAATAGACGGTTCTTCATTTCAGTGCATTCAGTTTGGTTTGATGCAAATATAGAGAAACGCCGCGTTCTGCGTCAAAATTTTTCACGCAAAGAACGCAATTTTTCGCGCAAAAACACAAAGCACGAGAGAATATGCTAAATTTGCATTGGTTTTGCCCATAGGAGACGAAGTATGGCGCGTAGAAGAACAATATTCCATATCGACGTCAATTCCGCGTTCCTCAGCTGGAGCGCGGTGAAGTTAATGTCACAAGGCGGACCTGACATCAGGCTCGTCCCGTCTGTCGTGTCCGGATCTCCGTCCGACCGCAGGAGCATAATCACAGCAGCATCGATGCCGGCAAAAAAACTCGGAATCAAGACCGCCCAGCCTGTCAGCATGGCGCTGCGCACCTGCCCGGGCCTTGTCATAGTCCGCGGAGACTGGGCATGGTACAAGAAGTGCTCTGACGGGTTCATGGAGATATGCCGGAGCTACTCCCCTGTGCTTCAGAAGTTTTCGATTGACGAATGCTTCATCGACATGAGCCTGAGGCTCTACAAAAAAGATCCCGTAGAAGTGGCGACACGGCTCAAGGACGAGATTCACTCCAGGCTCGGATTTACGGTCAATGTCGGCATCGGCTCGAACAAGCTGCTCGCGAAGATGGCCTCCGACTTTGAAAAACCGGACAAGGTCCATACGCTCTGGGAAGAGGAAGTCCCCGGAAAGATGTGGCCGCTGCCGGTCGGGGAACTGCTCTGGGTCGGGAAGAAGACAAGGGAGAAGCTTGCAGCATACGGGATTTATACCATAGGAGACCTCGCCGCAAGACCGGAGGCGGCGATAGCCAAGATTGTCGGAAAGAAATATGCCGAACAGCTGCACGAGAATGCCAACGGCCACGACAACGAGCCCGTGGAAACCGACGAGCAGGAAGCGAAGAGCATCAGCGCGGAAAGGACGTTTGCAAAGGACATCACGGAAACAACGGCCCTCGACCGCGAGCTTTTCAAGGTAGCCTGCATAGTCGCACACAGGATGCGCCGCCATAGCTTCAGGGGTTCGGTCATTTCCGTATTCGTCAAGCGCAGCGACTTCAGCGTTGCACAGAAGCAGTGCAAGCTGTCTCAGCCCACCGACATCACGGCCATCATTCTCAATGGTGCGAGAAAACTGCTCGCCGAAATTTGGAACGGGCACACCCCCGTCCGGCAGGTAGGCCTCGGCGTATCAGACCTCACCCACGACAAGACGGAGCAGATGAGTCTCTTTGAAGACCCGCAGCTCGAATACTACCGCCGCTGGGACAGGGAATACGATGAAAAAACATCACACAAGGAAGACGCCCGTATTCTTGCCTACGAGCGAGCTGAAGGCGGCACGGATGACATGGCGCTCTAAAAAAGTGAGCCCAAACTGATTACAGTCAGGCTCACTTCGTTATCAATAACGTGAACAGATGGCAGGCAGATTTGCTCGCCTATCCGCATCCATTTCACGCGCACAACAACTCGGCATATTCCGCTCGGTAATTCCAGAAGACTCCCCTCTCCGCCGGCAGCTCGCCGACCAGTTCCGAACATTCAGAACGCTCCTGTCGCAAGGTAAATAACATCACAGAAGCCAACTGCCTCGATGAAAATCAGCCAA
>DJSA01000072.1:69203-73209 GCA_002438905.1 Bacteroidales bacterium UBA6346
TGCCTCGATGATTTTCTTCTAAATTTCTCATTTTCAGAAACAAACATTATTTCTGCATGAGAAAACAAATTTACAAATGAGTGATTACAAAAATAGAATAGCAGACAAGACATTAAGGGACTTGCTGGATGCAATGGGCGCGGTTCTGATTGAGGGTCCAAAATTCTGCGGCAAAACGACCTTGGCAAAACAACAGGCCAACAGCATCCTCCGAATGTCAGATTCAAAGACCAGAGAGCAGAATCTTGCAATGGCCATAACGAACATTCATTACCTACTGCAAGGCGAAAGCCCAAGACTAATCGACGAATGGCAAGTTGCGCCACAATTCTGGGATGCCGTCAGGAACGAGGTAGATGACCGTGATGATGACGGACAATTCATTCTCACCGGATCCGCCGTGCCCCCAACTCCGAAAAAAGAAAGCGAGGAAATATTCCATTCCGGAGCAGGAAGAATCGCACGGATGAAACTCAGGACAATGAGCCTTTGGGAGTCCGGAGAATCAACAGGTGACGTAAGTTTGTCCACACTTTTTGAGAACAATGAATATCCGGAATAATGAGGAGCAATCATTAACGGAATACACTGTTTACTCGTACATCAATGCCCTAAAAAGAATCTTCGTAATTGAGGACTCATTGGCCTGGAATCCGAACATCCGCAGCAAGACTGCAATCAGGACATCCGACACTCGATATTTCACAGACCCATCCATCGCAACGGCGGCTTTGGGCATCGGCCCAAATGACCTCATGAATGACTTGGAAACATTCGAGCTCCTCTTTGAAACCCTCGCAATCAGAGACCTGCGCGTCTATTCCGAGCCTATTG
The DNA here is from genome assembly GCA_002438905.1 of Bacteroidales bacterium UBA6346. Lineage (GTDB taxonomy): Bacteria > Bacteroidota > Bacteroidia > Bacteroidales > UBA932 > Cryptobacteroides. The sequence goes on from DJSA01000072.1 coordinate 70,038, forward strand.
ACGGGACGGTTTACCACTACCGCGACAAGAACGGGCTGGAGTGCGACGCTGTAATCCACCAGCAAAATGGAAAATACGGACTTATTGAAATAAAACTTGGCGGAGCGGCCGCAATAGATGACAGCGCGAAAACACTTGCCGAACTCTCCGAAAAAATAGACACTGACAAAATGAGCCATCCGTCATTTCTCATGGTGCTGACAGGGAACGGAGACTACGCGTACAGGCGCCAGGATGACGGAGTACTAGTAGTCCCTGTCGGCTGTATCAAGGACTGACAGCCTCTTCCTACTCCTCGCTCAAAGAGTCAACCCACCTTTGGCGGCGGGCATCCTGAAGGAGCATCACGAGTTTGAACTGGCCGTCGCGGGCACCCTCATTGAGACTGATTTTCTTGAAGAGATCGTAGGCATTCTTTCGGAGAACCGTAGACTTCGGAGCCTTCAGACGATGTGAGGCGCGTTTGGACTCATATTCTATGTTCATCTCCTGCAAGTGTTTATCAACGATTTCCGTGAACTGGTCGGCCTTAACCTGACGTATGCGACGATCATCGAACTCGTAATAGAAATCGTATTGGGACTCCTCCGGATCTGCGAAACCTATGAAGAAATTCACTTTCCATCCTGTCTCTTTTTCCGCCATGCGCACAGCCTCAATGAACTGCTTTTCATAAAGCTTCTCGCCGGTGATGCTGACAATTCCGTTGACTTTCTGAACCATGTGGATCTTAGGGGTCTTGTGATACCATCCGCCCACCTCAACGAGGTCATTCATATTGTAGCGGTAAAGACCGGAAAGCGTCGTAACATAGACGCAGTAGCGATGCCCCTGCTTCAACTCGTGGAGACGGTAAAACCTCGGCTCAGGTTTTTCGAGATCAGCCTCCTCAACAAACTCATAGTAATGATAATGAGGGAACAGCGTTGAGTCTATTCCCTCATCAAGGACAAGTCCGAAACGGCACTCGGAGGCGAAATATCCGAGTTCCTGGTAGCAGCAGCAAGAAGGGAGCTGCTCGGCTACCTTTGCCGAGGCAATTGCCGTATTGCCGCATTTCCACGAAGAGAGGAACTGAAGTTCAGGCCACCAGTCCTTAATCTGCGGCACCGGATGCTCCGCCTTGACCTTTCTCAAAAACTCAGCCCGTTCATGATCCGGTTTCATCACCGGAGCAAGAGCGGCGCGGATCTCATCCGAAACAGCGAATTTTGAAGAGAGCGTTCCCTCCTCTATATCACGGATATAATCGTCAAAATAGTCTTCCGCATTGTGCACGAGCTCAAGGATGGTCGACGGGTTCGGAGCGACGATGTATGTGACGCTGTGGGCTATCGCGAGCCTCATCATCGTATAATATCTTGCCGTATAGTCCTTTATGTCATAGACTTCAGACGGAGTGACGAACCTCTCGCGAATGAAACCGGGCAATTCCTTTGCGGTCACTCCGGACACCGAGCCGAAAATCGTCCCGTCCTCGGCATAGCCCTCAACGACCTTTGCTACCGAAACAACCAACCCCCCAGTGAGGAACTTAGGCCGCAATCTTGCGAAATTGTCGAGCCACACATGGGACATCTTCGAGTAGACATCCTCCATATAGACCTCGGAAATCGGTATCCACTTGGGCTTCGACGTCGTCCCTGAGGTAGTCGCATACATCAGCGGCTTGCCCGGAATGAGCACATCCCTCTCGCCGTGCTTGTGTCGTTCGACATAGGGACGAAATGCTTCGTACTCCGCCGCTGGGACGCATTTTTCATACATTCTGAAAAGTTGCTCAGAAGTTCTGGCCTTGAGGATCGTGCGAAAATGGTGTTCACGTCCATAGACGGTGTTTCTTGCCATCCAGAGAATCCTCCGGAGAGTTCTCGCGCTTGCATGTTTAGGGTCACGTGAAGCCGAACTCAAAGCCATTCTTGGAAAGAATGACAGTACGCTGAGTCCGAAGTTTATCAGTTGATATGGAACTGTCATTTTGCTGCGTTTATCAAAAAACCGTGCAAAGGTAATAAAAATCCTATAACAACAATGGATATACAATAATTCGTTTCCGATGTTCCTGCGTCATACGCCCTCAGCCAATGTGGCCGATTAGATTGAGAAATTCATTACGCGTACGCTCTGAATTAAGAAACGCGCCTGAAAACGCCGAAGTCACAGTTACAGCATTGGCCTTCTGAACCCCTCGGATGGACATGCAAGTGTGCGAAGCCTCGATGACTACAGCAACGCCGAGCGGCTGAAGAATATCCTGTATGCAGTCACGTATCTGCACGGTCAAACGTTCCTGCACCTGCAGACGGCGCGCATAGCACTCGACAACACGGGCAATCTTGCTGAGCCCCGTAATCCTCCCATTCGGGATATACGCCACATGAGCCTTTCCAATGAACGGCATCAGATGGTGCTCGCAGGTGGAATAGAGTTCGATGTCCCTGACAAGAACCATCTGGCTGTAATCTTCCTCGAACATGGCGCTCCTCAATATTTCCGCTCCGTCCTCGTCATACCCGCGCGTGAGGAACTGCATTGCCTTCGCCACCCGCTCCGGTGTCCTTAGCAGCCCCTCCCGTTCTGTATCTTCACCGAGCAGACGCAGTATTTCCAGATAATGCGCGGCTATTTCCGCTGTCACCTCCGAGTCATATATTTCATCTTGTCTGTATGCCATTTTGTCGTACTTAGTAATCGTTTTAAAAAAAATAAGTTGAACTAAATTTGTTTCAGATTTATGAGAATAGATTTTCGCACCGCAGATATGCTATTCCGTCCGACGCAAACGAGTGGAATCGTTTTTGCCATAAGGCTTCTCCCGGTGCGGTGATGCAAAATTAAGCAAAAAGGGTATCATATTACCTATTTTTTATATATCTTTGCCGCCCCGAATGAAAAAAGGACATTTATTGATTGATTATTAACGTTTTAAAACTATAAAGCTATGTATTGGACACTTGAACTGGCCTATAGACTTGAAGACGCGCCGTGGCCGGCAACCAAAGACGAGCTGATTGACTATGCATCACGCTCCGGCGCCCCTCTCGAAGTCATCGAGAACCTTGAGGAACTCGAGGACGATGGTGAAATCTACGAAAGCATCGAAGACATCTGGCCGGACTACCCTACCAAGGATGACTTTTTCTTTAACGAGGAGGAGTATTAACCCATTATT
>DJSA01000072.1:73351-73995 GCA_002438905.1 Bacteroidales bacterium UBA6346
CCAATGAAATGGCAAATCTTCCCTGAAATAAGAGTAGTAAATGTAGTATAAAAAAGACCGGAGAGAAGTCTGTCAATGGTGGCAGATTTCTCTCCGGATGTCTTTGTGCAGGTGGGACTAAAAGTGGAAGTTCAGCTTCTCTTCTACTGTCTTCTCAATGGTTGATGGCATCAGCGTGGCATAGACCTTTTCCGTGGTCAGCACTGATGAATGTCCCATCAATGCCGATACGGTCTTTATATCCACAGTGTTGTTCAGCGCAAGGGTGGCGAAGGTGTGCCTTGAAATATGGAAATGTAGCGGGAATGGCAAGTTTATCTTGTCTCCCAGTGTCTTCAACGAAGTGTTGATAGTCCTGTTCTTTGAATTCAAGGTCTCTTTCAATTTCTCACAATTACTGAGATCAAACTCATCATCCAGCAGGCCGAACACAAAATTGTCATTTCGTCCCTGCCATTTCTGCAAGATCTTCATACCCTCATCCGGGATGGACAGGTTCAGTATCTTTGCATTTCGGGTATGGTTCTTCACTTGTATGTGGCGGATGGTTCTCTTGTCCATATCAATTTCAGCCCAGCGGAGTGTGGCAATGTCGCTGAACCGTAATCCACAGGTGTAAAGTGAGAACATAAACATATCGAAGA
>DJSA01000038.1 GCA_002438905.1 Bacteroidales bacterium UBA6346
TCGTCGCCACGCTTCGAGAACCCCGATTGCAGAAATGCAGTCGGGGTTCTTTTTTTTATTTATTTTACCTATATTTGCGCCCACATCAAGATAGACAGCAATGGATGAAGAGGTGAAGAATGCGATTATCCGTTTCCGGGAGGGTGACAGGACTGCCTTTGAAACAATCTACAGGCAGTATTGGCGCAAGGTGTATTCTTTCACCCGGCTTTACATCCGAGACTCCTTTGAACAGGAAGAGGTGGTGCAGCAGGTGTTTATCCGCCTTTGGGAAAAGCGTTCTCTCATCGATGCGGACAAGGATTTTGACGGTTTTCTTTTCATAATCACGCGTAATCTTATATTCAACAGGGCACGCCGTTCCTTTACGGCCGAGCCGCTTTCCGATTTCATTGACGGGGCGGGACCGGAGTTCTACCAGGACATCGAGGGCGGCATCGACGCCGGGTTCCTGCGCGAGGCTGTTGACCGTCTTGTGTCGGAAATGCCTCCGAGACAGCGCGAGGCGTTTCTTCTGAGTCGTCGGGGGAGGTATCAATCAAGGATATAGCAGAGATTATGGGTATAACGGAGAAGGGTGTGCAGCGTAACATTAATCTTGCCCTGAAGTTTCTGAAGTCCAATTTGCCTCTATTCCTCATATTTTTGAGCCTCTGAATCGGAGGTGTTGCTCGCCGGGGATGCCCGAAAATCATCATATTTGAAATTTTTTCTTGGAAAAGTGCTGTGCCGATGTGGTGCAGCGCTTTCTTTTTGTGTATTTATATCTGTTTGAAAAATTTTGCAGGGACATGAATTTTGACGAATACACAAGAAGGCAATGGAACTCCGTGACGGGAGCGAATCCTGCTGACGATGCTGTTGGAAAAAGGATTTGGGCGCGCATAGACAGGCGCCTGTTCCGTCACGGGACAATCTGGAAATGGGCTGCCGGGGCAGTTGCAGCGGTGGCTTGCGTCGCCGCTTTCGTGGTCTGCTTCCGGTGGATAGGCGGGGAGACAGGACAGAAGGAAGCTTCAGTTCCGCGGCTTGTCTATCTTGCGGAGGCAAACGACTGCCTGGAACTTCCGGACGGCTCGCGTGTCTGGCTTGATGCCGGAAGTTCGGTCAGCTACCCGGCGGACATGACGGATTCGCGCGTTGTCTCGCTCTCCGGAAATGCCGTTTTCGACGTCATCAAGAAGGAAAACGAGCAGAACTTCATCGTCGAGCTGAACGATTCCTACATCGAGGTAAAGGGAACCTCATTCTCCGTGAACAGGAGCGGAGATGCCCTTGTTTATGTGACTCTTTATTCCGGTGCAGTCGATTTCGTCGCGGAGACAACAGGCCAGAAGGTCTCTCTCACCCCGTCGAACCGTCTTGCATTCAGCCCGGAGGCTTCCACAATCAGCATAGCCCCGTTCTTCAAGGGGATTTCGTGGAAAGACGGGAACTATGTCATAGAGAATGCCTCGCTCGGGGACATCGTTGAATTTATCTGCTGGAACTGGTCAATCAATGTCACGACGGAGCCGTCCATCGGAAACGGGCAGAGAGTCAACGGAAAGATAATGCACTCGGAAACGCCCAGTAGTGTGCTAGACAAACTCTGCTTCATGCTTGATCTCGATTACGACAAGAGCGGAGATACTTACCTGATTCACAAATAATCCAATATTATTTACTGATAACCATTAAATTATGACGGTAAAATCAAACCACATCCGCGCCATCACGGCGCTGGCTGTTGCCATTCTCTCGTGCGTCCCGCGCTTTGTGGCGGCGCAGGATGTCAGCCTGCGGGGACAGATGACGGTGGAACAGGCAATCTCCCAAATCCAGAAGGAGACTGACTATTCTTTCTTTTACAATTCGGAGGACCTTACCGGAATAGGCAGCCGGAGCGTGAACGTTTCCGGGACTATTGATGAGGTTCTTGAGAGGCTCTTTGCCGGAACTGCCATCACATGGCGTGTTCAGGACAGGGAAATCGTGCTCAAGAGAAATGTCAATGAGCCTAAGAGTGTGAACGACAAGCGCTCCGTGAAGGGCATTGTCCTCGACGAGATTGACAGGACTCCGCTCATCGGGGCTACGGTGCTCGTCAAGGGCTCCGACAATGTTGCAGTCACCGACATAGACGGAAAGTTCACGATTGACGGCTGTGACAACCGTACTGTCCTTGATGTCTCCTATGTCGGCTACCAGCCGCGCGAGTTCCGCGTGGGAAATCTCGGAGATCTTGAGATTACGCTGACTTCTGCCAACGAGCTTGAAGGCGTTGTTGTCGTCGGCGCGGGCACGCAGAAGAAAGTGTCCGTGACAGGCTCAATCGTGGCCATAAAGGGAGATGCCCTGAAGGCTCCGTCCTCCTCGTTGACCAACAATCTCGCGGGAAAGCTTTCCGGAGTCATCGCCGTCACAAACAGCGGTGAGCCCGGCTCAACCTCGCAGTTCTACATCCGTGGAATAAGCACGTTCGGCGGCCGTTCCACGCCGCTTATCCTGCTTGACGGCGTGGAGATTTCCGCCGGCGACCTCGACAACCTGCCGGCCGAGTCCATAGAGAACTTCTCTATACTCAAGGACGCCTCGGCCACGGCGATTTACGGTGCGAGGGGCGCGAACGGCGTCATGATAATCACGACAAAGTCAGGAAAGGAGAATACGAAGGCCAAGGTCAACGCCTCCGTCGAGCAGTCTTTCCTGCAGCCGGTGGGTGTGGTGGAATATGCCGATGGACCGACATATATGAAGACCTATAACGAGGCGCTCCTTAGCCGCAATCCGTCCGCGACACCGCGTTACAGCGAGGCTCAGATTGCAAACACAGCAAGCGGAATAAATCCGTACGTCTATCCGAACGTCGATTGGTATGGTCTGATGTTCAAGAAGTTCACGATGAGCCAGAGGGCCAATGTCAACATTTCCTGAGGCGGCTCGGCGCTGACATATTACATGAGCCTTCAGATGAACCACGATGGCGGACTCCTCAACACGCCGAAGGCATATTCATACGACAACAACTATAACCGGTGGGCATACACATTCCAGAACAACATCGGCTACAAGATCACTCAATATACGAAGATAGACCTGAGGATGAACGCGCAGATTTCCAACATGAAGTCGCCGAATGTCAGCTCCAGCGACATCTTCTACAGCATTTTCAAGAACACTCCGGTTTCCTTCCCGGCGGCTTTCCCGGCGGAGGATGGCGACAGGCACATCCGCTTCGGCTCTGCGGTCATGTCCGCGGGACGATTCTACACGAACCCGTATGCGAATATGCTCAACACCTACAAAGAGAACCGGGCGAACAAGCTTAACATTTCCCTGAACCTCGACCAGAAGTTTGACTTCATCACCGAGGGGCTCTCGCTCACGGCGCTCGTCAATTTCAACAACTATTCGCAGAACTACTTCACGCGAAGCCTCACCCCGTACTTCTATGCGGTCGATATGGCGAGCGTCTCGGAGGAGTTCCCCGAGCAGTACAGCACCACCAAGCTTCAGGAAGGAACCGAGTACATATCCCAGTCGGACGTGACGCGCTACAGCGACAACGTGTTCTATCTTGACGCGCGGCTCAACTATGCGCGTTCTTTCGGAAGCCACAACGTGACGGCGATGGCGATGTACATGATGCGCCAGTACATAAGCTCAGTGCTGCCGCAGCGCAACCAGGGATTCTCTGGACGCGCCACATACGACTACGCGAACCGCTACCTCGTTGAGTTCAACTTCGGCTACAACGGGACGGAGCGTCTGGAGGCGGGCAAACGCTACGAATTCTTCCCAGCGATGTCGCTCGGCTGGGTGGCGAGCAACGAGAAGTTCTGGACTCCAGTAATTGATGTCGTGAATTATTTTAAGCTGAGGTCGTCATACGGACTTGTCGGAAGCGACGAGACCGGACTCTACGCCGGCGCGCCTCATTATCTCTATCTCAGCAGTGTCAACATGAACGGCGGCGGAAGATTCGAGTCGGGTGTCACCGGAGGCTTAAGTCAGCAGGGCCCGCTGGTGAACTCGTACCCTGTTTCCAACGCCAGCTGGGAGAGAGCGACCGAGTTTGACGTCGGCGTGGACCTCCAGCTTTTCAATCAGCTCAATTTCACCTTCGACTGGTTCAGCAGCAGGCGTGACCGCATTCTCATGAAGAGAGCGTCGTTCCCCTCTGTGCTCGGCTACCAGAACGCGGTTCCGTGGGCAAATGTCGGAAAGGTCGACAACAAGGGCTTCGAACTCAGCGCGAGCTGGACCAAGCAGATAAACAAGGACTGGTTCATCGACGCGCGGGCCAATTACACATATTCGCGGAACAAGTATGTCTATGTCGATGAACCTGACTATCCTTATGTCTGGCAGACACAGACCGGGAAGCCGCTTGACGCCATGAGGGGCTACATCGCGGAGGGGCTGTTCTCTAACCAGGCCGAAATTGACGCGAGTCCGGACCAGAGCATCTTCGGAAGCACCGTGATGCCGGGTGACATTCGCTACCGCGACATCAACGGCGACAACAGGATTACTGCCGAGGACCAGGTGATGCTCTCTCCTTACGGCGGAATGCCTCGAATCCAGTACGGCTTCGGAATCAGCGTGCAGTGGAAAAACCTTGACGTGAGCGTGTTCTTCAACGGCTCCGCGAAGAGGAACATAATGCTTACGGGAATGTATCCTTTCTGTGCGAACGACTCCAATGACAACAACCTTATGAAATGGATTGCTGACAGCCACTGGAGCGAGGGCGCGGACAACTCCAATGTCCTTTATCCTCGTCTCGGAACGCTCACGACGCAGATTTCAAACAACAACCAGCCGAGCAGCTGGTGGATGAGGGACGGAAGCTTCCTGAGGTTCAAGACACTGGAGGTAGGCTACAGGCTCAAGTAGTTCAGACTCTATTTCAGCGCGGACAACCTTGCCGTGTGGTCGAAGTTCAAGTATTGGGATCCTAAACTCAGCTTCAATTCCTATCCGCTCCAGCGGACATTCAACATCGGCCTGCAGTTCAATTTGTAAAATCACAGTCATGAAAATCAACATAAGAAGAATATTGCCCGCATTGGCAGCAGTCGCCTTGGCTTCATGCAGTTATCTTGACGTCGTCCCTCCGGAGCAGCCGGATCTTGACGACATGATGGTCGATGAGGCGACCACAACGAAGATGCTCTATTCCTGCTATTCCTATGCACAGAACAACGCGAGCATGCAGCTCTCGGCAAATCTCGATATGCGTGCCGACGAGTATGTTACGCCGCAGGAGTGGGAAAACTACGGCTCAAGGGTGCAGTGGAATTCCATAACCCCGTCGTCCATAAACGGTGACAACGGATATGTCTGGAAAATATGGTATGATGGAATCGGCTACTGTAACCTTTTCCTGAAACTGATTGATGAACACAATCCGCAGCTCAATCCTAACACCCGCGAACAGTTCATCTGCGAGGTGAAGTTCCTCAAGGCATACTATCATCTTCGCCTGCTCTCGCTTTTTGGTCCGATTCCGATTGTCGATAAGTTTATCGACTCTGACGCTCCCAAGCCCGAATTTCCGGGACGCTCGCACTTTGACTATTGCGTGAAGTACATCTGTGACCTCTTTGACGAGGCGGCCGAGGGACTGCCCGTGAGCTATGCCAACTCATCGTTCTATGGCCGTGCCACCTCTGTCGCGTGCAAGGCGCTGAAGGCCCGGACTCTCGTTCTGGCCGCCTCGCCGCTGTGGAACGGGGGATTTCCGGACAGGGCGTGGAAGAACACTTCCTGGGAGACTCCGGGGTATGGTAGGGAACTTGTGAGCCACGAATTTGACAGGACGAAATGGGAGAAGGCGCGTACAGCAATGGAAGAGGCCGTGAAGGCTGCCGAGGCCGCCGGCTCCGAGC
>DJSA01000058.1:0-17864 GCA_002438905.1 Bacteroidales bacterium UBA6346
AGTATTGAATATTAAATATTAAACTAAAATATTGTTAATTTTTAACGAAGTATTGTTACATTACATACCAGAAAAATCCAACAGCCCCCAAATCGCTACCACAGCGGTCTGGGGGCTCTATTTTTTAACATAGAAGTGTCAAAGATGAGAAAGTAGTAAATTAACAAACACGAAAAAAAATAAACTGCTTCAGAATGAAAATTATTTCGTAATTTTGCAAAATGTGCGTGTTCCCGACCGATGTCGGAAAGGGTGTGCGCCGAGATATGTTTATATGGGAAAAGTCATAGCAATCGCGAACCAGAAAGGCGGAGTGGGCAAGACCACGACCGCCATCAACCTTGCGGCCTCTCTTGCCGTGCTTGAGAAGAATGTCCTCATCATCGATGCCGACCCTCAGGCAAACACGACCTCCGGACTGAATTTTTCGCCCGAAAACGAGGAGAAGAGGACGCTCTACGAGCTCATGATTGGGGAGCGAAAGGTGGAGGACGTACTGATACAGACTGAGATAGCACGGCTTCAGATGATTCCGTCGAACATCAACCTCGTCGGAGCGGAAATCGAGATGCTCGGCACGGACGAGAGGGAATCCATCCTGAAGAAAGCCCTTGCACCGGTGCGGGACAACTACGACTACATAATCATAGACTGCTCGCCTTCCCTTGGGCTTATTACCGTCAACTGCCTGACAGCTGCAGATTCCGTGATGATTCCCGTCCAGCCTGAGTTCTTCGCTCTTGAGGGGCTCGGGAAGCTGCTCCAGACGATACGTCTCGTACAAGGAGGGGTGAATCCGTCGCTGACCATCGAGGGCTTCGTGGTGACGATGTACGATGGCAGGACGAAAGTTCACAACCAGGTCGTGCAGGAACTCAAGGATCATTTCAAGGATATGGTATTCAACACCATAATACAGAGAAACATACGTCTCAGCGAAGCTCCGTCGCACGGCAAGCCTATCATCCTCTATGACGTGATATGCAACGGCACGACGAACTACCTCAACCTCGCGAAGGAGGTTCTCGAACGCAACGGGGACAGCGTAAGGGAATAGGTTTTCATTGCAAAAGGAATAACGAATATGGCATCTAAAACTCAGAGAGGATTGGGAAAGGGACTCGGAGCGCTGCTCGGGGAGGCAACGGATTTGGAGAATATCCGCAAGCCGGTCGGATATGTCAACAAGGTCGTTGTGAGCACTGAAACTGCTGACCAGCCGAAGAACTCAGCGGATGTGCTGATGATTCCGATTGACATGATAGAGCCTAACCCGTTCCAGCCGCGAATGACCTTCGATCAGGAGGCTCTCGCCGAGCTCACCGAATCTATAAGGACGCTAGGTCTGATTCAGCCGATTACGGTGAGGAAAAAATCCGCAGACAGATACCAGATTATCAGTGGAGAAAGACGTTTCAGGGCATGCCGGATCGCAGGGATGGAGATGATCCCTGCGTACATCCGCAACACCGACGACCAGGGAATGCTGGAGATGGCCATAGTGGAGAACATCCAGAGAGAGAACCTCGACCCGATAGAGGTGGCGATGAGCTACCAGCGGCTGATTGACGAGTGTAACCTCACTCAGGAGCAGATGGCACAGAGGGTCGGCAAGAAAAGGGCATCCGTGACAAACTACCTCCGTCTGCTCAAATTGCCGGCAAAGGTTCAGCACGATCTGAAGGTTGGCCAGCTGAGTGTCGGGCATGCAAAGGTTCTGCTTGGCGCGGAAGACCCTGAGGTTCAAGAAGTTCTCTGCGATCTCGTTGTAAAGGAGGGACTTTCAGTGCGTCAGCTGGAGGAGAAGATTCACCGCCTCGCCAAGGAAGCCGAAAAAGGAAACGCAAAGGAAGGGAATGAGGCGCAGGAACTGCCGGACGAATATTTCAAGGTTCTCGAAGTCTTCGGGAAATATTTCGACAACAGCATAAGCCTGAAGCGTTCAGGCGCGGGCAAAGGCACGATCACGATTCATTTCTCGTCGGACGATGAGGTGAAGAAGTTCATCGATGCCCTAGAAAAGTCAAACCTTTAACTCACGGAGATGAGAGGGTTTCGCGTTTTCATAGCTGTTCTTACTATCGGTCTTTGCATGTGCAGCATCAATGCACGCGCGCAGTTCAAGGACCAGGCCTTCCAGCAGAACTACAATGACTCGACGACGACCGAAAAAGCAGACACGACCGACAAACTGTTCTCGTTCAAGGAACTGTTCCAGGGACTCGGACACAAGAAGGAAATCAAGATCGGGACAGTCTTCGGAGGGTCGCTTATGCTTCCCGGAAGCGGACAGATCTACAACCGCGACTATTGGAAACTTCCTGTGGTCTATGGCGGGATAGCGGCATGCGCCGGCGTCGGAGGCTACTACACAAGCCAGTACAAGAAATCTGTCAGCGCGGGAACGCCGAATGAGACATATAGGACGACAGCCACATGGCTCTATGTCGGCGCAGGTCTCGTCTATTGGGGCTCAATACTTGATGCCGCCGCATTCTACCCGTCCAACGGCAAGCCCAATCCGGGACGCGCAGCCATCTATTCAGCCCTTCTTCCTGGTCTCGGGCAAGCCTATAATGGTGAGTATTGGAAGATCCCGATCTATTACACGGGACTTCTTACTGCCGGTTACTTTGTTTGGAATAACAATCTCAACTACAACAGGTTCAGGAATATATACAAGGAGGCCACAAACACCGAAGTCACCTACAACGGGCCGATTACCGCTGAGCAGGCCAAATACTATAGAGACTCCTACAGACGATACAGGGACTACTCCATTCTCGCAACAGCCCTCGTGTACGTGCTTCAGATCATCGACGCCAATGTCTTTGCATTCATGTATGACTTCGAGGTCAGCGATGACATATCAATGAGCGTCGAACCGGCAGTGCTCGCGCCGGACAACGTCTACGCGATGAGGGCATCGTCTTCGTACGGAGGGAACGCGGTCGGGATGAAGATTGGCCTCAGATTTTAAAAGATTATTATGAAAAAGGGACTTATGATAATGGCCGCGGTGACTGCCGCGGCACTTTCTTTCGGGACGCAGGCTCACGCACAATACTTTGACACGGAGGAGATTGTGGACGACTCCGCCGCATCTGTCAGCGACACGTCAAGACTCCGGAGCAAGGAGGACAGCATGGAAACTGCATTCCGCGCGGACAGCCTTAAGGGGCAACACACACTCGACAGCCTTCTGCTCGCGTTCTACGGGAAGAACCAGAGCATGGAATTTTCAGCGCTCAACGACCTCGACACTGCGGCCGTACGCTACACGTCACAGGTCTCCGACTCGGTCTTTGTTCAGCGGCTCAGTGACATCCATTCCTTCATTCCGCTCGCCTACAATGACATTGTAAAGAACTACATAATCCTCTATTCCGAAAAGATGCCCGAAAAGATGGGGCGCGTCATAGGGCTCGGGAACTATTATTTCCCGATATTTCAGGAGACGTTCAACCGCTACGACATCCCGGAGGAACTCCGCGCGATGGCTGTCATAGAGTCAATGCTGAAGTACGATGCGATGTCACGGGTCGGAGCTAGGGGAATGTGGCAGTTCATGTATTACACGGCAAAGAAATATGGGCTGAAAATCAATTCATTCGTAGACGAAAGACTTGATCCCGTTAAGGCTGTTGACGCTGCCGCAAGGTACCTGAAGGACTCATACGAGATTTTCGGAGACTGGTCCCTCGCCATCGCCTCCTACAACTGCGGTCCCGGGAACGTGAACAAGGCAATCAAGCGCTCCGGGAAAAAGGATTTCTGGGACATCTATCACTATCTGCCACGCGAAACAAGGGGATATGTACCGGCGTTCGTCGGCGCGCTCTATGCCCTGAATTATTACAAGGAGTACGGAATCACGCCGGAGAATGTGAACATGCCGGCACAGATTGACACATTCCACGTCAACAGGATGCTGCATTTCAAGCAGGTGAACGAGCTCACCGGCGTGCCTATGGAGGTGCTGAAAGTGCTCAACCCTCAATATACCCACGATATCATTCCGGGAAGCGCCACAGAGACCTGGATTCTGCGGCTTCCTGCCGACTACACGGGGAATTTCATAGCCGTGGAGGACAGCGTCCACCTGCACAAGGCTGACACTTTGCTGAATCCAGTGACAATCAAGAAGATAAAGGACGGAGGAGATGGACAGAGGATTGCCTACAAGGTAAAAAAGGGCGACTATCTCGGAAAGATAGCATCCAGGTACCGCTGTTCCGTGAAACAGATTCAAAAATGGAATCACCTCAAGGGGACAAACATCCGAGAAGGACAAACCTTGTATATCTATCGTGGCGGGAGATAATCCATTCCGCCATCGAACATTAGGAAAAGCCGTGCTCCTTGCGCGTCCTTTGCGTCGTTAAAACTTCAGCGCCAACATCAGGCGTGCCTCAAGCTTGTCCGGCTTCCGGGCTGCGGGCAGCATAAAAGGATATGACCACCAGGCCAATCTTGCGGACAGCTTTCCGGCTCGGAAGAACTTCCAGCTTACGAAAAGCGAGCCCCACACTCCCCTGCCGTAGATCGCCGGTACATTGAAACGTCCCTGAATGTCATGCTCATAGACATAAATCCGGCCGGCCCAGTTGTCAACGCTGAACAGCCCTGCCCGGAGATATGCCGACAGTGTCCCGGTAAGCCGACAGCTCTCCTCAACGAAGGCCGCCATCCCCCACTCGCCGCTGTGGCTGAAGCTCACTGAAGCTGCGCTCGCCCAAACGCCTGCATACCCGACCGAAACATCACTTCTGCAACTGAACGCGCTGGCACTCAAATCATTGATATCAATATTTTCGCGAATACGCAGAGCAGCAAAGGACGACTCTCCCCAACGGAATCTGTAACGGGCATCCGCTCTCACGTCATTCGTGCCCGGCAATTTTCTTCCTGACCCTGATACCACTTCATTTGCCTTCGGAGCGACATGACGCAGCCGCAAGGACAACGAGGCCGAATGTCCGCTGCGGACGGAAAACTCGGAAACAAATAGGGCAATGTGCTGGGACGGGCTGTAGCGTAATGAGGCTCCCGCCTTGAAATGGTCGGCAAGCTGCGGAGACGTGGCTGAGACAATCACCCGGAAAGGCATCCCGATGCCACCGGCAAGGTCCGAGGCAAGGTCGAATCCGCCAAAACAGCCTCTGAAATCCACCGAGAAATCCGCCGTACAGCTCCAACGCGAGCCCGCATGCTGCACGGCACCCGTCCCATCGCCCGTCCCAGCTCCGATTTTTGCCCCCGACTCTCTGGCTGGGTGCCCCGAAGACGGCATTCCCGTCACCACGGACGTAAAGCCGAGCGAAAATCTCCGATGCCACCAGTTGCAGTTAAGCAGTCCCAGCAGCCCCGCGACATCATTTTTTCCTCGCGAGGAGTTCAGCTGCCCCAGCAGCACCTTTTTCACGTCAGTCACAGTCGCTGCGGCGCTGAATGTGAACTGACCGAGTTCAAGGGCAGCCCCAAGCCCCGTATGGGCATAGTTGCCGGTCAGCGAGCGCGAAGTCTTGATGCCGGTCGGACGCCTTATCAGTGAGTTGACCGATGACGGGTCATCAAGCGCCATCGTGTTCCATGCCGTAAGTCCCTGCCCGAACCGCATATTGAAGTCACCTGCATAAAGCCGCAGCCTATTTTCCACCAATGCCACGGAAGACGAGACCGACAAGGCAGAAAGTTCATTCCGTACAGGCTGCCAAACTCCAGTTCCTGTCCTCTTCCTGCTCCAGGCACCGGCTCCCGCCAAACCGAATTCGTATTTTTCTCCGCACGAGACACGGCAATCCGCCCCATATATTCCTGAGGCTTCCGCCGACCCCGCTCCAGGAGACTCCGGACCGGCACTCCATGCTCCGGAACCGCCGGAATATATCCGCCCGTCATAGTGCCAACGGCCCCGCTCTGGTGCATTCCCGAACGAGACGAAGAAAGCGAGAGCCTCCGCAATTTCCTCGTCAAATCCGTCAATGACGGCAAGTTCGCGCCGGCTGAGCACGGAGCCTGTCACCGAGATGTAGTCCAGCAGTGCTGCAACCTGAAAATCAGAGAAAAGTCCGCTCTCGGACAACTCACGTCGTGAAGCCGAGTTTATGTTCAGAGGATGGGCGTTCAACCAGACGAATCTTTCCATCTCGTGCTCACCGATTTCCTCGGCCGAGGCTGCCCCCAAAATCAGTATGATTGCCTCCATCAACGTCATAATAACACTCATACGCGTCTTTTTTTTCAGCATCCGCCCACGGTTTCCGCAGATTGCGCGCGAAGAATGGGCAAATCGTTCTGCCGAAGGGCAATATTATGGAGATTCGCTGACAGGCGTGTTGTATTACAAAATAAAAACGCAAAAAATTTCTTTTTTTTGATGTTTATATGCTATTTTTGCGGCTTATTCTTCAAAAGCTTATATGAGTAAGATTACGGTTTTGGACAAGACATTCGTTCCATTCATTGGACACGATGAGTTGATGGGCTGCATTGACAGCGTGGCGGAGAAAATCAACAAGGACTTCAAGGGCGCGGAGGATGTTCCAATTGTGCTGTGCATTCTTAATGGGGCGATCATATTCACCGGAGAGCTCATGCAGCGACTGAATTTCCCCTGCCAATTGGTTTCAACGAAAATGACATCATACGTCGGGACTTCCACAACAGGTGAAGTCCGGCAGATTATGCCCCTCACGGCCTCGGTCAAGGGACGCAGGGTCATCATCGCGGAGGACATCATTGACACAGGACTCACGATTCAGGCGATGAAGAAAATTCTTGCGGAAGAGGGAGCCACGGACGTGAAGGTCTGCACCCTGCTCTTCAAGCCGGAGGCCTATCGGACGGGAGATCACATTGACTATGTCGGCAAGGAGATTCCCAACCGCTTCATCCTAGGTTTCGGACTCGACTACAACGAGCTCGGCCGCAACCTCCGCGACATCTACGTATTGGAAGACTGACGCTTTCTTCCCTAATGAAACGACAAGTAAAGACATAATTATAATGAAATATTATGTATTGTTCGGTCCCCCAGGAGCCGGTAAGGGGACTCAGGCAAGTGCAATGGTGGAAAGGTACAACCTCCATCACATATCCACCGGAGCATTGCTCAGAAAGGAGATTGCCGCAGGGACGGAACTCGGCAAGCAGGCGCGCGAGATCATCGACAAAGGGTGTCTTGTGCCAGACGAGGTCGTGGAGGCAATGATCGAGTCTGAATTCAAGAAGATGAAGGGCGTTGACGGTTTCCTGCTTGATGGTTATCCGCGCACTCTTGACCAGGCACGTTCTCTTGACAAGCTGCTTGCAAAACAGGGAGATAAACTTACCTCAGTGGTTTCTATCATGATCCCCGATGAAATGATTTTCGACCGCATCCGCCACCGCGCAAAGATCGAAGGCCGAGAGGACGATGCCAGCGATGAGATCATAGCGAACCGCATCGCCACATACCACCAAAAGACCGAACCACTGGTAAGTTTCTACAAGAATGCCGGCAAGTACACTGAAATAAATGGTGCAGGCACAATTGATGAGGTCAGGAACAACATCTTCAACATCCTCGACACACATTAAAATCTTCTGAAAGACAACAACTTTCCGTCAATATGACTCAGCAACATTTTCGCTGAAAGATTCCTCAGCATCCTCATTATTAGTGAATCACGCTCCGTACTGCCATATTTTTTCAGTAAAAAGTGCTATCTTTGCACAAAAGTATTCATAGAATATGGCAAAGAATTTTTTCAGAAGATACATCTGGCTGATTGATCTGATCAACCGCAGGAAATATGTCTCCTTCAAGGAGATCAGCGAGGCGTGGCAGCGCAGTCCCCTGAATGAGACGGGAGAGCCGCTGTCAGAGAGGACGTTCTTCAATCACAAGGATGCAATCGCCGAGATGTTCGGAATAGAGATACTCAACGACAGGGGGCTCGGGTTCTACATCGGACATTCAAATGTCGGGAGTAGCGAGACAAGCGACTGGATGCTGCACACGCTATGCATCAACAATGTGCTGCATGAGAACGCCGACATGAAGGACCGTATACTAATGGAGAAGACACCTTCAAGCGAGAGATTCCTGACGGACATCATCAGCGCGATGCGCGATTCAAAAGTGATCAACCTCTGCTACCAGAGTTTCCGGCGTCCGGAGCCGCACTCCTTCAATGTCCAGCCATACTGTGTCAAATACTTCAAACAGCGATGGTATATGCTGGGAAACAGTGACTTGGGACTGAGAATATACTCGTTGGATCGATTTGTGGACATGGAGGAACTAGAGGACAGGTTCGAGCTTCCGAAGGATTTCGATGCGAAGGAATATTTCCGCAACTATTTCGGCGTCATCATCGGGGAAGCCCCTGAGGATATCAGGCTCCGCGTTGTGCCGGATCAGGTCAAGTACTTCCGGACGCTGCCGCTGCACGGGTCGCAGAAAGAGACGGTACAGGAGGACGGAAGTTCGGTCTTCAGCTACCACATCGCCCCGACATTCGATTTCGTGCAGGAGATCCTGTCGCACGGAGCGGACGTGGAAGTGTTGGAACCGCTTGAGCTGCGCGAAAGTATCGCCGATGACGTCGCACGGATGGCTTCTCGTTACGCGATTCCGATGGCAAATGAAGACGGACTTCCATATATAGACGAAGATGATGAGTGGAAACTGCTATGACAGATTTTGCAGCTATTGATTTCGAGACAGCCAACGAGTGCCCGAGCAGTGTCTGCTCCGTTGGCGTTGTGGTCGTCCGTGGAGGGGAGATCGCTGACAGTTTCTACAGTCTGATCCACCCAGAGCCAGAGTATTACAAATGGTTCTGCCGGCAGGTGCACGGTCTCGGCCCGGAGGACACGGACGACGCGCCTGTGTTCCCTTTCGTTTGGGAAAAAATCAAGCCATTGATTGACGGGCTTCCTCTTGTGGCTCACAACAGTCGGTTCGACGAGGGTTGCCTGAAGAGCGTCTTCAATGTCTACCGTATGGACTACCCTGACTATGAATTTTACGACACCCTTGCGGCCTCACGCGGGCATTTTGGCTGTACCCTCCCCAACCACCAGCTTCAGACCGTCGCCGCGGCCTGCGGGTACGACCTCACACGCCACCATCACGCCTTGGCAGACGCGGAGGCCTGCGCGGCAATCGCTATGAGAATTCTGTAGTGGCCTCTGGCCGACACCAAGGACGTGTCTTGTCACTTCCTGCCTATTACCATTTAGGATGATTTAACGAATGCGTCAGAATATTCATTGATTGTCAATTTCGCCATACTGCCATATTTTTGCATCGAAAAGTTGTTACTTTGCATGCACAAAAACAAAATGAGTATGGAAAAGATCAATTTATGCGAGGGCGTTGTCGCCCAGATGATGGACACAGAGGCGTGGAACAACATTTCGGGAAACTTCCCGTTCAGCGAGGCTCAACTGGAGAAGTACACTGACAAGCTCGACTGGAAGGAGGTGTCGGGCAACTCCAACATTTTCTGGACAATCCAGATGCTCGAAAAGTTCAAGAGGAAGCTGGACTGGACGGCACTCTCACGGCGCATTCAGGAGGAGAACGTCTCGACGGAGCTGCTGGAAAAGTTCAAGGACGACTGGAACTGGGAGGAACTCTCGGACAACAACTGCCTCACTCCTGAGCTCATCGATCAGTTCGCTGACTACATCAATTGGAAGACGCTTATCAACAACTACAGTCTCAGCAAGCAAATTGCCACCGAGGAGTTCGTCCGGAAATATTCCGACAGAATCCCGGCCTGCGACTTCAAGGACTCGCGGCTCTGGAGGGAGCTGGTCGAATGGAAAGAGAAACAGATCAAGAAACAGATCTGCCTATGCTAAAACGTATTCTGATGACAGCGAGGTCGGGACACCAGCCTCGCTGTTGTTTTATGAACACCTCTCCTGGCAAGTGCGCCGTCGGCTCCAGAAAACCTCATCCGATAGAGGAGACGGTGTGTGATTCCACGTAGGAGATCAAGCGGCCGATTTCCTCCGGGTTGATGTAGGCACCTTGGAGGCGAGTATCTTCTCCTCCGGTCTGGAAAATCATATCTCCGCTGCCGGCAAGTCTTTCCGCCTCGGGAGTGTCAAGGATTATCCTAGAATCGGTCGTGGATATAGTCCTGACTGCGATTCTTGTCGGGAAATTTGCCTTGATGAGACCTGTGATTCCTCTTGACGGTCTCTGTGTGGTCAAGATGAGATGAATGCCGACGGCTCTTCCCTTCTGTGCCAAACGGATGATGGATTCTGTGATGTTATGCGACATATTCACAGACTGCTTGTCACGCCTTACAGGAATGGTCAAGTCGGCATATTCATCAATGATGGTGACAATGTAAGGCAAGGTCTTGGAAATGCGCGCATTGTAAGTGCGAATGTTGCGGGTATGGGCGCCCGAAAGCAGTTCGTAGCGGTGTTCCATTTCCAGACATAGAGCCGCCAAGGTCTTGTCTGCATGAGCTGCCGTCTGCACGACAGGCTACTCTCCTGGCATAGAGGCTATATAGCTTCCGGAAAGGCGCTTGTAGGAGGAAAACTCGCAGCCCTTGGGATCGAGGAGAACTAACTTCAGTTCTGACGGGCGCTTTGAATATAACAGAGAGACGACTATGGCGTGGATCGCCGCCGTCTTGCCTTGCTTTGTGGCTCCGGCGATAAGCAAGTCTGGAGCCTTGGCCAAATCAAAGACCACAGCTTTGTCCCCGGATGTCCGCCCGAGAGCCACCGGCAGTTCCGCCCCACTGTTCCGGAACGCCTCATCACTCAGAACCGAGCGCATAGTCACTTTGCCTTCAGTAACACATTCATCCAGCAAATCCAAAGAAGGCAGCTGGTAGTCAGTTGCTGTTATTTCTTTTTTCATATAATTCATTATCAATATTTTACAAAATAAACCATCTCAAACTGGAGGACTGCCATCCCCCAACTCCGAGCCATATCAGATGGTCAAGACGTGGATATCCGCATCAGTCAGATCGTAGCCTTCCCCCAAGACAGCCCCATTGGAGAAGACTGTCCCATTCCGTTCCTCCACGCCCTCCGCTTTATGAATATGCCCAAACAGATGGAGTTTGGGGCGAACCTGCATAACGCGCTGCCACAAAACAGAATCTCCGTAGCGAATCTCATCTGAGAGGTCAAGAATATCATTAGGCGGCTGATGGGTGACAAGGACGTCCGTGCCCGCAGGTATATTCTTAAAATCATTTTCCACCTGCCCCGTCACGGCATCCTCGAAAAACATCGGCACGCCGTAGAACTTGACCCCCTCTATCAGGACTCCTGAATTGCAGAGATAGTGGCAGTTATCGTCAAGCCCCTCCAGCGCGGCTCCCCGTAGGCAAAAGTCGTGGTTGCCGGCGATGAAGACCTTGTGCCTGTACGGAAGATCGCAGAACCATTCCATAAAGTCCAGCGCCTCCGCCTCAGTCCCCGCCATCGTGAAGTCTCCGGAATGCACAATCACATCACCCTCCGGCAGCCTATTCAGCCGCTGGTGCACATTGTGCGTGTCCGAAATGTGTATGATTCTCATATCTCTTGGCCTAATGGTTTGTTTCCGCAAAGATAGGCCGCCACGTTGCCATTTCATGGCAGTTGTAAATTCAACTCTGCCCCCAAATTCGCAACCTATTCCGGAAGGCAGTCAATCAATGCCCTTAATTCAGTGACAATCATTCCGGCAGGCATAATATTCAGTGGCTTCCAAGCATACCACCATTGGTTATCCTCATATATCTCATATGAACCATCCAGTTTCGGCACATCATTTCGGTTGCTGTCGATCATTGTTCCCGGAAGTTTTCTTAAGCCTAATTCCAATTTCGATTGATTATAGCCCCAACATACGCATACAAGATATTTCCCATGAGGAACACCGACACTAATCCACTCCCTCGTCCAATCAAGAACGCGTTCCAATGGATAATCCTTGGCTCCTGCCGCAAAATAGAATTTCGAGCCTACAATGCTGTCGGCGATCTTCAGAAAAGTCTCCTTTCGTTTCTGCAAATCATCCGAGAGCACTATTTTCTCGAACAGAGGAGCAAACAAATCATAGCAGCTTTTGTAAATCTCACAACACCTTCCAAAAGTTACAGATGCGAACTTGCAACTTTCCTCTTGGTTCCAAACGATGTCATTTTTAAAATCCATCGATGATTCATCAAAAAGAAGAGCCGCTTTATTCTCAGCGTAGAAATCATAGTCTTCCTTATTGCTTTTAGACCTGTTTTCTTCAAATGGGATGGCGGCAATGTTTCCTATATTCCAAAGCCAGCCCTTGCAATATTCTCTGAAAGCGCCTCTTCTGTTTACTATCCATTCCTGAGGCGTGATATGGTCATAATCCCACGGACGGTTATGGCTATCCCACATATCCTGACGAGCCGGATCATACATCCTGAAACGAGTGTTGATGAACGTCCTTTGGGCAAAAAGAAGCATCTCTTTGCTTGATTCAGACTTAAACCAAAATACTCTGTTTGCAAAATCCTGCCAAGGATAGTATTCTTCAGCCCCTATTTGCCAATCAGGATCTGACTTTACCGTGAAGAAATTCCTCATCTCTTCCGGTGTATAAGGAACAACAAGCCATCCATTCACAAAAGAAAGTGATACGGCACGTCTGACAGCACCTATGTTAATTCCATCCCTGCATTGATTGAAAACTTCAGCAACCACCTTTGCAACATCTTTGCTGAACCAATGGAGATAAAAAGCCAAGGCCATAATTTCTTTTCTTGAAAGGCTCATTTCCCCATCAAGAGACTCCGATGCGAAATACATCAACAGCAAATATATCTCCATAGAGTTTCTCGCAATACTTGTTCGAAGTACTGCTGGAGTCGAATCCGGAGAAGGATTCTTTTCAACGTTGAAAACATTCAGCCATTCATCAATGACCTTCATTATCCTCTCCAATTTGTCACTGCCATACAAGTCATCGATCCTCTGCTTTGCCATCCCGTCTTTCGCCAAAGAGCGTATTTGTTTCACAGACATCGCCCCTTTGAATGCCTTGTCTTGTGAAGGATTCGTCAGTGCAAGGCGGAACGCAAGCATCACAAGTCTTGCCGGGGGCATATATTGTTCGGCAATGCGATCATTTTTAGTCTTGATTTCTGGCCAATATGCCTTTATAGCAGAATAGCTGAGTTCCTCCTGCGTAATCCTTGTGCCACCTGTGTTCAATCTCGTAAACAAAGTCTCCAGCGTAGTGACTCCACCTTCATTATTCACTACTGAAGTTTCATTTTCCAAGACATTGCGTGTCAGAAGAATGCAAGGAATACTGTAATCTTTCAGCCTATTAAAGGCATCGTAGAATGAGGATATTCTTTCAGTATCTTCTTCAGTAACAGGATTAATTTCCAAGCAACGTAACTTTTCTTGTCCGCACTTATCAATTATGTACTTTGTAAAGGTTACCTTATCTTTGACTGGGGCATCCAAGAAGAACTGAAGCGGAATGGGCCTCGATGCCTTTATTGGCCAGGTGTCATGCAAGTCAACGACATCGTTATAAATGTTTTTCCCAGCGAAGCCAAATTCCTTTAGCGCCAAGCGCCTGTCTGGCGCAGAAAGGGTGCTGCACTCATCATTATTCGCAAATCCCCACGGATGTGCTACCGCAGTGGCTTTTATCCAAAATTTTCTAGAACTATTATTCGCCTCTTCAGGGTTGATGTCAAGCCACAGGATGGCGCGAGGTTTTTTAACAGCACCGAAACCTATTGATATGGCATTAAACCGTTGCTGTCCATCCATCAGATAATACCAGTCCTTATTCTCAGGAACATCCGAAAGCATAAATGAACCTACAGGAAAGCCGCGCAGAATTGAGTCCCACAAGAGTTCAACCTGAGCAGGTTTCCATACAAGCCCGCGCTGGAGTTCGGGAATCTTCACAACGGAATCGTCTGATGTCCATAATGAGATCTCCTTTAAGGTAAATGTTAAGTTTGTAGTCATATCATCTATAATTTGTTGTTTATTCTTCAGCCATTTGTGCCATCAGAAATGTCGGTATATAATCAAAGCGTGGCACCGTCGCTCATTTTAGAATACCGGTTCTGGAATACCTTTGGAATAAAATAAGCAGCAGTCCCACGCACAATCCCGCAGAAGCGGGATATGACGAGGGAAAATGTCCGCTTACTCTCTTCCAAGTGAATTTTCCAGATTCGTATTCGAGAATAAACTTACACTTCCGTGTTTTCGGATATGTTGCGTAAAAGTACATAATCATCTTTGAAAAAAAACAAGGCTGCCGCATATAATTTCCCAAACTTTTATAACACCAGTTTTTACTGTTCATCCTTGCTCGTGACTAAACGTCATGGCAGATTTGCTTTAAATCCTTGGCAAAGATGGGACGGTTAACTGCAATAATCCGGCAGTGCGGTCGATCTGTGTAACTGTCAGATTTTAGCAGGACGGTTGTATATTTTTGCAGAAAAAGAAAATACAATGGAAAAGTTTAAGGTAAGAAACCTGACGTTCGAGGAGACAATGGGGTTAGCCGCCGCAATGCCGACCCCGGAGATGACTCTGACAATATACCACCGCGAATTGGCAGAGAGGGAGCAGAAAATCCTTTCGATCACAGGTGATCCTATAAGCTGCATAGACTATTCATGGCTCAAGGATGTTAACAAAAAAGAAACTGTTGAGTCCTTGCTGTTGGAGCGTTATCGCATTCTTTCAGAGATGTTTGAACTGCATTGTTCCAAGACGGAAGCCAAACGGTTCGAAAGTCTGAACGAAAGACTGTTTACTCTCACCGGGGACATGTTCTCAAGAACAGGGACAATGTACCGGCAGATATTATCATCTCCTTTAGAAGAGAAGGATGACGACCTTACGGTGGAGGGATGCCTGCGTTATTGGGGAGACACGGCTCAGGATGTACTCCATTTGGAGGACGATGAATATTACCGCTCGGATTTCACCAAAATGATAATTGTGAACGCTCTCCTCCAACAGGAGAAACTAGGCGACATGGAGCTGATGACCTGCGACCCATACTGGGATGCTTCCAAGGGATTGAAACCCACAATGAGCGATAAGGAATTGGGGCTTGAGAACACGCTTGACGATGGAACGACCTGGGCAGAGGGATGGATGCGCAATCCGAAACTGGAGCACATTTGCGTCTGCTATGCCACCCATGCGCTTATTACCCACTCAGGCTACTCAATCCCGGATTTTCTTCGCTTGAACACATTTGAGGTAAAAGTCACGGCAATGATTCAGCAGATCAGTGAGCAGGACGGGTCACGCCTCTGGTGGTGGGAAAGGTGTAAGGAAAGACAGTTCACGGACAAATTCCTCCACGAGGCGGAGCATCGCCCATCAGGACAATCACTTGGCGAATTCATCTGGAACAGATGCGTTGAATATTTCGGTCTGAACGACATGGATAATGTCGGCAAACTGCCAGACTGCAGGAAAGACGACAATCAAGTTATGGCATTCATGCACGCTCTGTGGCAAGATATCCTCAAAAAGTGAGTTGTCAAAACCAAACATCCAAGTCGACAGAAGATTCTGCGGCAGTTTCGTCATCGGCGCTTAGGGACGAGAAGAAATTCAGCCCTGTGATTTCCTCCACCTCATCCACTGTCCAGACATAATACTCCAGCGGCTTTTTTCCGGCCTTGTTGTCGCAGATGAAGCCTATTCCCTCATACTTGCCTCCGGAACGCACAAGCATGACCTTGTAGAAAGCATCCGGAACGGCGACATTGTGCGGTCCTATGTAACCTTGAGAATGCGCATTAAAAATCGGCCCGCAGGCAATCCACACCCTCCCATACACATTAGCCAGCGCGCGGCATTTCTCCTCCAACGATTTCCACACGCCTGCATTCAGATTGTGGTTCTGGGGACAGGCATTGGTGTAGTAAAACGACTCGCGCATGGCAGTCTCGCTCCACTTCATGTCAGCCGCAGGAGCCATGTGCCCGCGATCGTAGCCGGAATTGCGGTAGTCATCATTGTCCGCCTGAAGAAAATCCAGCGAGTAGTCCACACTGAACTTGCTGCGTCTTCCTACATCGCCCTCCGTCTCGCACGCCTCCAGTTCCCATGCAACCCATTGTGGATTAAGAGTATTCAAGTTGTACATCAGCGTAAACGACTCATACTGCACCAATCTCGTCGAGTCCGTAACAGTGACCTCCGGAAGTTCCAGCTTACACGGAATCCCGGCACCGGCACACTGCCCGAACAATGTCAACGCCGCGACTAAAGCAGCAAGCGAATGTACCCACAAAAAAGAAATAAACTTCAACATGTCTATTTTCAAGTTCAGCCAAGACCAGCACAGCGGTCGGGGCGGTCTTCATGTTTCTAAAAGAGATATATCGATATGCGACAGAGAGTCGGAAAGCCATCTCCACAAATCAGGCCTCCCTATTGGAAGGCCTGATTTGTGGAGATGGAGGGACTCGAACCCTCGTCCAAACACCGCACCGGGTGGCTTTCTACACGCTTATCCGTCCTTTGTTTTTCGACCACGGCCTGCCGGATGGCGGGCCAGCCGAGGCTTATCGGCTGAATCTTGGCGACACCCAGCCGAGTCGGTGTCGCGCAGACCGTTTGAAATGATACCCCATCTGACAAGACAGAACAGTCGGAAAAGCCTGTCGGGATACTCGTCGCCGGAGCAGCCTTGGCCCCGGAGATTAAGCCGTTCTACTTGGTAGGACTAGGCAGCGAGTGCATAAGAGTTGTTGCCAACTAATTGTTCGGAAGCTGAGATTAACGGGCAAACCTCCGACGCCCGGCGTGCTTACCGTCCAATGTCAGATGCTGTCAAAACCAAAACATCCCCATTGAAGCAAGTCCGCAAATATATGCAGGTTTTTGAATATTTCCAAAAAATCTTTAAATTTCAACCAGCCGTCCTATTCAGAAGAGTTCTCCGCGAAAAGCTGCATGTCCCAATTAGAATAGCCGGACTCCTTGATGGCATAGGCACATCCGTAATAAAGCTGTGCACCGGCATTGTAGTCCGTCACTTCCACTTTCTTATATGTACTTCTGTCGCCAAGAGTTCCGGCCACAGGAGGCTGATTGTAGGACTCTACATAGTAGAAGTCGGGTCCAGTCTGAGGAAAGCGCTCACTTTCACAGGAAACGACAGAAAATATGGCGAAAGCAAGCGCTTATATGAGTGTAATCCTCTTCACAATCATTATTTTGTCGTCTTTGCTTCCACCACCGCAGACTGTTTGCGCAGCATCTTGCAGGTTCCGTCAAACGCTGAACCCAATTCGACCGCAATCTTTGCAATCTCAAGATCGCCCTTGACCTCGCACGCCGACTTGAGCGAAAGAATGTCACGCACGGTGAGGCTGCCCTCGACCTTGCCGAATATATCCGCATTATCACAGAGAATCTCTCCCTTTACGAATGCTCCTTCCCCGACCACCACACGGCCGGTTGTAGTAATCTTGCCCTCAAACGTGCCGTCAATCCGTATGTCGGACTTCGAGTCGATTTCACCTTTGAACACAGTCCCTGCCGAAATACGGCTCACTGCATTTATATTGCCTATCGGCTGTTCCCTATTCGCCATTTTTCAAAATTTATTATAGCCAAAAATCCCAAATATAGGAATTGAATAAAAAGGATGATTGCAAGGCTTGCGAGGAGTTCAAACCGCAGCAACCTGATGGTTGTGAGGATTTGGACGACGAGCGAAACGCGGCAAGCGCCTTTTTATTCATTTCCGTTATGCCTCTTTACCATGACAATTCTTATACTTCTTCCCGGACCCGCAAGGGCAAGGATCATTGCGTCCGACTGTCTTCTCCACCCTCATCGGCATCTTG
>DJSA01000058.1:17869-27756 GCA_002438905.1 Bacteroidales bacterium UBA6346
GGCTGTCCGCCGTTGGTGACAAGGTCGCTACGGCTGGTGGTCATCCTGTTCATGTTCACTTTCGGAGCTTCAGCCGCAGGTCTCGGAGCTTCCTCACGGAGTGCTATACCGGCGCGGAGAAGGAAGGAGAGCGCATCCTGGTTAAGCGATTCCAGCATCGCGCTGAACAGATTGAAACTCTCGAACTTATAGACAAGAAGCGGATCCTTCTGCTCATAAGAAGCGTTCTGGACGGACTGCTTGAGGTCGTCCATGTCGCGGAGATGATCCTTCCAGTGGCGATCAATTTCAAAGAGCACGATGGTTTTCGAGAGAGCCTTACCGATTTCCTTACCATCGCTCTCATAGGCACGCTGAAGGTTTACAGAAAGGTTGAGCATGCGCCGGCCGTCGGTAATCGGAATCGCGATGTTCACATAGCGGCTGCCCTGAGTCTCATAGACTTGTCGGATGATAGGGAGAGCCTTCTGAATCATCGAGTCGATGCGGCGCTCGTACGTCGCCTTCATATTCTCGAAGAGCCTGTCGGCGAGCGCTTCCGTGTTTGCCTTGTTATAGAACTCCTCGTCAAAGTCGAGATCGAGCGAAAGCGTGCCCATGACATATTCAACGAATGCCTCGTAAGTCATGTTCGCGGCCTTCTCGGCATAAATTTCGGCAGTGTCCTGCATCATGTTCATTATGTCAATCTCGATTCTCTCGCCGGAAAGCGCGTTGCGTCTCTTGCTATAGATAACTTCACGCTGTGAGTTCATCACATCGTCATATTCCAAAGTTCTCTTACGGATTCCGAAATTGTTCTCCTCGACCTTCTTCTGAGCCTTTTCAATCGAGTTCGACAACATTGTGGACTCCAGCGCCTCATTGTCGGCCATTCCCAGATTATCCACAACCTTAGCTATCCTCTCCGAACCGAAAAGACGCATCAACTTGTCTTCCAATGATATGAAGAAAACAGATGAGCCCGGGTCGCCCTGACGTCCCGCACGTCCGCGAAGCTGACGGTCAACACGGCGGCTGTCGTGACGCTCTGTACCTATAATCGCGAGACCACCAGCCGCACGAACTTCAGGAGAAAGCTTGATGTCCGTACCACGACCTGCCATATTCGTGGCAATCGTGACAGTGCTTGACTGACCCGCCTGCGCGACAATCTCGGCCTCACGGGCATGCTGCTTGGCATTGAGGACCTGCGCCTTTATGCCTCTGCGGAGAAACATCCTGCTCAGGAGTTCGGAAGTGTCCACGTCTGTCGTTCCGACAAGCACCGGCCTCCCCTGCTCCCTGAGTTCGATGACCTTTTCTATCACGGCATTGTACTTTGCCTGCTTAGTCTTGTAAATCAGGTCATTGTAATCAATACGAGCAACAGGTTTATTCGTCGGGATGACGACCACGTCGAGCTTGTAGATGCTCCAGAACTCCCCAGCCTCGGTCTCCGCCGTACCAGTCATTCCGGCAAGCTTGTGGTACATACGGAAGTAGTTCTGGAGGGTAATCGTGGCGAATGTCTGCGTAGCAGCCTCAACCTTCACGTTCTCCTTCGCCTCCACTGCCTGATGGAGTCCGTCGCTCCAGCGGCGTCCCTCCATGATACGTCCTGTCTGCTCGTCGACAATCTTGATTTTTCCATCGTCAGAAATGATATAATCAACGTTCAGTTCGAACATCGTGTAGGCCTTCAGAAGCTGGATGACCGTATGAACGCGCTCGCTCTTGAGGGCGAAGTCTGCCATAAGTTCATCCTTCTTCTGACGTTTTTCGGCAGGGTCAGTCGTGGTCTTCTCAATCTCGGCTATTGCCGAACCGACATCCGGAAGGACGAAGAAGTTGTCGTCATTGACCAACTGTGCAAGCAGGTCGCGTCCCTTGTCCGTCATGTCCACGGTGTTCTGCTTCTCGTTGATGACGAAATAGAGAGGATCCGTAATGTACGGCATCTCTTTCTCATTGTCCTGAATGTAGTAGTTCTCGACTTTCTGGAGAAGCTGCTTCATGCCCGGCTCGCTGAGGAACTTGATGAGCGGGCGGTATTTAGGATAACCCTTATAGGCACGAAAAAGGAGAACCCCGCCCTCCTTCTCGTTACCTTCAGCTATGAGTTTCTTCGCCTCATTCAAAATGCTCGTGACGAGTGCCTTCTGCTTGTTATAGAGGTTCTCGACATAAGGCTTGTACTGCGCGAACTGTTGGTCGTCTCCCCTCTCCACCGGACCGGAGATGATGAGCGGAGTCCTGGCATCGTCAATAAGGACGGAATCGACCTCATCGACAATCGCATACTGATGCTTTCTCTGCACAAGATCCTTCTGACTGAACGCCATGTTGTCACGCAGGTAGTCGAAGCCGAACTCGTTGTTAGTTCCGAACGTTATATCACATGCGTATGCACGTCGACGGGCGTCGGAGTTAGGTTCATGCTTGTCAATGCAGTCTACGCTGAGCCCATGGAACATATATAGCGGCCCCATCCACTCGGAGTCACGCTTGGAGAGGTAGTCGTTGACCGTGACCATGTGCACGCCCTTTCCGGAAAGCGCATTCAGAAACACCGGCAGCGTCGCTACGAGGGTCTTTCCTTCACCGGTGGCCATCTCGGCAATCTTTCCCTGGTGCAGGACGATGCCACCGATGAGCTGCACGTCATAGTGGATCATATCCCAAGTGACCTTGTTTCCGCCGGCCGTCCATGTATTGAACCACACGGCCTTATCCGGCTCACCGTCATTCCCAGGACGAATCTCAACAAAGTCGTGCGATGCGGCCATCTTACGATCAAAGTCATTCGCAGTAACCTCCACTTCAGCGTTTTGCGCGAACCTTCTCGCCGTTGATTTCATAATCGCAAAAGCCTGCGGAAGAATTTCATTAAGAGCCGTCTCTATGTCCTCGTCAACCTTCTTGACGAGCTTGTCGGACTCCGTTGCGAGCTTTTCCTTCTCCTCAATTGCGAGATCACCGTCAAGCTGTTCCTTGATTTCCGCAATTCTTTTCTCATCATCGGCTATACGTGACGCCACGAAAGCTTTGAGTTCCCCAGTCTTCGCCCTGAGTTCGTCGTTCGACAACTTGTCAATGTCATCGTATGCTGCCAAAACTTTATCCAACAGAGGTTTAATGGCTTTCATATCCCTCTCGGCCTTGGTTCCGAAGAGTTTCTTGAAAATGTCTGCTAATCCCATTATTTTAAATTTTTATATTCCACAAAAAGAACAATTTTGCCGAACACTATCGCGAATCGGTCAAAATCTTGCAAATATAATAATTTAAGGGGAAATACGAAAGACGCCGAAGAGCAAAATGTGTCCCAGATCATCCAATGAACAATTCACCTCACAAATCCGGGATCATCAGGAAGAACTGTTCCGGCGGATGCCGCTCCTGCACCAGCGGCAACAGCAAGTGCATCACATCGCTCATTTTCAGGATGTCCGGCATGCCCCTTTATCCAATGGAATGTAACATTATGCTGGGACAAAAGGGGTTCAAGACGCATCCATAGATCAGGATTCTTGACTTTGGCGTAACCCTTTGATCTCCATTTGTCAAGCCACTTCTCGTTGATTGCCTTGACAACATATGACGAATCACTCACCACGTGCACCATCGCGGGATGCCACCTTATTGCCTCAAGTCCCTTAATCACGGCCAGCAACTCCATCCGATTATTTGTCGTACAGGCAAACCCGCCGCTCATCTCACGGCTATAATTTCCGCACTTCAGCACAATCCCGTAGCCTCCCGGGCCCGGATTCCCGCTCGATGACCCATCAGTATAAAGATAAATCGGCGGTCTCATTCTATGATTTTCCCTCCGCGAGGCTTGATTTCAGTATCAGGCATCTTGACATTCAACTTTCCGGCCACCAATTCATCATAAGCCTTACGCTTGTTGAACACGTCTATAG
This sequence comes from Bacteroidales bacterium UBA6346, assembly GCA_002438905.1. Lineage (GTDB taxonomy): Bacteria > Bacteroidota > Bacteroidia > Bacteroidales > UBA932 > Cryptobacteroides. The sequence continues at coordinate 21,778 of DJSA01000058.1, forward strand.
CCGCGAAAATCGAAGCCATCATCGAACGCGGATCCGCCTCATCGCGCCCGGCCATCTCGTATGCCGTTCCATGGTCTGGAGAGGTCCTGACAATCGGAAGACCGGCCGTGTAGTTCACGCCGTCCTCAAACGCGAGGGCCTTGAACGGAATCAGCCCCTGGTCGTGGTACATCGCCAGAACCGCATCGAACTTGGAATAATTTCCCAAACCGAAGAAACCATCAGGTGAATATGGCCCGAACGCGAGAATACCCTGTGAAACAGCCTCCTGAACCGCCGGAAGTATGATATTCTTCTCCTCCTCGCCAAGCAGTCCGCCATCGCCGCAGTGCGGGTTCAGCCCAAGAACCGCAATCTTCGGTGAGTCAACGCCGAAATCCCTTTCAAGCGAATGCTTCATAAGCTTCAGTTTGCTGACAATCTTCTCTTTGGTAATCGCCGTCGGGACTGCCCTTAGAGGAATATGTCCGGTCACGACCCCCACCTTAAGATTGTCGCTGACCATAATCATACACACCTCATCAACCCCGAATTCTTTTTCGAGATATTCCGTATGGCCCGTAAATCCGAAACCTTCGTTCGCCATCGCCCGCTTGTTGAAAGGAGCGGTCACGAGCACGTCAATGTCCCCGCTCTTTATATCCGCAACAGCCTGTTCGAGGGCAATCATAGCCGATTTCGCGGATTCCGGCGTAGACTGTCCGGGTTCAACATATACATTATCAGGCAAGCAGTTGACTATATTCACACGCTTTGGATGTACGTCCTTCGCCGAGGTTATCACATTTGTGTTCACCGGCTTGTCGAGATTATGGATCAGTTTTTTGTAGAATCCGAAAATTTTGGACGACCCGTATATCACCGGTGTGCAGAAGTCAAGTATCCGCTCGTCCGCAAGTGCCTTTATAATAACTTCATATCCGATTCCGTTGCCGTCTCCCTGGGTTATTCCAACAACTATCTTTCTATCCATATATTTTTGTGTCTTTTGGGTACATATTCGTTTCCTCATCAGTCATGTACGCCCGGTACACTCCTTCTTCCGAAACAAATCTGCCCTCCAAAATACATCAAAAAATGTCTCGTCTTTCCGTTGGCAGACGTGCTTCGCATCTTGCAAAGATACAAAATATATCGGAAAACATTTTACGTCGCCCCAACATCAGTTGGATTCTTTTTTTGTAACTTCGCATGCTATGCGGAATGAAACGGAAATACAGTTCCTGCCGGGAGTGGGGCCGAAACGCGCGGAAGCGCTCATGAGCGAGTTCGGAGTGAGATATGCCTCCGATCTGCTGCGCGTCTACCCATTCCGCTACATCGACAGGACATCGTTCGTCCGCATTGCCGATGTCAGAGGGGATGCGGCTTTCATCCAGATACTTGCGTCTGTACGAAAAATCACGCTGTTCGGAGCGAAGGGAGAAATTCCACAAGAGAACCCGAAGGAACTGAAGTTCAACACGGTGAAGAGAATGAGCGTGTGGGTGGGAGATGGAAGCGGCGAGATGGAGATGACGTTCTTCAGAGGCATAAAATGGATGTTCGGGAAACTTTCCGAGGGCGGGACTTTCATCTTTTTCGGCAGGCCATCGGAATTCAACGGACGTTTCAGCATCGTCCATCCGGAAGTCGACAGGCCTGAAAAACCAACGACAGGAGCGCCTCCCGAAGGCCTTCCTGCAGTCGGCGGCACGAATGCGATGACGTCTGGGAACACGACAGGAGGCCGCCTTGTGGGTGTCTATCCGTCCGGCGAGAAACTGAAGAACTGCGGAATCACAGGCAAGGTGATGAACCGCATAATGCAGGGGGCGCTGAACGTTGCGCTCGGTCATGAGGAAGAGACGCTTCCGATGTATATCCTTGAGAAATACGGGCTTGCACCAATCCATTATGCTCTGCGCAACATCCACTTTCCGGACAACGCAGAGGCCTTGGAGCGCTCCCGTTTCCGCCTGAAGTTCGAGGAATTGTTCTTTCTCCAGCTTGCCCTGCTGAAACAGAAATTCGTCCGCTCGCGGGCGGAAGACGGGATTCTTATGCCGAAAGTGGGAGAGGCGTTCAACAAGTGCTACGAGTCGCTCCCCTTTCCGCTGACCGGGGCACAGAAACGGGTCATCACAGAAATACGCGACGACATGAAGTCGGGACATCAGATGAACCGTCTGCTTCAGGGGGATGTGGGCAGCGGAAAGACAATGGTCGCGGTGCTGAGCGCGCTGATTGCGGTCGGAAACGGCTATCAGGCCTGCATAATGGCGCCTACCGAGGTGCTTGCCCAGCAGCATTACAGAAACATCTGCAAATACCTCGCGCCGACAGGGGTACGCGCAGCGCTGCTCACCGGCAGCAGCAAGACGGCCGCAAGGCGCGAGGTTCACGCCGGACTTGAGGACGGCTCAATAGGGATAATTGTCGGCACGCATGCGCTTATTGAAGATAATGTCAAATTCAAGCGGTTCGGCCTTGCAATTGTGGACGAGCAGCACCGCTTCGGAGTGGAACAGAGGGCGAAACTCTGGAGAAAGACCTGCGATGGGAAACCGCCACATGTGCTCGTGATGACGGCGACCCCGATTCCCAGGACGCTCGCGATGACGCTCTACGGAGATCTCGATGTCTCTGTGATTGACGAACTTCCGCCTGGAAGAAAGCCGGTCCAGACAATTCACGGCACGGAAGGAAAGCGCCTCCTGATGTACAATTTTCTCAAGAAAGAGATTGCCGCCGGACGGCAGGTGTTCATAGTCTATCCGCTGATTTTCGAGAGCGAGAAGCTTGACTATCAAAATCTTGAAAATGGAATAGAGACCATCCGTCACTATTTCCCGTTCCCCCCGTACAAGATTGCCGTGGTGCACGGAAAGCTCGACAACGATGAAAAGGCGTTCAACATGGACGCATTCTCGGCAGGCCGGGCGAACATCCTTGTGGCAACGTCGGTCATCGAGGTCGGCGTGGATGTACCGAACGCTAGCGTGATGGTCATCGAGAGTGCGGAGAGGTTCGGCCTGAGCCAGCTCCACCAGCTGCGCGGACGCGTGGGCAGGGGCAGCGACAAGGCATACTGCATCCTGATGACCGGACACAAGCTCAGCAAGGAGTCCAGGAACCGCATTGAACTGATGTGCAGGACCGAGAACGGGTTTGAGATTGCAGAAGAAGACATGAAGATGCGCGGCCCAGGCGACCTTGAGGGCACCCAGCAGAGCGGTCTCCCGATTGCCCTCAACATAGCATCCCTCGCAAAGGACGGCCAGATTCTAAGCGCCGCCCGCAACGCAGCCGCAGCCGTTCTGAACGAAGACCCGACACTGAGCCTTGCCAAGAATTCCTCGCTGCTCGCTGAACTTCGGAAAAACAAGTACGAGATAAAGGACTACAGCAACATCAGCTGAAGTAAGATTATTGTAACATTCGGGAATATTTAACAACGAATAATGGTCACGGAACTGATTGCAAAATATATCTGGCTGCTGCAGACGGTCATGGATGCCGGAGAGGCAGGGCTGACGCTCGGGGAGATAACGGGGCGTTATGAGAGGCGCTTCGGGGAGACGCTGACACGCCGCACCTTTGTAAATTACAAGAATGCCGTGGAGGAGGTCTTCGGAGTGGGGATAGCCTGTGACCGTAGCACCAACCGCTATGGCATCGACCGAAGTAACCGCATGAGTGACAGCGGTTCCATGGAGTGGCTGATAGACAGTTTCACGGTAAATTCCCTGTTGGAAAAGGGAAAGGAGTCTCTCAGCGGCCGCATTGAGGTGGAGCCGATCCCATCGGGACACCATTTTCTCACGCGCATTATGGAGGCGATGATTGAGGGGCGCCGAATCGCAATAGAATACTGCAAGTACAGTAGCGCGGCTCCGGAACGGCTGAGCGTACTCCCCTACGCCCTCAAGGAAGACAAGCGGCGATGGTATCTCTACGGCCACTGCATAGAACGCGGAGCGCTCCGATGCTACGCCCTCGACAGGCTCGTCTCCGTGGAAGTTCTGCCCGACAGGTTCACATATCCCGAAAATTTCAGTCTCGGCGAACTTCTCGCGACGTCGTTCGGAACATACATCCCGCGTGAAAATGAAAAAGGCTGCTCCGTCGAGTTCCGAGCGCGCGGAGTGCAGGCAAAATATATCGCTGACCTGCCCATCCATCACAGCCAAAAGTTGCTTAAAACAGAGGGAGAATGGACATATTTTTCTATTTTTGTATCCTCAGACAGTGATGATCTCTACTTTGAACTGAGGAAATATGGCGCAGCAATCGAGGTACTGAGTCCGGAAAAGGTTAGGCGGCGGCTTCACGACGAGGCTCTTGCCGTCATGAGAATTTATGGTGAGGAGAGAAGTCCGTCAATGACATGACAGTGCAGGTGAGGGAATGCGTCAATATATAGATATATAATTGATATACAAAAACATATAAATGAGAAACAGAAAAATCATCCTAACATTGGGACTCGTGGCAGCAGGAGCCGCGGCCGGCATCATTATGGGAAAGTTCGCAAAAGAAAAGGAATCCGAGGAAACGGGATTCATCGGAAAATCGGAAATCATAGTAACGGATGGGAAAATGACCCCCGAAGTGCTGCTTGCGTTCGGAAGGCTGTCGGATCCACAGGTTTCACCGGACGGCACAAAGTTGCTCTACGGGGTGTCATACAACTCAATCGCGGAGAATCGCTCCTGCAGGAATCTCTACATCAGCAATATAGACGGAAGTGACGCCCATCTTGCAACTCACTCTGGGAAGAGCATCAGCAACGCACGCTGGAGCGCGGATGGCAAGAAAGTAGCCTACCTTATGGGAGGGCAGATTCACATCGCCAAGGTCAGGAAGGACGGGACACTCGGAAAAGGAAAGAAAGTCAGCGACATAGCCGCCGGAATCGGAGAATTCAAACTCTCTCCCGACCAGTCTCAGGTGATATTCCTCTCGACCGTGCCGGGACGTGTGAAGACTCCCAGGCAGATTTATCCGGATCTTCCAAAGGCCGAAGCCTATGAAACCGAGACTCTGATGTACCGCCATTGGGATCATTGGGTGACGGAAATCCCGCACAGTTTTGTCGGGGCTTTCAACTGGGACGAGGGATTGGGGAATTTCATTGACATTCTCGGGAGCGAAGGCGCGCCTGACGGAGGAATATCCCCTTACGAGCTGCCTACCGAGCCTTTCAGCGGACTTGAAGAACTCTGCTGGAGCCCTGACGGAACACGGATTGCCTACTCGTGCCGCAAGAAAGAAGGGCTGGAATATGCGTTCTCGACAGACACGGAGATATACATATATAATGTACAGAGCGGAGAATGCGTACGCGTTCCGATGGGCGGGGGCTATGACACGACTCCGGTGTGGAGCCCGGACGGCGGCAAGATTTGCTGGATTTCCATGGAAAGGGACGGCTACGAGGCTGACAAGCAGAGACTTATGTTTGCGGAGATTGACGGAATGAAAGTCGGGGCAATCCACGAGTTGAGCGCTGGATTCAAGTACAACGTCGCCGGCCCTGTCTGGGACGAAGACTCGGAGCACATCTGGTTCAACGCGCTCACAGAAGGACTTCAGGCCATCTATATCACTGACCTCGAAGGCAATGTCGAGCGCAAGACTGACGAGAGCTTATGGTACGACTTCACGACCCCGTTCTTCATCGACAGGACTGACGGCCGCGAAATCCTCTACACCACATGGCAGAGCATGGACTTCCCGACCGAGGTAGTCGCGTTCGACACGGCAACGCAGACAGGCACGAAGGTCACTGACGAGAACGGGCACATTCTTTCGCAGCTAAAGCAGCATAGGACAGAGGCCCGCATTGTGAAGACCGTGGACGGCAAGGACATGCTGACATGGGTGCTCTATCCGCCCGAGTTCGACCCGGCGAAGAAATGGCCTGCCATAGAAATCTGCCTCGGAGGGCCGCAGGGCACGCTGAGCCAGGGCTGGTCCTACCGCTGGAACTACAGG
>DJSA01000058.1:27810-29412 GCA_002438905.1 Bacteroidales bacterium UBA6346
AGGAATGGTGCGAGCAGATTTCCGGAGACTACTGCGGACTAAACATTCAGGACTACCTAAGTGCTGCACGCGAGCTTAAGGCCGAACCTTACAGCGGCAAGATGGCGGCATGCGGTGCGAGCTACGGAGGCTACTCAGTCTATTATCTCTGCGGTGTTCACGGCAACGTTTATGACGCGTTCATCGCCCACGCCGGGATATTCAATCAGGAGCACATGTACATGACAACCGAGGAGATGTGGTTCCCGACATGGGACAACGGAGGAGCGCCTTGGGACAGCAACCCGACCGCACTGCGCCACTACGCGAACTCCCCTCACAAGCTCATAAAAAACTGGCACACTCCCCTTCTCGTGATTCACGGCGGCAGCGATTTCCGCGTCCCGTACGATCAGGGCATGGCAGCCTACAACTGCGCGCAGATGATGGGCGTGCCGTCCGAGCTGATTGTCTTTCCGAACGAGAACCATTGGATTCTGAAGCCGCAGAACGCGATTTTCTGGCATAGGAGCTACTTCAGTTGGCTTGACAGATGGCTTGGCAAAGCCGAATAGCCGGAAAGCCTAGTGAGAGGGATATTTGGAGGCATTGCCCGCAATTTGATATATGCAGGGAATACAAGAATGGACAAGACATGCGAAGGCTGAAAGACAATGAGTTTGACGTCATAGTCATCGGTGGAGGAGCGACGGGGGCAGGCACCGCACGGGACTGTTCGCTGAGAGGACTGAGGGTGCTGCTGGTGGAAAGGAACGACATCGCCACAGGAGCTACCGGGCGTAATCACGGACTGCTCCACAGCGGTGCCCGCTATGCAGTGACTGACACAGAATCCGCCGCTGAGTGCATACGCGAGAACATGATTCTCAAGCGGATAGCTAAGGACTGCATTGAAAACACCAAAGGACTCTTCATAACGCTCCCGGAGGATGACCCTGCATACCAGACAAAGCTTGTGGAGGCTTGCCGCAAGGCCGGAATCAAGGCCAAGGCGATTGATCCGAAAGAGGCGCTCAGAATGGAGCCGTCCGTAAACCCCTCTCTTATCGGAGCGGTCATCGTTCCGGATGGAGCCGTCGACCCGTTCAAGTTAACGGCGGCGAACATGACGGACGCGAAAATTCATGGGGCGAAAGTACTGACCTACAGCGAAGTGATTGATATTGTCAAGGACGGAAACTCGGTCAAAGGCGTAAAAATAAGGAACAAACGCACCGGAGAGGTCGATACATTCTACGCTCCCGTCACGGTCAATGCCGGAGGCATCTGGGGACAGGGCATCGCGCGGATGGCTGGAGCCAAGATCACCATGTTCCCAGCAAAGGGTTCTCTTCTGATCTTCGGGCATAGAGTGAACAATGTTGTCATAAATCGCTGCCGCAAGCCTGCTAATGCCGATATTCTCGTCCCTGGGGAGACAATTTCCCTGATCGGGACAACATCGGATAGAATTCCTATAGAGGATGTTGACAAGATTCGCGTGACACCGGAGGAAGTCAGGATACTGCTCGAAGAGGGGCAAAAACTCTCTCCAGTGCTTGCCCAGACCAGAATAATACGAGCCTACTGCGGCGTTCGCCCGCTTGTCGCGGCCGACGATGC
>DJSA01000058.1:29445-56498 GCA_002438905.1 Bacteroidales bacterium UBA6346
ACGATGATCCTTCCGGAAGAAACATCAGCCGTGGCATCGTGCTGCTTGACCACGAGACAAGAGACGGCATACGCGGCTTCATAACAATCACGGGAGGTAAGTTGATGACCTACCGACTCATGGCGGAATGGGCAACAGATCTCGTATGTAGGAAACTCAGTATCTGCAGAAGATGCGTTACTGCAATAAGACCGCTTCCTGGCTCCGCTCAAGAAGTAAACGATGGACCAAAACTCCGGACAAATGGGACAAGTCTCATCTGTGAATGCGAGAAAGTTACATTGTCAAGGGCAGAGAATGCGATTGACACGCAGCAAGTCACCAACATGATTGATCTAAGGCGTCGCACAAGACTAGGGATGGGCACTTGCCAAGGAGAATTGTGCGCCTGCCGCGGAGCAGGACTTCTTGCAAGGAAAAAAGAAAACCCAACCCGCGCGAAGGAGGACCTGAAGACTTTCATAAACGAACGTTGGAAAGGCATCTGCCCAGTTTGCTGGGGAGATTCTCTGCGGGAAAACGAATATACCCAATGGATCTATTCTCATGAAATTTGATACAATAATAATAGGCGGAGGACTGGCGGGTCTGCTATCAGGAATACGACTGCAGCAGAACGGACAGGACTGCGCCCTAATTTCCACCGGACAGTCTGCCATGCACTTCTGGTCGGGAGCCTTTGATTTGCTGAATAGGCTTCCAGACGGGACTGATGTAGAATACCCGCTCGAAGGGCTGCACAAACTTCCATCCGCACATCCCTACTCCATAATAGGACCAGAGAATGTTCTCGGATACATACGAGATGCTGTTGAGATATTCGGACGTTTCGGTTTCCGGACACATATTCCGAAAGATCTTCGTAATATATTCAGGCTCAGCTCAATGGGATCATTCAAACCTTGTTTTTTGACAATGGATGACCTGTTGGTCACAGAGACTCCGGAAGAACCGCTATGCAAGAGTGCGCTTGTGGCCAACCTTGACGGGTTCCTGGATTTCAACACGGAATTCGTCGCAAAGGGAATCGAAAACACCGGAAGCCCCTGCAGAGCCATTACCATACATCTTGGAATTTTGGAAAATCTGAGAAAAAGCCCGACAGAGATGCGCTCAACGAACATATCAAGAGTTCTCGACCGTCAGGCATTCAAGGAATACGCATCACAGATCCGAGAAAAATATGATGGTGAGGACCTGATTGTACTTCCCGCGATATTCGGGCTTTCGGATTCGGGCGATGCAATACAGCTCGGAAAGGTTATGAACACCAGAGTAAGATTCGTTGCGACTATGCCTCCGTCTGTGCCGGGAATCGAGATTCAGCAAGGTCTTATCAATCTGTTCCTTAAATACGGAGGTAAATTATTCAAGGGAGACACCGTCATCACCGGAAAGTTCGACTCCGAAAGACTTGTCAGCGTGCGCACAGCAAACATCAGCGACATGGACTTCCTTGCTGATAATTTCATTATTGCAGGCGGAAGTTTCTTCAGCAATGGTATCCGGGCGGAGAGAGACACGATCCGCGAGCCGGCTTTGGACATAGACATAGAATCGCTTCCTGACAAGAGTGATTGGTTCGATACCGACAATTTCTTCGGCAAGCAAAATTACCTCGGTTTTGGAGCGAAACTCACAGCGGGAGCAGGAATGCGAGCCAGCCGGAACGGGACAGTCATAGACAACCTATTTGCCGCTGGTGCGATACTCGGGGGATGCAACCCCTTACATGAGGGCTGTGGAGGCGGAGTGGCTATAAGCTCAGCACTCTGTGCCGCCGACAGCATACTCAGAAAGTCATAGTCGGCAAAAATCGTCAGCCAAAACGCAATAACGCAACATCGCACAGAACATTATGAGATTCAGCAATATAGATATGAACAACTTTGAGCAGTGCTTGAAGTGCACCATCTGTACGGTCTACTGCCCAGTTGTTCCAGCAAACCCGTCCTATCCTGGTCCGAAACAAGCCGGCCCCGATGGGGAAAGACTCAGGCTCAAGAATAGTTCCTACTATGACAGCGCGCTCAAATACTGTATAAATTGTAAGCGCTGCGAGGTTGCCTGCCCGTCTGGGGTAAGAGTCGCTGACATAATCCAAAGTGCAAGAATAAGGTATGGTCATGGAATACCTGGACCGCGTGAGACAGTGCTCTCGTGCACCGATTTTATGGGCAAAGTGGCTGGGAACATGTCTGGCATTGTAAATCCGCTCCTCGGTGCCGCTCCAGTGAAGGAACTTCTGGACAGATTTGCCGGCATTGACAGACGACGGACATTTCCGAATTATGCCGGCGAAACTTTCAGGAAATGGTTCAGGAAGAACGTCAAAACACAGCAGGAAGCATTCTCCGAAAAAGTCAACTATTTCCACGGTTGCTATGTAAATTACAACTATCCGCAACTCGGAAGAGATTTCGTCAAGGTGATGAATGCTCTCGGAGTCGGAGTATGTTTACTTGACAACGAGAAATGCTGCTCCATAGCGATGATTTCCAATGGCCTGACGCATACTGCAGAAAGAAATGCACGACACAATGTTAAAGTTTTGGAAAAGGCAATTGAAATGACTGGAGCACCCGTTGTCGGCGCATCATCCACCTGCATTCTGACCATGCGCGAGGAGTATCCGCACCTTCTCGGCATAGATAATGGAAAAATCCGCGACAGCCTCGACCTTGCCACAAAGTACATATTCAAGAAAATCTCAGAAGGCAAGAAACTCAATTTCCGCAAGGACTACCAGGCGCACATTGCCTATCACACCCCCTGCCACCTTGAAAGGCTCGGCTGGGAATATTTCTCAATTGAACTGCTCAGGATGATTCCGGGAGTGGAATTGACCGTTCTTGATAGTTGTTGCTGCGGAATTGCAGGTACCTATGGGTTCAAGAAAGAGAACTATGAAGTGTCTCAAGCCATAGGGAAACCGCTGTTCGACCAGGTTGCCTCTGTAGCACCGGATTTCGTTGCATGTGACTGCGAGACATGCAAATGGCAAATTGAAATGTCAACTGGCGTGAGCGTAAAACATCCGATTTCTGTCATTGCAGAAGCACTTGAATGACTATGAACGGACATCTGTGCTAAAGCACGCGATGTAGAATGAGGTCGTCCGTTTGTCAATTCCGACTCTTGACACAATTTATCAGTGCGGTTGTCATTTCCGATTTCTGTTCTGCATCGGATTGCTCAAGCCATTGGAGCGCAAGTTCACGGTTGCCCAGCATAAAGCATCCAAGACCAATGTTGTATTCAAGACAAGAACGGAAATAAGGATCCTTTGCGGTCTCTAGTATAGACATCCATCCGCTTATGGCCGCATTCCATTTGAAGTCAAGAGCATTAGCAAGCGCGCTATTCCATGCTCCATCATCCGTGTACCATATGCCGTACTCCTCTTCACGCCAAGTAGGGATAAATGACGAGGAGATTCTGTCACCGATGTTCTTTCCTGAGACAGTTGCATCGGTACCTGCATCAGCTGCAATAGTGAAGGACCTGACACCCGCATCCTTGCCTCCGAGGGAATCATAACAATAGAGCGGAAGTCTGAATCCGCCCTGCTTGTAACCAGAATCAAATTCCGAAGGATGTCCAAACAGAAATACCACATCCGCATCTGTCTTCAATACGAGTCTCACAAGAGAATCGGGTGAAGCCATCTTCTGGAAATCATCCGTGTATTGAATTGTGTATAAACGCGTAGAATCGCTTTCTGGATAGGCTGCATCAAGTTTATCCGCCAAAGCGCCTGCGACAGAACTTGTCAGCTGCATTTCCTCTTGGGTAAGCCCGTAAGGATAAACCATGGCCACGGATTTCCCTGTGAGATCAAGCCCGGAAGATGACGGATAGCGCATATCCACAGACATTTCATAGACCTGGGGCGAGCAGGCCGCGAAAAAGACCGCGCAAAGCAGCGCGGCACAAGAAGAAAGACGTCCCATAATAACATTCACTCAAGCTTCGCAAGTATTTTATTGCGATAATTAAACTTGTCACTTCACTACTCCAGACACCTAACAAAATCCGCTGTCAGGTCATAGTCGTCAGCAGCGGTGATGCGCACCTCAATGAAATGCCCCACAAGTGATTGCGGGTCAATGTCAAGAAAACGCTCCGGAGTATACTTTACAAGAATCTCGCCATCCACTTCAGGAGACTCGAACTCACTGCGACACACAAGCATGGACTGATCCGCAAACCACGAATCCACAAGCACCTTCACAACTTGTCCCACACGAGAGTGATTGTATGCCAATGATATTTCACGCTGGGCTTCCATCAATTCGTCCAAACGCTTTTGCTTTGTCGACTGTCGTACGCTATCCTTAAAATGCTGAGCTCCGTATGTTCCTTCCTCTTCGGAATATGTGAATGCTCCAAGCCTTTCAAATTTCGCATCCTTAACAAAATCAAGGAGTTCGTGAAATTCGCGCGTACCCTCACCGGGATGTCCAACAATCATGGTTGTTCTCAAAACGACTCCGGGCACCTTCTCCCGCATCCGCGCTATAAGATCTCGCGTCCAGCGTCCGTCAACGTGGCGATGCATGTTGTCCAAAACTTTGTCTGAAATATGCTGGAGGGGTATGTCCATATAACGGCAAACCTTGGGATTGGATGCCATTATGTCAAGAACATCCTCCGGGAAATCGGCCGGGTAGGAATAATGTATGCGAATCCACTCAATACCAGGAACCTCCGACAGCCTTTCAAGAAGTTCCCCCAGCGCCCTCCGATGGTAGAGATCAAGACCATAATAGGTCGTGTCCTGCGCGATAATCACAAGTTCCCGGACTCCGGTTGCCGCGAGGTTTTTTGCTTCCTCAACCAGCCGTTCCATAGGAACTGAACGATGCGCGCCTCTGATATACGGTATTGCGCAATAGGAACAGCGACGGTCGCAACCCTCGCTGATTTTCAGATAGGCATAACTTCCATTGCCTCCTATAACGAGACGGCTCTGGACAAGAGCGGGTTCCGGAGTCACTCCAAGAGCCTTCACGACCTCCTCATTGTCCCTCGCTCCGAGCCACAAGTCGACCTCTGGAATCAGTCCGGGAAGTTCTGTGGCATATCTCTGCGACAGACAGCCGAACACAACGATCTTTCCCACCTTGCCTTCTTTCTTGCGTTCCGCCACCTCAAGAATAGTATCCACCGACTCTTCCTTCGCATCCCCGATAAATCCGCAGGTGTTGATCAGAACGACATCAACGTAATCATCTCCGCAATCCCCTTCCGCACAGATGTCATACTCCTTCGCCACCTGTGCCAGCACGTGTTCCGTATCCACCGTATTCTTAGAGCAGCCACGCACAATCGACTGGAGCCTGGGCCTGTCATCTTTCATACCGCGAGTCACTATTTTTCTTCAACCTCGGCTCCTTCGGGCGTCTCAAAATCAAGAGACGCATACTTGAGCAGGCAATTATACCAATCAACGACCTTCCTCATGTGGGAGACATAGAAACGCTCTCCATCGTAATCCGGTACAGCCTTGGCAAACAAAGACTTAAGTTCATCTGGCGAGACTTTTGAAGCAGGAGCCTCAACTCCGCCGAGAACAGCCTGCAGTTTGAGAAAAACGTCACTGAGCTTAATTTCGCCGCTTGTAGTGTAGATGGATATGTCCGCAAGAGTAGTCATCTTGCTTGAAAGGCCGATGCAACTTCTTGTCTTGTCGGCCAGGGACTCAACGATAGCTCCGGAACGAGCCTGCGCAATATAACGATAAAGTCCTGGGTGTCCGGAGATTGTAAGTATCTTTGTAAGATCCGTTTTCATTATTTTTTGTTTTATGGTAAATTTATATAATACTATCTAGCAACGCATGTCACCACATCAGTTTCAAAACGTACGTCAAGGACGCCATCTGGAAGTTCAGCGGTCCGGACGACACATTTACCGCTCCTGGACTGCTCAAAGTCATGGTAATCCACGTATAGTATATCCAGCGACTCCGGTTCGACCATAAGCGGAAACTGACAGGACAAAACGACATCCAAACGGGAAGGATAGACGGCTACCGATTTGCCCGGAGGCAGGTTGCGAACCCGCACAGGAAGGCTCACCTCCTCGGACACATAGCGTCGGACTGCAATAGTGTAGTCAACCGACGATTCTGATATCCTGACACCCTTTATAGGGTCAATCTCCACAGAACCATGCACATCCGATGAGACATCCGTACGTGTCACATTCCTAGTGAACACTTTCGAGACATTGTCAATCCTTGACGGCTCTCCATAGACATAGACAGAGTCAGGACTCAACTCTATTCCGCCAACGCTCATATATTGCGGAGCATAACGGATGTCGACAATCGGTTCCACAGGCACCTTTTTGCTATTTTCCGCAGGAAAGACGAACAGCAGAGTGTCGGTTAGGTAATATTCAACAGATGAGACACTTCCTCCGAAGACCAACTTCCCGAACTCTGGCATCGTTTCGGGAGCGAAGGAAAAGACATCACCCTCCTTATGCTTAAGCGAAGCGGCATCGAATCGGATTTTGACAGGATTCCCGCCTCCGAACATCTTGTTGCGGATTATGCTGTAACCCGTAGCACGGCATCTCGCTGCCACTTTGCAAGTGTTGGAAGCCAGACAGCGACGTCCAGGTATGTTTGACTCAGCCGAGACTGTAGCAGTCAGAACTTCACTATAACGCAGCGAGATATTGTGTATAAACCAGATACTGAAAGCCAGCAAGAAAGAAAGCGAGAACACAAACAAATCCTTTCTGTTGACTTTCAGGAACTCAACCACTCTATTAAGAAAGCGTCTCAAGCGAAGATTCTTCTGCACCGGCACAGACGGCCTAGCATCAATAATTGGCGTAACAATGAACTATTTAGTCGATGCTGATACCTCGGAGTAGTCCTTCACGAGAGAGTTCTTGTCAACGCGAAGTTTGACGTCCTTGTCAACCTCGATAAGAACGGACTTGTCCTTTATGTCGGCTACCGTTCCGTAAATGCCGCCGACAGTCACGACCTTGTCTCCCTTTTGGAGGCCATCGCGAAATTTCTGGAGTTCTTTCTGCTGTTTGCGCTGTGGACGGATCATAAAGAACCACATTACCACGAAGATGAGCAGGAGCATCACCCACATTGTCCACTGTCCGCCTGCCGCACCCTGCGCGCCGGCTGCCTGCAATAAAGTCACTAATTTCATATACTAAAATTTAAATGTTTGTTGCTATTTTTGTTATCTGTCCGTCCTCGGTAAGCTTCTTAACTATGCGATCGAGTATTCCGTTAACAAACGCACGGCTTTTGGGAGTCCCATAATATTTAGAAATCTCCACATACTCATTCATAGACACCTTCACCGGTATGTTTGGAAAATTCAATATCTCAGCAATGCCCATCACAACAAGTACAACATCTGAAAGAAAAAGCCTATCAGCATCCCAGCCCTTGGCGAAATCGTAAACCATCTGTGAGTATTTGTCATAATTGACGAGAGTCAGGTTCAAAAGTCTCTTTACAAAGACCTGATCATCCTCGACACCGGAAACCCCTCCCTTCATCTGGCTCTGATAGAGGTACGGAAGTGTCCAGCGTCCGCCCTTCGCGATGTCCTCAAAAGTGCGGCAACACCATGTCAAGGCATATGCCAAGTCATCGTTCCAATATAGCGACATATCCTCAAGGATGTGCTCAAGTTCTGGGACATCAATGAATTCATCTTCAAAGATATGCACAAAGAGCCCGCAATCCTCCGCAAGTGAAGATTTGCCGGAAGTCATGTAATCCTTGAAATACTGTTTGGAATACACGGAATCCAACACTTTCTTGAGAAAAATGTCATACTGCTCCCATGAATATTTCCTCTGCTTCAAGGCCTTGTTCAAGTCCTCATCGTCAGCAAGCAACTGCGCCAGACGATTGTCGCAGAACTTCATGTTCGGGTTGCGTTCCTCTTCGGTGGGGTTAAATTTCGAGCGCAGAGAATCTATCCTCTCCTTGGCCGTTCGCGTCAACGGAACAACGATTCCAGACATGAACACGAACAGATCCCTAGTCGCCTCACAGGACATTCTGAGTTCAATCTCGGCATCGCGGGTCGAGAAATTCCCACTGAGAGCCGCCGAATAGGCGACCTTGAATGCCTTTATACGTAATATTCTGCGGTTCAGCATTTCTTCATTCAATAATATTTATGCAAAGATACACACGATTTGATAAAAAAAACTATATTTGCGAAGATTTACCAACAAAAACTCACAAGATGTACAATGAGGATTATAATGGGGCATATGCTCATGAACGCAGTGGAGAGGATGTTTTCTCCAAACCGGTAAAAGCTGGCAAACGCACCTACTTCTTTGATGTGAAGGCAACCAAAGGAAATGACTATTACCTGACCATAACAGAAAGCAAACGGAAAATTGAGCGTGACGGAAGTTATGCTTACGACAAGCACAAGATTTTTCTTTACAAGGAAGATTTCGACAAGTTCGTTGAGGGTCTTGAAGAAGTTCTCAATTACATAAAGAAGAATGCCCCACAGACTGAGGACGGTGAGGGAAAGTATAGTTCCAATGTCAATTTCGAGGAACTATAAACCTCACTATGGCAGATAACTACCTTGAAAACCGCTATGAGGAATACCTTGAGCGGAAGAGGAAGAAGGAAGCGGAACAAAGGGCCGCATTTAGGAAGCGCTTGGAAAAATATAGAAGGAGGGCATCGGACAAGTCTAGCCATAGCAATCCTACAGAGCCAGCTCAAGAAACTCAATAAAATTCTGAACATCAAGATCGTAGCCACGTGCCGGAGCAATTTGCCTGCCGTTCTTGTCGAGAAGGATATAGTTCGGCTGCGAGTTGACGCTGAAACGTGTTCTAGCGATATATGCATTTGCCCTGCCTATTTCCTTATAGATAGTTCCATTCTCGGCATATACCCAATCTGACTCTTCAAGTTTTGTCTTGTCGTCAACATATAGCGCGACAATGATAAACCTCTTGGAAAGCAGTTCACGTACGCGTGGTTCGCTCCATACGCGAGCCTCCATCTCACGGCAGTTCACGCAGCCGTGCCCGGTTATGTCGACAAAAATGGGCTTTCCGCTCGCCTTGGCTGCAGAAATGCCATCTTCGAGAGTGAAATAGCCGTCAAGACCGAGCGGCAGATGAAGATCGTATCTTTCACCGTAGAGAGAATTCGTCCCGGAAGTCTTCGAGATTCCTGAAAAAGGGGCATTGGCAGCACCGAGCACGAAATCCTGAGTGCTAATAGGCGGAAGATATCCGGACAATGCCTTGAGCGGGGCGCCGAACATGCCAGGAATCATATACACAACAAACGTAAAGTCTGCTATCGCCAAAGCAAGCCTTGTAACTGAAAGTTTCTCCACCTTTTCATCATGCGCGAAACGAATTTTTCCAAGCAGGTAAAGGCCCAAGAGTGTGAATGTTACAATCCATATTGCCAGATAAACTTCCCGATCAAGCAGCCCCCAATGGTAGGTTTGGTCAGCGACGCTGAGAAACTTGAATCCAAGCGCAACCTCAATGAAGCCAAGCACCACCTTGACGCTCCCAAGCCAACTCCCGCTCCTGAGCTTTGTCAGCAGCGACGGGAAAAGCGCGAACAGCGTGAACGGAAGCGCGAATGCCAAGGAGAACGCAAGCATGGTCACTATCGGCATCCAGAACTGCCCCTTTGTCGACTGTATCAGCACGGTGCCGACAATTGGTCCGGTGCAGGAGAACGACACCAACACGAGCGTAAGCGCCATGAAGAACACGCCTATGAGACCTTTCTTGTCGGACTTTCCGTCTGCCTTATTGACCCATGAGGACGGGAGAGTTATCTCGAACGCCCCGAAGAATGAGGCTGCAAAGACCATGAAGATGACAAAGAACAAAATGTTCGGCAGCCAATGCGTTGCAAGCCAATTGAAAATGTCCGCAGTCACGGCATCACCTCCGGCTATCCATGTAATGAGGATGATGAGTGAAATCGGGACAGTATAAAGCAGCACGATGAAAAGTCCGTACATGAAGGCATGGAATCGTCCTCTGCGCGCATTTCCGGAATTCTTCAGGAAAAACGAGACTGTCATCGGAATCATCGGGAAAACGCAGGGAGTCAACAGCATCGCAAAACCCCAGAGAATCGCCTGAAGCACAAGCCCCCAGTCAAAGGGAGCTGATGTCTGTCCATTCCCAGCAATCTCCGCCGCTTTGCCAGCCACACTCGCGGCGTCAGTCTCAGGATAACTTGAAGAACCCCCACCCTCAACATTCTCGCCCAAGTCGGCCGCAGCAGACAGGTTCGCCATCAGTGAAATTTCAAAATCCTGATATTCCGGAGGATAGCAGGAAGTATCCTCGCAGCACATTGTCCGGAATGTTCCCCTGATGGTTGCAGGTCTCGAACTGTCAGCCACCCGTATTTTCTGCACAAGTACAAGTTTTCCGAATACGAGATTGTGCCCGCCCTGCATGGTGACGGAACTCATGTCAGCAAGTCCTCCGACAAGTTCACAGTTGTCCAACGTGACATATTCAATTTCCGGAGCCGAATCTGGGTCTGACAGCGGATAGCTATGAATCCCCTCCCCCATAAGTCCGGTGCAGGTGAGTTCCCACACACCGGCAGCATCGGTTTCAGATGCCGACACCGTCCAATCTATGTTCCCTGCAAAAAGCGAAGAAATGCTGCAGACGAGCCCCGCCAGCAGCATAACGACTTTATTCACAAATCTTTTATCCAAGTTCATACCACCTAATATTTCATGATAGCCCTCACAATAAGCCGAGATAAAGGGGAAACATAAAAGGATGGGATGCAAAGGCGCACTAGGGATTTCAACACCGGAGCAACCTTATTGTTGTGAGGATTTGAAATTCACATGAAACGAAGCAGACCGCCTTTAGGCACCCCGTCCCCGCCTATTTCGCAAAGGCGACGGAACGCGTTTCCCGTATCACGGTAATCTTCACCTGTCCCGGATATGTCATCTCGTCCTGAATCTTCTTCGCTATGTCTCCGGAAAGCGTCTCTGCCTGGGCATCAGTCACCTGCTCTGCACCGACAATCACGCGTAGCTCACGGCCAGCCTGAATGGCATATGCCTTAACGACCCCTGGATATGACTGTCCGATGTTCTCCAAATCCTTGAGCCTCTTGATGTAAGACTCAATGACCTCGCGTCGTGCACCTGGGCGGGCGCCTGAGATTGCGTCCGCGACCTGAATGATCGGAGAGAGGACCGAAGTCATCTCAATTTCCTCGTGGTGAGCGCCGATGGCATTGCAGATTTCCGGTTTTTCCTTGTACTGCTCGGCGAGTTTCATACCGAGAAGTGCGTGCGGAAGCTCCGGATCCTCGTCGGAAACCTTTCCTATGTCATGAAGAAGACCGGCTCTCTTTGCCGCCTTTGCGTTAAGGCCGAGTTCCGAAGCCATGGTAGCAGCGATGTTAGCAACTTCGCGTGCATGCTGGAGAAGGTTCTGGCCGTATGAGGAACGGTATTTCATCCTTCCCACGAGCTTGATGAGTTCAATGTTGATGCCGTGGATCCCGAGGTCTATGCAGGTACGCTTGCCAATTTCAAGAATCTCATCCTCAAGTTGCTTCTGAACTTTGGCGACAACCTCCTCGATGCGTGCCGGATGGATACGACCGTCAACCACGAGTTGGTGAAGCGCAAGACGGGCCACTTCACGGCGGACAGGGTCAAATGCAGAAAGAAGAATCGCATCAGGCGTGTCGTCAACGACAATCTCCACTCCAGTCGCAGCCTCAAGTGCACGGATGTTACGTCCCTCACGTCCAATGATGCGCCCCTTGATTTCATCACTCTCGATATTGAAAACCGTGACTGCATTTTCTATGGCTGTCTCTGAGGCCGTCCTCTGTATCGTATTGATTACTATTCTTTTAGCCTCTTTGGTGGCATTTAGACGGGCATCGTCAATCACATCATTAATGTATGACTGCGCCTCTGTCCGAGCCTCCGCCTTCATGTTTTCCATGAGTATGTTCTTGGCCTCAGAGGCTGACATACCGGCAATGCTCTCAATCTGATGGTTCGCCTCTTCCTTAAGCCTATCATATTCAGCGGCCTTACGATTGGCTATCTCCACTTGTGTTTTGAGGTTCTCCCGGATGGAGTCCGCCTCACGCTGTTTACGTTGAAGTTCGGCTGTCTGCTGGTTAAGAGTGTTCTCCTTTTGTTTCAGACGGCTTTCGGTCTCCTTTATTGCCGCATTCCGCTCATTCACGGTCTTTTCATGCTCACTCTTGAGCTGCAGAAACTTTTCCTTAGCTTGGAATATCTTCTCCTGCTTTATGCTTTCCGCCTCAAGCTCGGCCTTCTCAAGAATCTCCTCCTTGCGCCCATTGAGCACATGACGCCTCACTGCAATCCCCACACAAAGCGCTACAGCCGCACCCAAGAGAGCTGAAAGTATATAAAAAACTATTTCCATATTACTAAAAATAAATTGTTAAAATGTCCACAAAAAACGGCCGCATCCTTTCGGAAACGACCGTTGAGCAATAAAAAAAATCCGTTAGCCAAATTGACAGAAAACCTTAATAAAATAAGATTTGAGTTCCGCAAGGTTCAGACATCCTCCGTCCCGGAAAACCGGAATCCCACTAAAGGTCACATAGGTCCGTCTTCCCCCACACGAGCCTGCTCTGTTACTTAATCAGTGTTGAATTCAGCAAGTAAGCAACTAACGGATTATTTTCCATCAATGTTTTCAAGATAGCCAGCCAACTCACGTTCCAGAGTATCCGCCTCCGACTGAAGATTTTTCATCTCCTCTTCGACATTCAGTTTCTTCAGACAGATGTTCAGTGCCACAAATATCAGAATCTCAACGTCGTCGCTCTTCTGAAACTTAGCCGAATACTGTTCGGCCATCTTGTTCAAGATGCCGGCAGCCGTCCGAATTGAACGTTCCTGCCTGTCCGAACTCGCCTGAAGGCCGAACTGCCGCCCAAGGATGGTCACATTTATCCTTCTCGTCATTTCCATGCGGTCAACCCTCCATCAGCCTTATGCATCGGTCTATCTCCCGAATGAGACTATCTATCTTTCTCTTTGACTCTGAATTGTCCGATTTCGTCCCCACAAACGCGGTCGCGAGGTTCAGACTATCTATTTTCTTTTCCAACTCAGCAATCTGTTTCCCGTAGGTTTCACATCGGGACGCAAGTCTTACGTTTTCCTCCTCCAGACGCTCCCGTGCCGACTTCTCCCTTTCATATGCGGAGATAAGCCTTATGAACTGCTGTCTGATGTTGTCAAGCATAACGCCACTTTGTTTTACCCACCCTGCAAATATATGAAGAATATGGTAAATCTCAAAGAAAATTCCTACCTTTGAAAAATTTGAATACTTTATGCACGACATAATCCTGAAAAACATAGCCGTCGGAAATATCCAGTCGGACATTTACATAGACGGGGACACAATCTCGAAAATCACGGGCACGGATACAGAAAACCATCCTGAAGCGGTGGAAATCGTTGACTGCACAGGGAAAACCGCAATGCCGGGATTCGTAAACATGCACACACATGCTGCCATGTCCCTGCTGCGAGGCGTTGGCGAGGATATGGCATTCCACAACTGGCTGGCAAAAGTTTGGGAAATAGAATCCCACCTGGACGAGGAATTTGTCTATTGGGGGACGAAAGTGGCCTGCCTTGAAATGATGAAGACCGGAACCACCACATTCAACGACCACTATTGGTTTCCGTTGATCGGCCATAAGGCTGCCGTGGAGATGGGAATACGGCCGGTATCGTCTTATGTCGTGATAAACAAGATGACCGATGCGGAGAACGAAATTGAGAAAATACGATGCTGGAAAATGTTTGAGGCATCAAAACAATGGGACAAGAACCTGAGGTTCTCCATGGCGTTCCATGCACCATATTCTGTCAGCGAGCCTATGATGATCTGGGCTGCTGAATTCGCTAGGGCACACGGGCTTCCGCTGCACATTCACCTCTCCGAGACCCGCAAGGAAGTGGAAGACAGCAAGGAGGCGCATGGTGGACTCAGTCCCGTAGAGTATCTTGATAGGATAGGAGTTCTCGGACCGAATCTCATTGCAGCGCACACGCTGTGGCTTAGTGACAATGACGTTGAACTGCTCGGCAAGCACCATGTCACGTGCGTCCACAACATAAATTCAAATCTGAAGCTCAGTTCTGGCTACCATTTTCTGTACAAGGAACTTATAGATGCCGGATGCAAGGTCTGCATAGGTACGGACGGCTGCGCGTCTTCGAACAACCTCGACATTCTCGAGGCAATGAAAACTTCGGCAATGATGCAGAAGGGCTGGAGAGGAGACCCGACAGTCTGTCCCCTGAACGAGATTGTCGAAATGGCCACAGTCAACGGGGCTGATGCATTGGGGCTCAACACTGGGTTGATTCAGGAGGGCAGAATCGCTGACATACAGATAGTGGACACGGAAAACTACAATTTCCTTTCACCGGGGACATTCCTTGCAAACTACGTGTATTCCGCACACAGCGACTGCATCGACTCGCTGATATGCAACGGACGGTTCGTGATGAGAAACAGGCGGATCGAGGGGGAAAGGGAGATTCTTCAGGGAGCCGGGAAGGTACTTTCGCAGATCAAATGAGACCGGGCAGGAAATTCCGGTACGAAACAATAACCTTATAACAAATGCCATTATGGACGAAAGAATAGAAAGAATCAATGGTGCTGCTGAGTACATCAGCGCAAGGCTCGGTGGCCATAGACCGGCCGTAGGAATAGTTCTGGGCAGCGGTTTGGGAAAACTGGCGGACAAGATTGCAAATCCGATGGTGATTCCGTATAGGGAGATTCCAGGATTTCCTGTTTCCACAGCTGTGGGGCACAAGGGGAACCTCATTGCCGGTGAACTTGGCGGAAAATTCGTCGTGGCAATGCAGGGGCGCTTTCACTATTATGAAGGCTATCCTATGGAACTCGTGACTCTCCCGATTCGCGTGATGAAAGTGCTCGGGATACAATATCTCTTCGTGTCAAATGCAGCCGGAGGGGTGAATTACGACTTCAATGTCGGGGATCTGATGATTATCCGCGATCACATCAACCTGCTGCCGAATCCGCTGATAGGAAAGAACCTTGACGACTTCGGGCCAAGATTTCCTGACATGACTAGGCCTTACGATCTTGGGCTTATAAAAAAGGCGGAAGTGATTGCAGCAGAACTTCACATCGATCTCAAACAAGGGGTCTACGTCGGAGGAACAGGGCCGTCTTATGAAACCCCTGCGGAGTACAAGTATTTCAGGCTCATAGGAGGCGATGCCGTCGGGATGTCGACGATTCCGGAAGTCATTGTGGCTAGGCACAGTTCGATTCCAGTATTCGGGATGTCGGTAATCACAAACGAGGCTCACGACGATTATGCTACGGATTATGTAAATGACGGCAACGATGTCGTGCGCGCAGCGGATGCTGCAGCGGACAGGATGAGTCTTTTGTTTGAGAGACTCATTCTGTCCCTATGATGGGGTGCATAAAAGACGGTCTGCTCCGTTGCACTCCATCTTTTTATGCATCCCCTTTCCCTCTATCGCTTGGAATGGTTTTGTTTTTTGTGTGGTGGGATAAAACAAATAACTGAAGAAAGACTGGATTTTATGGATAAAAGATATGAGAAAATAGTTCGGGCGGCGAACGTTGTGAAGTCTCGGATCGGCGGGCTGACACCTGAGGTCGGGATTGTGCTGGGAAGCGGACTGGGAAAATTGGCAGACATGATCGAAAATGCGAGTGTTGTGCCATACAAAGATGTCCCGGGCATGCCGACAGCTACGGCTCTCGGGCACAAAGGCAATTTCATTGCCGGAAGACTTGGAGGGAAGACTGTCATCGCCATGCAGGGACGCTATCATAGTTATGAAGGCTATACCATGCAGGAGGTCGTGCTCCCCGTGCGAATAATGAAAGTGCTCGGCATCAGGACGCTGCTTGTATCCAATGCGGCTGGAGGCGTGAACTTCGACTATCATATAGGCGACCTTATGATAATACGTGATCACATCAATATGATTCCCAATCCGCTCATAGGTCCCAATTTCAATGACTTCGGGACTCGCTTCCCAGACATGACAAGACCATACGACCCTGCGCTTATACGCAATACAGAAGCGATAGCTGCCGCGGAGGGAATTGATGTGAGGAAGGGTGTCTATCTCGCCTGCACGGGTCCTTCCTATGAGACACCAGCAGAGTATAGCTTCTTCAGAAACATCGGAGCCGATGCCGTGGGAATGTCCACAACGCCCGAAGTAATAGCGGCCCGTCACTGCGGCTTGAATATTTTCGGGATTTCGGTCATAACCGATGAGGCCCACAACAATCCGGACGACTATGTCACTGACGAGAACGCGATTATAGCCGCTGCCGATGCCGCTGCTGACAAGATGACGATCATCTTTGCAAAACTGATTGAAACATTATAAATAGACAAAGGCTGGCCGATATATTTAGCGGCCAGCCTCTTTAATTTCGAGTCATTCGATGGCAAAAATAAGTTTGAAGCAAATTTGGAAAGACTGGATGCTGCTGATTGCCATGGCATCCGGAGTTGCAGGATACCTCATCTACCATAGCATCCCCGCATTGGCTCCGGCGGGACCTTACCTTGACAAGGCTGTGGGAATCATCCAGCCGGTACTCATGTTCCTGATGCTTTTTCTGTCATTCTGCAGGATTGCACCGAGACAGATGCGTCCACACAAATGGCAGGCATGGCTGCTGCTGATCCAGGCCGCAGGTTTCGTGATTCCAGGCATTGCGCTGGTATTCTGCAACGGCGGGAACTATAGCCGGCTTCTCGTTGAAAGTTTCATGATCTGCATGATATGTCCCACAGCCACGGCAGCAGCTGTGATCACGGGGAAATTGGGCGGTGACATGCCGGGAATCATAACCTATACGATTCTCATTAATATCGTCACGGCCGTCATTGTCCCGGCGGTTGTGCCACTTGTGCATCCAGCTGAGGGGATTTCATTCACAACGGCCTTCTGCATGATTATGGCCAAGACATTTCCGCTGTTGATAATGCCCTGCGTATGTGCATGGCTCGTACGTTTTCTGCTTCCGAATTTTCACCGCTGGATTCTGCACTTCAACGATCTCGCGCTGTACATATGGTCAATATCACTGCCGCTGGCCATTGTCGTGACTACAAGGTCCATTGTCAAAAGCGGCATACCCGTTGGCTATATGGTGGGCATGGCCGCAATTTCCCTGCTCTGCTGCATGTTCCAGTTCTGGACCGGGCGCAAAATTGGGGCGAAATGGGACAACAGTGTCACCGCCGGGCAGGCACTCGGGCAGAAAAACACTGTCTTCGCCATTTGGATGGCCTACACCTTCATGACCCCAGTGACAAGCATAGCCGGGGGTTTCTATAGCCTCTGGCACAATCTCTTCAACTCTTGGCAACTCTACCGGCAAGGGCATCCGCACCACCACAGCGACTGAGCTCTTCTCCAGGGGGGGAGCCCAATCCGTCACCGGCCCAAACCCGCCGCAGCACCCAGAATCACTCTCCGAACAGACGCGCCATGTCATTTCTGAGGAAGGGGGCAACCTGCTTCTCGGGGACGAATTTCCAGGTGCCTGTCACAGACGTGTCACGCAGATCATCTGCGGTGAGAACAGGATGGGAATGCAGATAGTCGTAGAGGAGACCACGATATTCGGGAAAACGTGCGGTAATCCGGGAATTGATGTCGGACGTATCCACGCCTATGGCCTCAAGAAGTCCACCGCCTCCGCAGGCACGGTAGGACGTCATCGCGACATTGTACTCACGGGCGTAGTCGAACATGGTGCCGTCTGCCATCGTGGAAATTGAAATGCGGCTACCGAAGGGCTTGGTTACGTCCACGGTGTAGTTCAGGCCTGCGGCAGAGTCAAAGTTGTAGGAACGATTGTCGAAAGACCATTTCTCCCGTGAGGTACGCGGATCCGGTCGATGGGAAATCTTGAGGAGCGCCGGAGAGTCTGAGGAGATGGGTCTCGAAAGTTGAGCCGGAGTAAGGGTATTTATCCACCGGTCATAGGAAGCTTCGAGATAGTCCTTGACCTCACGCCCGGACATTTCTATGACAAACATCTGATTCTCATATGGATAGATAGTAAAGAGATCATTATATATTATTGTACCGGGTTCTACTATGCCATTGAATGTAAGAGGTGCCGCAAACGAGAGGTCCACGCTGGGTTCGGAAAGCCCGAGACGGTGAACTAGAGAAAGATAGTCAGACATCCCGACATAGCCATCGCGCGTGCGGAGTTCGGTCTCCAGTTCTCCGACTTTACGGAGTGTGAAATTCTTGACTGCAAGATAGTCATTGTGGAAAAGTTCCTCCATCCTGACGTCAACCGGTTCGGCCTTGACAGGTATGAGCTCCGTTGACACTGCCTTTGAAACAATTGTTCCGTCCTTGACCTCAACGGAGATATGGCCATGACCGATGTTGCGGCAATGGCTGCCGGAATTTAAGAGGCCGAATGTTCCGTCTTCATTGACAGCAACAAATGGCCTGTGATCATGTGCACAGAGCAGGAAATCCACACCCCTGAGGCTCTTGAAAAGGTCAAGTCCCTCGGCCTCAAGAACGGAACCATCGCCTTTGCCTATGGCCGTATGGGTGGCGACAATCATAATGTCAGGATTATGCTCCGCACGAACCTCGTCCACCTTTGCCTGCATCATAGAGACAATTGGCTCGAACCTCATTCCGCTCCAGAGTTCTGGTGTAAGCCAAGCGGCAATATTGGCATTCCCAGCTCCTATTATCGCGATTTTCAGTCCCTTGCGCCTGACAATGACATATTCTCTAAAATAAGACTTGCCATTGTCCTCGCGAATGGCATTGGCTGCCAACCAAGGCGTCTTCATCTGACTTCGTACACGATCATACACTTTGTGACCGGTCTCGATGTCATGATTGCCAACGCAAACGGCGTCATATTTCATATAATCCACCATTCTCGGATAGAGATGTGGGGTTATGGTATCCACATAGTTGAAATAGTACGCAGCATTGTCTCCCTGAAGGCAGTCTCCTGCATCAACAAGAATCACGGATTCCGCTCCGTTGGATGTACGCACACTGTCAACATATCGGTTGATCGCAAGCAGGGACGGACGGACGCGGGAGGACGTGTAGGTGGAATCAAACCATGCTCCATGGACATCGTTTGTGCTAAATATATCAAATTCATAAACGCCGTCCTTAGGTCCGCAGGATGTGAGAACCAAAGCGGAGGCTAGTGTAATAAAGGCCAAAAACTTTTTCATATTCAGAAGTTGTTTGAATTTTTGATGGTCATATATCTTCAAAGATCCACAAATCAATTCCTTAACGAATTCCGTCTTTCCCGAACCGCATTCATAAGTTCATTCAAATCAAAGACAAGAGAGACCATCTGGTTGGTTCCAGAGTACTGCTTCCAGTGAAAATGGAAAAAGACTGAGGCGCGGAGGTGAAGCCCTGTGCATATTTTCGGGGCATAGTAGATCTCAAGTCTGTCGTAGAGTCCTCGCTGTATGTCAGAAGTCTTGCCCCCCCCGACATCTTTCCAACCTTCCCATCGCGGATCAATGAGTTCATAGAAGGGGTCTCCGAGATAAAAATTCCCACCATAGGGAAAACCTGCGGCATCGACATGATGGCTGTATGGCATCAGATTACGACCGGCGACAAACCGGTTCTGAATACCAGCGCCCCAATGCTGAAGAGTGGCAACGAGTTCCCCAGCATACGGGGCGACATAATGACCGATGTTGGCACGGTCGCGCTGCAGGGTCTGAATCCACCCGCATTTCAGGGAGAGTTCCTGCAAACCGGTCATCGGAGCGAAGTCGAAAGTGACGTATGGTTCGGCGAGTATGTTGTCATTTACCTGGGGAACGACTTCGGAGCAGGCATAGTGGAGCATATACGCCTCCCATCCCACTTTCAGCCACTTGAGAGGCCTCACCCGACCCGATGTGAAGACCATAAACTCCTCGCGCCGGATGCCTTCGGGCATTCCGATCCAGTCACAGCCAAGTTCAAAGTATGAATTTGGGCGTTCCCAGCTCAGGAGCAGTCCCTCGAAACGGTTGTCGTAGAATTTCTGCCAGTCAGAGAAAAAGAGCTGCGACCACTCCCCTTTCGAGAAACTTCTCGGCAGAAGCCCGGCAGAGAGCTTAAAGTCAGTTTTGTGGAATTTCATCCCCAACTGATACCAGAACATCAGATTGCAGCGAATCTCCTTGTCGGAGGCTCCGAACTGCGAAAGCGCATCCACGCCTGCCATAAGCCTGTGGGTCGTGTTTCCGAGACTTGCGTTGAAGCCGACGGACGGGGCGAGCCGCGCTCCGAAAAGTGTGCGCGAGTTCTGAAATCCGCTTGGATCATATTCCCGGTTGTCAAAGCGGAAGTCAAAGTTCACGTTGTAGTCGAAACGTATCTGCGCCGACAGCGCCAAGGCCGATGCTGTCGCAAACAAGAGTAATGCGAGAATTTTTCTTACCATAGCATATATTGCCGCACTTCACCGGCACAACCCGGCAAATTTAGCGTTTTTACAGCGATTTTGCTAATTTTGCGGAATATACGAAAAAATCATTACTACATAATGAAATTGACTACACCAGTCGAATTTGCGGAAAGTTCGGTAAAAATTTCCTGCTGCGACAGGATTATGATTTTGGGAAGCTGTTTTGCGGACAACATCGGCAAGAAGTTGAAAGACAGAGGATTTGACGTTTGTTTGAATCCCTTCGGGACGCTCTACAATCCGGCGTCCATATCTGACAGCATAGCAAGGCTTGACAGCGGAAATCATTTCACGGGGCGCGACTGCGTGCAGTTGGGAAGCGGCAGCGGGAAATGGGGATCTTTCCACCATCATACGCTGATGGCTAGGGCAACGCCTGAAGAGTTCCTAGAAAATGCGAACAAGTCTCTTGACCTGGCATCCGCTTTCTGGAAAGGCTGCAACAAGGTCATGATAACACTCGGAACCAGTTGGTGCTATCGCTTCGTTGGCGCGGTCTGCGACCAAGGGAAGTGCGAGGATGCCGCGAAAACGGAGGACCGGCAAGAACCCGTGAACGGGATCATTGTCGCCAATTGTCTAAAACGGGATGCTAAAGAGTTCAGGAGGGAGTTTTTGGGGTCCTCAGAGACAGAAAAAATCATTAGGGACATTGTCCGGAACCACCCAGACAAGGAATTCATTTTCACGGTGAGCCCGATAAGGCATTTCAAAGACGGGGCACACGGAAACCAACTCAGCAAGGCACACCTGCTTACCGGGTTGAACGAGGCAATTGAGGGCATCGGACTCGGATTCTTGCCGAAGGAGCCAAAAACCGGAAAGCTCCGTCATGCAGACGCACAACAGTGCTGCGACTACTTCCCCGCCTACGAAATCCTGCTCGACGAACTGCGCGACTACCGCTTCTATGCCGAAGACATGATTCACCCATCGGAACAGGCAGCTAATTACATTTTCGAAAGATTCATCGACTGGGCGCTGCCGAAGTCGGAAATGGAGGAGTTCCGGAGGCGCGAGAAGGCATTCCGCCAGTCACAGCACATACAGCGCTGAGCACAGAAGGGCGCGGATTGCTGCGTTACGCTCCGCTATAAAATCCTCACAACCACAAGGTTGCTGAGTTTTCATCTTTGCCGCAAGCCATGCGCACTACACACCCTTCTGCACTCAGCGTTCAAGCGACTTATCGTCATTGATCTTGCCACCGGAATCACGCCACTGCTTCGGAGAACAGCCGACTATTTTTTGAAACTGGCGGTGGAAATTGGAGCGGTCGCTGAAGCCACAACGTTCACCTATTGCATTTATTGACAAGGTTTTATTTACAAGAAGCATAGTCTTGGCGTCATTGATGCGCAGATTTGTCCTCCACGTACGAAAGTCCTGTCCCTTGTCTGAGAAGTAGGTCTGGAGCAGTTCCTTGGAAGTCTTGAGTTCGGCCGCTATCTCATCACGGGTCTTGTCCGACTCCCGGTATTTTCCGGCTTCCACCCATCGCGAAAGTTCACTGTCAAGCGCCTGCAGATCACGGTCTGTATAAATCAGCTCCGAGCCTTCAGGAGTCTGTCGTGACCTGGCTCGACCTTTTTCACTCCTTCGCCTTGCCACCGGCCGCCCCTCGCCCGAAAGGGCCTTGTAGGCGAAAGCATCCAGAAGCAGTTTGTGGGAGCCGAGGAAGGAAATGAAATTCGTCGAGAAATACAGCATGAACAATGCATAGAAAAGGACGTACACCTTCATCCAAGTACGGGGAAGCAGGAGATACACCAGCACGAACATCTGCGTGAGCATCATTATTATATAACAGAAGCGTATCCACTTTATCTTGTGCTCCTCATCCTCATCATAATATATCTCAAGCTTGTGCAGCGCACGCTTGTAACTATTGTTGAACGCGATTATGTGACAGATGCATTGGACGATGAACAGCAATATGCCGCTGGAATATGCCGCAATGCGAACCCATTTTATAGGATAGTCGTAATAATAGACTAGCCCTATTGACCAGACGGCCACAATGATGATGTTCAGCCAATACCTGTCACTGCCAGATGGATTCGGTTCCATCAGATTCAGTAGTGAAAAAGAAAGGATTACAGACGAAAGTGCAGTCACGATGAACATCATCATGGCCGGATAGAAGTCATTCCACTCGTAGTCGATGCGGGTCATCGTGTATATGAATATGAGCCCGACAAGCGCAAAACACCCTGCTATGGCATTTTTCGTATGCCCGAGACGGCGTGCATAAGGTGATGAGGGAACCTTTATGAAAAACAGCAGCAGAGCGAGAGTTATCGCCACGACCGCCGTAACAAAGAAAGAGGTCTGTATATCCATGTATATTCGTGCAAATCCTGCCCGTTCAGGGCACATTCGTGCAAAATTACGGAAATTTTCGCTATTTTTGCGAACTCTTCACGGCTTAAGTCATATTTTAAGCCACATTGCCGATGAATGGCGGCATAAAATAGTAGGAAAACACATAAAGGATATGTTCGAAAATTTGTCAGACAAACTCGAGAGATCGTTCAAGATTCTCAAGGGCGAGGGAAAAATTACAGAAATCAACATAGCGGAAGCTCTCAAGGAAATCAGAAGGGCTCTGCTCGATGCAGACGTAAATTACAAGACGGCCAAGGAGTTCTGTGACAACGTCAAAACCAAGGCCATAGGCCAGAACGTGCTTACGGCTGTGAAGCCTCAGCAGATGATTGTGAAGATAGTCCACGATGAACTCGCTCGGCTGATGGGAAGTGAGAGCAGCGAACTCAATCTGAAAGGTTCGCCGGCAGTTATCTTGGTGGCCGGTCTTAATGGCTCCGGCAAGACAACCTTCTGCGGGAAACTGGCACTGTATGTAAAAAGCAAAAAAGGCATGAAAGTCATGCTCGCGGCCTGCGACACATTCAGACCTGCTGCAATCAATCAGTTGAAGGTTCTGGGAGAGCAGGTCGGGGTTCCGGTATATTCAGAGGAAGGTGTTCAGGATCCTATCGCGATTGCAAAAGATGCGATTGCCAAGGCAAAAAGCGAGGGATATTCAGTCGTGATTATCGATACTGCCGGACGTCTTTCCGTTGACGAGGAACTGATGAACGAAATTTCGGCGCTCCACGATGCGGTCAAGCCTACGGAAACCTTGTTCGTTGTGGACTCGATGACCGGCCAGGATGCAGTTGCCACAGCAAAGGCATTCAACGACAGGCTTGACTTCGATGGCGTGGTTCTCACAAAGTTGGATGGTGACACCCGCGGAGGTGCGGCACTCTCAATAAAAACCGTTGTGGGCAAGCCTATTAAGTTTGTCAGCACAGGCGAAAAGATGGAGGCGCTTGACCAATTCCATCCGGAGCGAATCGCGGATCGAATCCTCGGAATGGGTGACGTGGTTTCTCTCGTGGAGAAAGCTCAGGAGCAGTTCGATGAAAAGCAGGCACGCGAGTTGAAAAAGAAACTCGCCAAGGATCAGTTCACGCTCCAGGATTTCTATAATCAGATCCAGCAAATCAAGAAGATGGGCAATATCAAGGATCTTGCAGGCATGCTTCCTGGGATGGACAAGGCCCTAAAAGATGTTGACATCGACAATAGGACCGCGTTCAAAACCACCGAGGCCATAATTCTCTCAATGACTCCTTACGAACGCGAACACCCGGAGTGCATCAACGGCAGCCGCAAGAAGCGCATCTCGGATGGCAGCGGCACTTCGCTTCAGGAAGTCAACAAACTACTGAAACAGTTCGAAGGAACGCGTAGGATGATGAAAATGGCGATGGGCGCCGGCGGCAAGATGAACCTCATGCGAGGCATGATGAGTCATCGCTGAAGCAGGGCACAAGGATAGAAAGGCGTCGTCACATTTGCTGTGGCGACGCTTTTATATTGATCATAGGCTCACGCGAAGACCAAAAGAGAAAATCCGTCCGAAGCCCCAAAATCCTCGAAATGTCGCAAGATCATGGTTTGGGCCGTCCTTCCCACGCTCTATATATCTTATATTCAATAGATTGTCTCCACAAAGAAAAATCTGCAGACGAATTTTGCCGCCATCATTCGCCTGTACGCTGGACATTTCCTCGAAGGAACGCCCTCCGGAATTGCCATGCAGGCTAAAATCATGTCTCCAAGAAATATCTGCACCAAGCAGATGATACCCTGGGATGCGGTAGGATGCCTGCCGGTCGTCTGGGTCAGTCCTCGTAAGAGGGTCGAAATCAGCGTACATCCGGTCATTGAACTGCCAGTCCACGACTATGGAAAAGCCCACCGGAAGAAGGAACTTTGAGGATGCGCCCACCTGAGTCTGAGGAGCATCGCTGACGGGCAGGCCGTTGCAGAAGACATTGACTCGCCCTTTCTCGATGCCGGAGTAGTCGTCGTAGATTATCGCGCTCACATCGTTCTTCCACCGCCAATCCCCCACTGAGGCAAAGGCATTGAGGTCCAACCACTTTCCGATACGTTGAAATAGGCTGGCCTCAACGCCACCATGAAAGGCATCAAGTCCTGTCACCATATATCGCGCATCTTCGCTGTCAAGTTGACGGTATTTGTCCGACATCAGCGACTTATTTTTCCACAACGCGGCATATCCGGTCAGTTCAAAGTTCCCATTTGTCCATACGCATCGCCAACCAAGCTCACCCAAAATATTTTGCTCATTCCGCACACCGCGGGTTATCTCGTTATTGCCCGAAGAGAACCAGACATTGCTATATGGCAGCCTGCTGTACCACCCACCGTTAAGGTAGAGGCTCTGCCCGCGCCCCAGACGCAGCAGCAGGCCACCCTTTACGCTTGCCCCTACTCCGTGTGCCGTCTTGCTAAAAATGTCAGTTCCAGTGTAGTTATACTTGTCCCAACGCCGGTTCGCACTGCCGAAAAACGATGCCCCTAGATCTGCTGCAAGGTGCTCAGAATCATATTTCATCGCAAAGTAGGCGGTTCCGTGATATATCCGTTTTCCGTTGTCTGTCCTGACATAATCCCCTACCCACTTGACGGCATTTCTTCCTGCAATCCCTGCAAGTGAACTATTCCCATAATCCTCGAACCACCAGTCAGCACCAAGCAGGTCGGTAATCCGCTCATGCTCCCAGGTGTGGTATAACTGGCAATGCAGGCCTGCATCGATTTTCCAATTTGCGGTAATTCGGCACTCAGCGCTAGCTATCGCCCCAGCCTGAGTATGTCCGGCCATGTACTGGGTGAGTATGTTTTTCGCGGAACCATCCAGATTCCTATTGTCCGAGACCGCAGCATCCCAATCTATATGCCCATCTTCCGCTGTGAATGATGATATTGGTTTTCCCTTTGTCTCCGACCACCTTCCGCCTCCGTTGCCGATGGCAAGATAGAGCGAATTTTTCATCGAAATTCGCTGCCCATTCCACAAATGCTGAATAGTGAAATATGGCTTGAAGTAGTTGTTCTTATTGAGATTAAATACTTTGCCATCGCGCCATCCCCAATTTTTGTTATATTGCAGGCCGTAGGTTTCGACTTCCGAAGCGCTGAGACGTGAACTGCGCTGTTCGTGGCTTTCGGGAGAACCAAGTGCAGTGAATATCAGTCTGTGTTCATCGCCGAAAGCCTTCGCAAGGTTGAACATATATGCGAACGAGTTGACTGAAGTCGATTCGACATATCCGTTTCCTCCGACATAGGAGACCATGAGATTCATGGACCAACCATGCTTAAGCCGCCCGCTCCCAAGTTTGAAATAGCCCTTGAAGGGACCTGAACTGCCTGCAAAAGACTTCCCTAACGCCCGTGCTCCATAAGAATGTGAATCCCAAGTTGAACCGTAAAATCCGGCTTCCACGGAAAACCGCTCGGATGGGGACTCCGTGATTATGTTGATCGAACCTCCGACCGAGCCGTCTGAAAGCATTGAGGCACCGACACCTTTCTGCACCTGGATTGCCCGTGTCGCATCGGCAAGTCCCATCCAATTGTTCCAGAACATCCCTCCGGTCACGAGCCCGCTGATTGGAATGCCGTTGAGTAGAACGGATATGTTTTCCTGCCCGAAACCTCGAATGTTGAGCTTTGCGTCACCATAACTTCCAGATTCAGACGTGGCATACAGCCCCGGAAGTCCTTTGAGTAGTTCGGGGTAAGTGCGCGAAGCACCGCGCTGCCTAAGTTTCTCCTCACCGACAGTTGCAAGCCGAAGTGCAGAGCGGCTCTGGTCAGCGAAATTCGCATTTACGACCGCAGTCTGAATAGAGAGTGTGTCTGCGGCAGAACCATGGACATCAGCGGTGCACGTCGCCCGTGCAGCCGCAAGAATTGTGATGCCCATGAGCAGGATAACTTTTTTCATAACTATAGAAACCTTCAAAAAATAAACTGCCTCATCTTTTTCATTCTTTTCGGTCTATGTTCCTTTTCTCATCGGTCATGTACCTCCAGTACACTCCCTCTTCCAAAAGAAACCTATACTCGAAAAT
>DJSA01000012.1:0-17386 GCA_002438905.1 Bacteroidales bacterium UBA6346
CTTTCAAAACAAAAAGCAAGCCGAAAAGACGGGAAAGTTTCACACGTGAAGAAAATTGTATAATTTTGGAGAAAATTGTTCCGATGCATCGGTGCTTGAGTTCAGAAATATGAGTTTTGCAATCGGCTCGGGCGATTGGAGTATTGAAAAATATAATACATATATGATTGAGAAGCATAAACTTATATCGGAGGCCGATGGCCTGGAAATATCTGTTCTGACCTGCATCGGCGACCGCACACCGAAGGGCATATTCCAGATTGTCCACGGCATGTGCGAGCATAAGGAGAGATATGTCCCGTTCATGGAATTTCTCGCTTCGAAAGGATATGCTGTCGTTATCCACGATCATCGTGGACACGGCGAAAGCGTCAGATCGACCGATGACCTCGGCTATTTCTACGAAGGCGGCTGGAAAGCAATGATTGACGACATCCGTCTCGTCAACCAATGGGCACACGACCGCCTACGGGGACTTCCGCTCGTTCTCTTCGGCCATAGTATGGGCTCCATGGCGGTGCGTTCATATACAAAGCGGCATGATGACACCATCAACGGCCTTTTCGTATGCGGTTGCCCGAGCTTCAACTCTGGGGCCGGCATAGGAAAGGTGCTTGCCAAGGCAATTGGAAGCCTGAAAGGGGAGCGGCATCGTCCGAAACTTATCCAGAAAATAGCCTTCGGCAGCTACTCCCGCAACTTCAATGGTGAAACTTCTCCTAACTGTTGGGTTTGTTCCAACCCTTCTATAATAAAGGAGTATGACGCTGATCCCCTTTGCAATTATGTGTTCACGGCCAACGGCTTCCGCAACCTCTTCGGTCTGATGCAGGACTGCTACTCACTCAAGGGCTGGAAGATGTCCCGCCCGCAACTTCCAGTCTGCTTCATCTCAGGGGCGGAAGACCCGTGTCTCATCTCGCCCAAGGCCTTTGAAGGAGCAGTTGAGAATATGCGCAAAGTCGGCTACACCGATGTCACTAGCAGACTCTACCTAGGAATGCGCCACGAAATCCTCAACGAGACCGGCCGCCAGATGGTCTGGGACGATGTCGTCGCAGCCTCTGACAAAATAGTAGAAGGGATGGCGTAGTGTGGAAGGTATATGACAGCAAAAGAGGTTCTGAAGAAATACTGGGGCTATGACAGTTTCCGTCCCAAGCAGGAAGAAATCGTGCGGGCGGCTGTTGAGGGTCGTGATGTTCTTGCCATCCTCCCTACGGGTGGGGGCAAGTCAGTCTGCTTTCAGGTCCCAGCGATGATGCGCCCTGGGCTAGCCCTTGTCATCACTCCGCTCATAGCCCTGATGAAGGATCAGGTTCAGAACCTCAATGACCGCGGCATACGCGCCATCGCCGTCTATGCCGGAATGACAAGAAATGACGTTGACCTTGCCCTCAACAACGCCACCTACGGAGACTGCAAGTTTCTCTATATATCCCCAGAGCGTCTCGCCACGCGTCTCTTCCAACAGTATCTCCGGAATATGGATGTGTCCTATGTCGTTGTGGATGAGGCTCACTGCATCTCGCAGTGGGGTTATGACTTCCGTCCGGACTATCTGAACATTGGCTTGCTTCGCGATGTTGTGGATGTTCCCGTGATTGCCGTCACCGCCACGGCCACCCCGACAGTGGCTGATGACATAATGGAACGCTTGCGCTTTCGGGAGAAACTTCTGATAAAGAGCGGGTTCGAGCGTCCCAATCTTTCCTACATAGTGCGTCCGTCAGAGGACAAGCTCGGGCAGATAATAGGCATCTGCGAGTCTGTCCCCGGCACCGGAATAGTCTACGTCCGAAATCGGAAGAAGTCCGAGGAACTCGCTGCATTTCTCGGGCAAAAAGGTATCTCCGCATCCTTTTATCACGCCGGACTCGGCACATACACCCGCACGCAGAGGCAGGCGGCTTGGAAAAGTGGGAAAATCCGCGTCATGGTCTGCACCAACGCCTTCGGGATGGGAATCGACAAGCCGGACGTTCGCTTTGTTATCCATTTTGACATACCGGATTCTCCAGAAGCCTATTTCCAGGAGGCCGGGCGAGGGGGACGTGACGGCAATCGTTCATACGCTGTGCTACTGTGGAATAGTTCCGACATCCGGAGGCTTCATCAGACAGAGACCGTGTCGTTTCCGGATATGCAGTACATCGAGGACATATACCAGAAGGTACATATATTCCTGGGTATTCCCTACGAGTGCGGTGAACTGTCTCAGCATAAGTTTGACTTTTCCGCATTCTGCCGCCAGTTCAAGCTCAGCCAGACAATCGCTTGGTATGCGATAAAGTACATCGAGAAGGCTGGGCACTGGACTCTGAATGAATCTGTTGACGTGAAGACGCGGGTGATGATTTCCGTTGACAGGACGACGTTCTACAATTATAGTTTCGATGACCGGGTGCTTCCCCGTATACTCGAGATTCTGATGCGTAAATATTCAGGAATCTACAATGCTCCGGTCTCTATCGACGAGGACGAAATCTGCGCGCGCCTCGGACTTTCGGAAGCAGAACTCCATAAGAAGCTCTACTCCCTCTCGCTTCTCCACCTCATCCGCTACATTCCGAGCAGCGTATCCGATGTCCTTTTCCTGAACCATGAACGCCTGATGCCCAAGAACATAGACCTCAAGCCCAAGACCTACGGATTTTTGAGGAAATGTCAACACGACCGCATCGAGGCCATGATAGGCTATGTCACCGAGGAGACAGAGTGCCGCAGCCGCCACCTCCTGCGCTATTTCGGCCAGACAGAATCTTCCGACTGCGGCACCTGCGATGTCTGCCGTGCAAAAAAGGCCGCCGGCGAGACGTTGGAAATGCCCTCCTCTGACCTTTCGGACCGCCTCGCCACCTATATAAATGATGCCCTTCATGGCGTCTACGATCTCGATGCCCTCAAGCGCCTGGTCAACAACCCCGCTCAGGAACCCCTTCCTCAGCAGATTCTCGAAACCCTCCGCCGCCTCATCGATTCCGGAGCCGTCCCTCCACCACGTGTGTGAGACTCCCGTCGACAACTTAGGTGCGATGATGCATTTTTT
Organism: Bacteroidales bacterium UBA6346; assembly: GCA_002438905.1. Classification (GTDB taxonomy): domain Bacteria; phylum Bacteroidota; class Bacteroidia; order Bacteroidales; family UBA932; genus Cryptobacteroides. The sequence goes on from DJSA01000012.1 coordinate 3,050, forward strand.
TTTATGCTGAAAATCCGGCGAAGAGAGCCTTGGCAAAGTCTTGTTAGTCCCAAGTGCAACTTTGTCTGAAGTTTATTACGTGCCGATGTGGCAACAGGATTAAATCAGCTACAGATATCATAGAGTTCCAGAAGACGCATTTCAACTTCGTCCGTGCGTGCGATTATCTCACCGATTCGTTCCGATGCCTTCTGTACTTCTTCATAAGGGACTCCGGACTCGGACAGTCTGGCCTCAAGCTTCTCTTTTTCATCAGCGAGTGCGGCGGACTCCGCTTCGAGGGCTTCGACCTCACGCTGTTCCTTCCATGTCAGTTTCCTCTTGATCGGAGCGGCGGTGCAATTGCCAGTTTCCTTGCCGATGGCTGTTGTTTCCTTGTATGGCGCCTGCTTCCGTGATTTTTCTTTTCTTTCATTTTCACGCTGCGCTGCTTTCTGTGCAGTCTCATAGTCCTTTATGTAAGCCCGGTATGCGCTGAAATTGCCGATAAAATCCTTCACGACCCCGTCTCCGCAGAACACAAGAAGGTGGTCAACAAGTCGGTCAAGGAAGTGACGGTCGTGGGAAACGATGATTAGACTACCTTGATACTCAGAGAGATACTCTTCAAGAATGTTCAGCGTCATTATGTCGAGGTCGTTCGTTGGCTCATCGAGAATCAGCAGGTTCGGCTGGCGCATCAGTATCGTCAGCAGGTAGAGCCTGCGTCGCTCTCCGCCGCTGAGTTTCGACACCTTGTTGTTCAGCATGTCAAGCGGGAATAGGAAGCGGTTCAAAAGTCCGGTGTCGTTCACGGTCTCAAGAACTGTCTGGTCTTCGTCGAAAGTCATTCCGTTCTGGTGGTAGTAGCCTATTTTCAGCGACTCCCCGCGCTCTATCGCGCCGGCGTAGCCCTGAAGTTCGCCGGTAAGGAGGTCGATGAATGTGCTCTTGCCCACGCCGTTGCGCCCGACTATGCCGATGCGGTCGCAGCGCTGGAATTTGTAGCTGAAATGGTCGAGGTAGCAGTCTGCGCCATAGTAGAAACTGACATCTTTGCAGTCTATTACCTTGGTACCCAGTCTGTTGGCAAGACGAGCATCGGAAGAGAATCCCTTTCCGCTCATCCCGACCGACACCGCCGACATATCCACCGATTTTGTGGAACGGACCTCCTCCGCCCTGTCTTTGAGTTCGTGGAAAGCGTCAATCCTGTATTTTGCCTTGCCGCTCCTGGCGCACGGCGTACTCCGCATCCATTCCAGTTCCCTGCGCAGGATGTTGCGCACCTTGTCCGTCTGCGCGTTCCAGTTGGAGATGCGCTCATCGCGCTTTTCGAGGTAGTTCTGATAGTCACCGCGGTAGGTGTACACCGCCCCGTGATCCATTTCCATGACTGTGTTGCAGACGCTGTCGAGGAAATAGCGGTCGTGTGTGACCATCAGCAGGGTGCAGCGAGAGCGTTTCAGATAGGCTTCTAAATATTCAATTGCATCGATGTCCAAGTGGTTCGTGGGCTCATCCATGATGAAGAAATCCGCCTCGGTGGCGAGCATCTGCGTGAGCGCGACCCTCTTGACCCCGCCTCCGGAGAGTTCCTTCATCTGCTGCCCGAAGTCCGTGAGCCCGAAATCGGTGAGCAGCCTCTTCACGCGAAGTTCATATTCCCAGAGATGCTCCTCATCAAGATGGGCTGTGAACTCCGCGCTGCTGTCCATAATCTGCCTGAAGATTCCTTTCTCAGGGTCGAATTCATATTCCTGTTCAAGGAAGGCTATGCGTATGTCCTTGAGAAACAGAATCTTGCCACCCGAATCGCTCTTGTCCTTACCGGCGAGAATCCGCATCAGAGACGTCTTTCCGGTCCCATTAGGCGCAATCAGCGCAATCTTGTCGCCCTCATTGATGTTAAATCCAATATGCTCGAAAAGAACCTTCGGGCCGTATGATTTCGATATGTTCTCAATCTGAAGATAACTTGCCATATATTCCTTGCTTTCATATATTTACGAGAATATGTATCCGCATTTTACGGAATTATATTCCTCGTGTTTGTCATATTTCCTTGAACGGGAGTCCGAAGTCCGCGTCATTCGCCTTCTTGTATTCGGCGCAGAAGGCCGCATACACGACCAGCGCCTCCTCAGTGCGTTTCTGCCGCCGCATTGCCTTGATTACCATCCGCATGGCATTCTCATCGGTGGGGTCGATTACCGTTATCATCTCGCCGATTTCGCACACAGCCTCATAGTCTTTTGCCCTGAACCGCGCGTCAATCTCCTCCTGAAGCAGCGGAAGCACGATGTTCTCCGCCTTTTCCTTGAAGTCGTCGAAGATTTCATCACCTATGGACTTGAGGAACTTTCCACCGGAGATGATGCCGAGAATGTGGTTCTTGTCGAGTTCCTTTTCCTTCAGTGAGGAGTTGAGCTCGAACCAGTCGCATGAGCACGGCGGAGCGAGTTCGAGGTAGTAGCGTCCATCGCGGTAGGTCACCGAGGCTCCTTCGAGTCGTGAAAGCGAGCGCCTGAGGTTGTTGAGCGCCACTCCCCGCGAGTTCTTGACCTTATCCTCCTCCTTGTCCGGCCAGAGTATGCTGCTGAGCCGGCGGGTGGAGATGCCGTTGTCCCCGCGCTTTATCAGCAGGCAGAGAATTAGTATCTGCTGCGCGGTGAACCTCATGGTGATGTCCTTGCCCTCGTGGTCCATGACCGTGAAGTCTCCGAAGAGGCTGATGCTGTCCGGCTTCTGGGCGTGGCGGAACATTTTTCTGCTGCCTGCCCCGCCGTAGCTCCGTCCGAACTCCTCCGCCCGCCTTTTCCGTGCGCGTAAAAATGTGGCGAACCCGCACAGAGCTGCAACTGCACCCATTGCGCACAGGGCAACTGCCCACCATGGCAGCCCTCCGCCGCTTTCCCCGTCGAGCGGAGCCTCCTCCGCAGTGAGCGGCGGGTAGGCGAGCGAGTAAATCTTGAGGGTGGATTTTATGTCGTCCTCAAATTCCTGAACGGTGGCGAAGAAGCAGCCGAGCTCACGGTCGAGCCACAGGTTGGCGTTTGTGCGCATCTTGTCCGAAATGATTGGGATGCTGTCGCCGAGAATCTCGTGGCTTCCATCGGCTATGGAGAACCGGTAGAGGTAAAGTTCCGATTTTCCGACATATTCCGGATAGCAGAGGGTGTAGAACCGGTCTCCGTCCGTGCAGAGGTTGCGCACCGGCACCTTGTCCGCCTCGTCCCAGTCGAGCCTCCAGAGCAGAGTGCAGTTCCCCGTGTGCGGCTCCACGCGGTGAAGGTCACAGAAATAGCGCCTTCCGACGACCTGCTCCCCGCATTCATTGCCCATTCCGCCATATACATATATATACTTGCCATCGCAGCCGGTGGAAGTGAAGTAGCGGGGATATATGACATCGCCACCGTGTTCCTCCCAGATCTCGTTCCATGTTCCGGACTTTTCGTCGAGCTCGTAGAAACTGCCGTTGTAGAGCATATTCCCGAATCCTCCGAGTATCGTGTAGCGCCCGGAAGCAGGGTTGAAGAAGCAGCCGTGGTGATGCAGAGGCATACTGAGCCGCTGTGTGCCGAGTGCTTTCCACTCGCCGGAGTCGAGGTCGAACTCCGCCGCCGACGGGCTGTCCTGCGGCACCTCGTCGTTGTAAACCTCGTAGCAGATGACGCGCTTTCCATCGGAAGTGACGAAATTGTTGCCGAGCTTCATCTCGACCGGACAGGGACTTCGGAACCGGAAACTATAGCTGCGGTCTCCCATAAGATCCATCACCGTCATCTCGTCTTTGGTGAAGTAGAGAAACTCCTTCCGGACGCTATTGTAGGAGGCTCCGGCTATGCCGCTGTAGCTGAACGAGCCGATTTCCTTCCAGCGCAGGGCGTCATTTATGAGCCATTCTGGATTCTGTACGCTGCCCCTGAGCCTGTGTCGTGAATCCGGCACGCTGTTCCCCGTGCGCTGGTTGAGCGGGAAGAAGAACGCCCTGCCGGAGCCGCTCACGCGCAGTTCCCTTATCGCGAAGGCCGGAACGTCAATGATGTGGTCGCTGCGGCCGAACTCAAGGCTTGCCAGAAGCCTGTCCGGAAGCCCCTCGGAATGCGCCGAGAATGACTGTCCGGCGATTTCGAGCCGCACCGAGTCCCTAACCAAGTCGAAATCGAGGGCGACCTTGTGCCAGTGCAGCGGCTTCATGCGGTCATGGGGGATGGATGCTTTGACAAGGCTGTGCCGTCCCTCCTCGTTCAGACGCACGACTATGCTGTCGCCCCTGCTGTCATAGGAGAGATTCCATATTCTCTCCGCATCGCTCATGTCCTTGAGGCGGAAGAAATAGCCAAACTCTGCGGCGGGTTTCGTGTAGAGGCCGAATTCCATGAGGAACTCCCCATTGAAGACCTCCGGATGGTCTCCGAAGACATTATAGGAGGTGCGCTGGTCTATCCGTGCCTCCATTCCGTGAAATCCGAGACCTTGGGCAGAGCACTCGGCGGCCCCGCAGACAAGCAGCGCGACTGTTGCGGCAGCGGACAGGAGGTGAGGAACGATTTTAATCTTCATTTAATCTAAATCTTTGCATAAAGGTAGGAATTAAATGTGTTCTACAATAATTTTTCAGTAAGATTATCGTAAATTTTTTCTGATTTAATCTTTCATTAACCTATTATTTAACCTTGCTCTCCTTACTTTGCACCCACTAATCATTAAATCTATTAGAAATGAAAATCACTAAAATTTTATCCATTGCAGCCATGACCCTCGCACTCTTGGGGGGGGCAATAATGGCTGACTCCTGCAAGAAGGACAACAACCAGCCGGCGGAAGTCGAGAAGGGCAGTGTTGCCGGCATTGTCACCGACAACCTCAACACACCTATAATAGATGTGGAGGTTTCCATAAAGGGTACCGAACTCAAGGCAGTCACTGCCGTTGACGGTTCCTACACCATCGCAAACGTTCCGATGACAAAGCAGACGGTACTTTTTGTCAAGGAGGGCTATGCCGAGGGTTCCTCTTCCATCACGGCCTCCTCTTTCAAGGATGGCAAGGCCACAGTCGATATGGTGATGGACATCGCGAGCGCGAAGATTACAGGAAAGTGCATCGACGCGAAGAATAACAACGCCGGAATGCCGGGAGTGACCGTGAAGCTCAACGGCGCGAAAGAGACTCAGACCGATGCTGACGGCATCTATGTGTTTGACGGTCTAACGATTGATGACTACAACCTCGTGTTCACCGCTCCGGGATGCGTCGATGTCGTGCGCAGCGTGAGCAAGGACCAGTTCGTGGGAGATTTCGTTGTGACTCTTGACGATGTGCGTATGGGCGCGAAGGAGATTCTTCCAGGCGCTACCGCAGAGGATCTTAGCAAGGTTGATGTATGGCACTACAACGAGTACCGCGGCGGAAAGAACGGCGATGACGGCACTCATTTCGATTGGTCAACCGACTATATGGGCACCTTCACAAGCTGGTATGGCTGGCATGAGGAGCAGAATGAGGGGACCACGATTCAGATTCGCAACCGCGAGGAAGACGGTGACTGGAAGAATCCTGCCGACCACGAGAACTTCGACTCCTATCTTGCCGGTAGAAAGTTGATTACAGTCGACAACTGCATTTTGGCCATCAAACACCGCACCCATGACGCAACCGAAGATTCTCCTTGCCATTGGGGCGTGATGGTGATTGACATCAATTCCGCCGACCCTGTTGCAGAGCTCATCGGAGAAAAGCAGGAGTCTTATTATCCTGGAAATTACAGCAACCCTGACGCTGTCTTCGACTTGTCGAAATACATTGGAAAGGAGGTAGTGATAGCAATCGGAACCTATCGTTGGGAGACCGGCAATTACTATAAACAACTTGTTCTTCGTCGTCTTGCATTCGCTAAAGAGGCTCCATCGGAGTGGGGATATCTTCCTGGAGAGGCTGTTCCTGGTCTTGACGGCTACGAAATGACTATGGAGATGCTTCGTTCAACCATGCCGGTGACCGAGTTCACTGAGTTTACCGGACTTCCACAGGACGGCTGGAAGTTAGAAATTGACGGGCCGGAGAAATACCGTGACGCTTACGCAGTTTATAGAACTGTCGGACATTTCGCCGGCTGGTGGTCATGTATGCCGATTCATAAAGACAATGAGCCGCAGGCCGTTGAGGGCTTTGTCATGAAGACCCGCGGTGGCGGAACAAGAGTCAGCACCACTGAGCCGGAGGCATATTTCTATGCAAAGTTCGCGATTGCTTCAGGTCGTAACAATCTCAATCTTAAGGCTCGTACGTTCAGCTCTACGAATGCGACATTCTTCAAGCTTACCGCAATCACCGAGGACGGTGCAGTTAAGCATATCACTCCGAAGGCTTCTGTGGGCGAGGCTGCCTCTGACGGCTGCTGGAAGTTCTGCCACGAGAACGGCAGCGCTGATGATCCTGACGCTTACGCTACCTTCAACTACGACCTATCCGAGTTCAACGGAAAGAACGTGGTTCTTGCTCTCGCTGTCTTCAAGGGAGAGGACAACGGTGACGAGAACAAGTTGAGCATCTACAGCATTTCATTGAAATAACGAACATTTTGATGGTATGGACAGTACCTGCAAAAGGGCGCTGTCCATGCCTTTCTTCTATTATATGATAGGTAGGGAAACAACACCATCGTACAGACATAATCTTCATAGAATTTAGAATATGACAATCAATCGTTCCCCATTCATTTCTCTGTTAGGACTTTTTATCGCTGGATGCGTTTCGTGCAGCAGCCCTGAGAATCCCGTGAAGCCGGCTCCCGGCGGCGGGGAAACGGACAACCATGCAGAGAAAATCGAACTCGCGAGGCGTGACCTCACCCGCTCGATGAGTCTCGTCTCCGCTGCAAGGACAAACTATTTCTCCTCCGACGGAACGGCGATGTCGCGTTACTACAACCCCTACACCGGACTCAAGTCCTCGGAGAAGGGCAGCGTGTGGATGTTCACAAGCGCGATTGAGGCGGTGAACTCCGTACTGCACGGCCTCACTGCGCTCAGGGATGCGGGGGACGACAGCTTCTACAACAGTTATTTTGCAGCCTACAGTTCAATGCTCTCCGAACTTGTAGAAAACCTCAAGTGGTACGAGGGCACATACACCCTGACTTCCTATACGCAGACGAAGGAATGGACGGTCTATGGCGTGGACCGTGCCTCAAGTCCCGGACAGGCTGCCGTGGAGGGGCGGATGAATGTCTATGACGACCAAGAGTGGCTCATCAGGGAACTGATTGAGGCCTACAAACTTACTGGCGTGGAACGCTATCTCGAAAAGGCCGAGTACCTTGCCGGGTATGTGATTGACGGCTGGGACACGACTCTTGACTCCAACGGCGTCGAGCACGGCGGCATAGTCTGGGGTCCCGGCTACTACACCAAGCACTCGTGCAGCAACGGCCCATTCGTCAGCCCGCTTGTCTGGCTGTCGGAGATCTACAGCGGCAAGTCAGACGAGGTTACCTACAGGTACATAGACGCAAACAAGGCGCGTCTTACAAAGCAGATGAACAAGGGCGAGTACTACCTCATGTACGCGAAGAAGGTCTATGACTTCCAGCGCTCTCGCCTCTACAGAAAGAGCACCGGCGTCTATGCAGATATGCTCGGTGCGAAGGGCTGGGGCGGCGACAACATTGCCTACGAAACCATCGATGGCGTCAGATACCGCGGCCACAACGAGGAGGAGTCGGCGACCGGCGAGGCATATTCCTATAATTCCGGAACCATGCTCTCTGGAGCGGCAGACCTCTACCGCGTCACCGGCGAACAGGCATATCTCGATGACATGAAGTCCCTCTCCTCCTCCTCGTTTCTCTATTTCGCGAAGAAGTCCGCCGACCATCCTGGGTATTACGAGTATGCCATTGACGGCTTCAACAACTGGTTCAACGGGGTGCTCATGCGCGGATGGGTTGATGTGTCGCCGCACTACGACAATGTCGCCCTCAACATAGGAACATTTCAGAGCAATCTCGATTATGCCTGGGATAACTACTTGAACAAAAGTATGTTGCCGACGAGCCTGCTCTACGGATGGAACTCAGACAAGAGCAAGAATAGGGTCGAGGCGATGTTCACTTTCGCGTTCGCGGCGGAATATGCAGTTCTCGCCAAATGGCATTTGTCACAAATTGAATAATATTGTATATATGAAAAGGATACTGATAATCGCGGTTTTTCTTCTTGCTGCTGCGGTCGGGCTGGATGCCCAGACAATAACTGTGAGCGGAACGGTTGTCGATGAGTCGGCTCAGCCGGTGTTCGGGGCAAACGTCATGGTGAAGGGCTCAAAGACCGGAGTCGCGACGGACATGGACGGAAAATATGAGATTCAGGCGGCCTCCGACGCCGTGCTGGAGTTCTCCTTCCTCGGATTCGCGACTAAAGACGAGAAAGTTGGCGGACGGCAGATCATCAATGTCGTGATGGCGGCCGACAACACCTGGCTTGAGTCGGTGGTCGTGGTCGGCTACGGCACTCAGAAGCGCGGTTCGCTCACCGGGGCCGTGTCCGGCGTGGACGGCGAGAACATGATCAAGACAAAGAGCGAGAACCCTCAGAATATGCTCACAGGACGTGTGCCGGGCGTTCGCGTGTGGCAGAAGTCGGCCGAGCCGGGGACATACAACAACAGCATGGACATCCGAGGACTCGGAGAGCCGCTCATCGTCATAGATGGCGTGCCACGTTCGACCGAGGATTTCCAGCGGATGAATCCCAATGACATCGAGAACGTCTCCGTGCTCAAGGACGCTTCCGCTGCAATCTATGGCGTGCGAGGTGGCAACGGGGTTGTGCTCGTGACCACCAAGAAGGGTTCGGAAGGCAAAGCCGCCGTGCAGTACAACGGCTCGTTCACCTTCCAGATGCCCGCGACCATGCCGAGGCTCGCGGACGCGCAGGGGGCTATGACCCTCTACAACGAGATGGCACTGAACAAGTCCGACGGAAGCGGCTCAATAACCTTCACGAAGGATTTCATGAATCAGTATGCGGATGGCACACGCAAGGCAGCCGATTGGAACTCGCTCGTGTTTTCAGATATGTCCCCTCAGACCCAGCACGACGTGAGCATTTCCGGAGGAAACGGAAAGTGGCAGTACTATGTGAGCATGGGCTACCTCTATCAGGAGGGATTCTTCCGTTCCCGCGACCTCAACTACTCAAAGTACAACATCCGCTCGAACATCGATGCGGAGCTTGCCAAGGGACTGAAGTTCAACCTCAACATCAGCGGAATCGCTGACAACCGCAGCACTCCGGACTCGGACGCGGTTTCCCTCATCCGCAACCTCTGGAAGCAGGGCGTGCTCTTCCCAGCATACGTCGATGACGCGCAGACCATGCTCAACTACGAGGGGCTTGACCTCATGCAGAACACCGTGGCGATGATGACCCGTTCGGTTTCCGGCTATAAGGACTACCGCGAGAAGCAGTTCCAGTCATCGGCATCGCTCGAATATGACTTTGGAACCCTTACCGATATCCTCAAGGGACTGTCTCTCAAGGGAATGGCAAGCTATGACTTCCGCTACGACGACAACGAGTTCTTCCGCAAGTCCTACAACCTCTACGCGAAGGACGAGCTTACGGGAGAGTATGTCGCCAAGGAGTTCTCGGACCACTCCGACCGCCTCACCCGTGAGAACTACACCAAGTGGCAGGCTCTCGGGCAGATTCTTCTCAACTACAACCGCACTTTCGCGGACAAGCACGACATCGGCGCTACCTTCGGCTACGAGGCCCAGAAGCGACGGGGTGACAACTACTACCTCATAGGCGACCTTGCCTTCAGTTCCCCGTACCTCACCGCGCTCAAGGACAAGACCCAATCAACCTTCGTTGACATCAATAGCAACATCGGCTCCTTCTATAACCTTGCCTATCAGGCTCTCATCGGCCGCGTGAACTACGCCTTCGACAACCGCTACCTCTTCGAAGCCCAGTTCCGTTACGATGGCTCGTCAAAGTTCGCTCCGGGACACCAGTGGGGATTCTTCCCATCCGCGTCTGTGGGATGGCGCATATCAGAGGAGCCTTTCTTCAAGGAATGCGGTGCTTTGTCGTTCATCAACCAGTTCAAGATAAGGGCAAGCTACGGCTCGCTCGGAGACGACAGCGGCCTAAACTACGAATGGATTTCCGGCTATGTCTATCCGGCTACCGGGACTGACGGCGAGAAGGGCTACTACAGCGGCTACGCGCCTGCCTACCTGCTTGACGGGGAAATGGTCTATGGTGTGACCACGTCTCCGCTCCCGAACACGAACATAACCTGGCTCAAGTCAAAGACATTCAACATCGGCGTTGATTTCGAGGCGTGGAATGGTATGCTCGGAATCACTTTCGACTACTTCCAGCGCAGCCGTGACGGCGTGTTCGGACAGAACACATCCTCGCTTCCTACCGTGGTCGGAGCCTCTGCTCCGGTCGAGAACCTCAACAGCGACAGAAACCTCGGGCTTGAGCTTGAACTCTCGCACCGCCACAAGGTCGGTGACTTCAGCTACGGTCTCACCGGAATCGTCACCATCACCCGCCGCCAGAACCTCAAGGCCTACGGGCAGGGTCCTTACGGCAACTCCTACGACCGCTGGCGTAACGACAACCTAACCAACCGCTATCAGGGCATCCAGTTCGGCTACGAGTCGGCGGGACGCTACGAGTCTTGGGAGGACATTTGGAGCTACGACATCTACAAGGAGAACGACATCCTTCCGGGCGACTACAAGTACCTCGACTGGAACGGTGATGGTGAAATCAACAGTCTGGACGAGCACCCTTACGCCTACGACCAGACTCCGTGGATGAACTACTCCCTCTCGTTCAACTGCGCGTGGAAAGGGCTGGATTTCAGCATGCTGCTCCAGGGCTCGGCGCTCGGCTCCTATATGTACGATGAGCCTCTCTATTCCATCTGGGGTTCCAACGGAGGCGGCGCGCTTGAGCAGTTCCTCGACCGCTGGCATCCTGTGGGCGACTACACCGACCCTTTCGACCAGACCCTCCAGTGGACTTCGGGACACTATGCGTTCACGGGACACTCCCCAGAGAAGAACTCCTCGTTCAATCGCGTTAGCACATCGTATCTCCGTCTCAAGAGCATCGAGCTCGGATACACGATTCCTAAGATCCGCAAGTCGTCCTTCGGTCTGAGGGTGTTTGTGAACGCATATAACCTTCTGACGCTCACGGGGATAAAGTATGTCGATCCTGAACACCCGGACACCGACTACGGAAGGATGTACCCTCTGAACAAAACCGTTTCACTCGGCATGAACCTGTCATTCTAAGATATTATGAAAAAGATATTTACAGCGATATTGTCCGTTCTTGCGGTGTGTTCGTGCAACATGGACATAACCCCGAAGAACATAGTCTCCGACGATGACATGATGGGCTCTCCTAAGGGAATGTCCATCTATATGGCGACGCTCTATTCCCACATGCCGTTCGAGGACTTCAAGTATATGGCGGCGTGGGGCTTCAATTTCAATGGATGGCTCGGAACCCTGGGGATTGACGGCTGCGGCGAGGCGATGAACCGCGACGATGTCTTTCGCACCTTTCAGGGCGAGGATAACCCGTTCTGGAGCAACGCCTTTGAGCTCATACACGACGCCAACCACCTCATCGAGTCCCTTCCGTCCTACAAGTCGAACTTCACCGATGCGGAATATGATTTCTTCATGGGACAGGGATATTTTGTCCGCGCATACGTGTTCTATCAGATGGCGCGTCGCTTCGGAGGCATTCCGCTCGTGACGCACACGATTGCATATCCCAATTCTTCCGACAAACTTGAGGTTCCCCGCTCTTCCGAGGAGGAGACATGGGACCGGATTTGCGAGGACTTCGACACCGCTGTCTCACTTCTTCCCGCGACTTCGCTCCAGAGCGGTCTGCCGAACAAGTATGCAGCTCTCGCGTTCAAGGCCGAGGCCATGCTCTATGCTGGGTCGGTTGCGAAGTACAACGAGACGGTCACGAGTTCCGGACTCACTGGGGTCGGGAGTAAGACTGGGGTTCGCGTGATGGGATTTTCTAAGGAGACCTACCACGAGGCTTACGTACGCTATTTCTCCGAGGCTTACAAGGCTGCGCGCGAGGTGATGGAGTCGGGGAGATATTCCCTCTACAAGAAAAAATGGGCGGCAGGAGACAAGGAGGCGATGTACCAGAACATGGTGGATATGTTCAGCGACCTTTCGAGTCCGGAGAACATCTTCGTGAAGGAATATCTCTATCCTTCTCTCACCCATGGACTTGATGCATATAGTTCTCCTTTCATCTTCCGCGACCCGCTCTGCTCCGGAAGCTGTCCTTCGCTCGACTTCGTCGAACTTTTTGACGGCTTTGACAGGTATGCCAACGGCACAATCCGCGTCACCGACGGGGATGACAACACCAAGGGGCATTACCTCATGTTCGACTCCACGATGGATTTCTTCAAGAACGCCGAGCCTCGCCTGAGGGCTTATGTGATTCTTCCGGGCGACATGTTCCGCAATCAGGAAATAGAGATAAGGGCCGGGGTCTATACGGGCGGCACGCCGGTGTCCCCGCTATGGAGCGACTACTCATGGAGCCGGGCTACCCTGAATTTCTACCAGAACCTGCCGCAATACACCGGCACGCCCAAGACCCTTTACCTAAGTCCCCGTGCGCAGTCCGGGCAGGAAATCGTGACGCTTGACGACAATACGCAGATGACCGCCGCAGGGGCGAACGGACCTTTCTATGACGTGAAGGACAACGAGGCGAACCTTTCCGGATTCTACCTGAGGAAATACCTCAATCCGGACCCGAACTACATCCGGGGCGAGGGCAAGTCCGCCCAGCCTTTCATCCTCATGCGCTATGCCGACGTGCTTCTGGCGGCGGCCGAGGCGGGAGTGGAGCTTTCAATCGAGGGTGTAGCCTCTCCGGTTGAGGGAGACAATATGCTGGACGTGGCGACCAAGGCAATCAACGACATCCGGGAACGCGCCGGGGCGGACCTTCTGACGGGAGGGCTTTCCGGCGATGAGGCCAGCCGCGACCAGGTGCGCCGCGAGCGCCGTAAGGAGCTGGCGTTCGAGCACAAGTCCAAGTGGGACATCCGCCGCTGGAGGGTGCAGCATGCCGAGGGGCGTGACGGCTTCTGGGGCGAGAAGCGCGATGCGAGCCGCTTCGGGAATGGCGAGAGCTACCGCCTACACGGTCTCTATCCGTTCTACAGCACGGCGGCGAAAAAGTACTTCTTCGACGCCAATTTCCAGATGGCACGCGAGATGGAACTGAAATATACTCCTAAGGACTACTATTTCGAGATTCCGCCTTCGGAGGTGGCGAAGAGCCCAGTCATTGACCAACAACCTAACCGATGAGGGCGCAAAAAGGCGGATTGCTGCGTTACGTGTCTTGCACTCCATCCTTTTATCACCCTCATCCGCTCAGTTTTTATTCGGCGGAATTTGATGAAATTGTTGAAAAACAGTTGAACTGAACTCTTGAAGAACAGCTGAGCGAGGGTGTTGAAGAATATTTGAAATTATTGAAAATTGAAATGATATGTTTAATGTGTTTGATATGAAGAAGTTAGCGTTTGCAGCGCTCGGCGGACTCCTTTTGAGTTCCTGCTCGCTTTTCAAACTTGACAACTACGATGCTCCGGAGGAGACGCTCTACGGCAAGGTCACGGACGTGAAGACCGGAGACCCGGTGCTGACGGACCAAGGCTCAGAGGGCATACGGGTGAGGCTGATTGAGACCAGCTGGGAGGGGAACGTGACCCCTCAGGACTTCAACTGCCGCCCGGACGGAACTTTCCGCAACACAAAACTCTTCGAGGCCGACTACAACATCCGTGTCGATGGGCCGTTCGTGCCGATTGTCCTTGAGGACGACGCCGGGAATGTCGTCAGGAATGCTAGCGTGAACACCCACATCAAGGGCAGCACCGAGGTCAATTTTGAGGTACAGCCGTTCCTGAAGGTGGAATTTGTCGGCTCTCCGACAGTGAGCGCGGGAAAGGTCACTGCGAATGTCAAGGTGACGCGCGCCACCACCCGCGAGGAACTTGCTGCTGCGATGGAGGCGACCAAGACTTGGAAGGATGCCTACGCGAATGTCACTGACATCCAGCTGTTTGTGAGCCGTTCCTCTTCAGTGGGCTACCGTGCCCGCGACACCCGCTGGTCTTCCGAGCTGACCTATACCGGCTCCGCGTTCGAGACCGAGCTCGGCAAGTCGGTGCGGATTCGTTCCAACGGGACAATTCCTTCCGGCCAAAAGGTCTTTATCCGTGCGGCCGCGAGGATTAACTATGACACGC
>DJSA01000012.1:17501-17642 GCA_002438905.1 Bacteroidales bacterium UBA6346
AGCGGATTGCTGCGTTGCTCGTCTTATCAAAATCCTCACAACCAACAGGTTGCTGCGGTTTTGCCTTCACCGTGCGCCTTGCACTCCATCTTTTTCTGGCATCAAGGCGGCTCAGCCGGAGCGGATTGCTGCGTTGCTCGT
>DJSA01000132.1:0-15999 GCA_002438905.1 Bacteroidales bacterium UBA6346
TCAAAAGCGGATTTTCCATATTGCATGATGTTAGAAACGCGAGCGCCATGCCCGCCACAAAAAACAAATTTCTCATTCCTTTATTATATTACATGTCCCAACTGACAAAGATACTCAATTTTTCACAACACCTGAATTCTTGATATGGAGAAAATCCGGCTGCCAGTCAGATTGTAGCGTATGTCAAAACAGCAGCATTCGCTATAGCGGGGCCGGCGCTGACAGCATGTCATGAATTCCGGATTGAAGCCACGATAAAGCAAATCGGAAACACCTATGCTGTCCACGCAGCCTTGCAGCAGCTCTGACAGAACCTTGTAATTCTTAGCCAAGATGTCTAGGACGCGAGCATGGTTTCTCCGCTTCTCTTGGCGAGCCTCGTAATTGTGGTGATTCTTACACGAATCACAGCAGTAAAGCCGGTCGGCCCTGCTGCTCGGAACCGGAGTTCCACATTCAATGCATAATCTGTTTTTCTTCGGTCTTTCCATAACATTGTTCTACGTAATTGACGCAGCCGCAAAGTTGAGAACAGGAAATGTAATGAGCAAATAGCGCTGGCAGAATTACGCCTTTTTGACAAAAGTTTTTCTCTTTTTTGAAATCCGCTCTTTTTTTTATTGATAGGCAACCTTCAAAAAAAATATCGCGACCAATTTCTTTTTTATCATCCACGTCAAAAAAAATTATGTGCTACATAAAGAAAAAGAAAAAACATATAAATTCAGAAATTAATCGGCTTTCCCAAGCGTAAAGGCATTGATGATCAGGATTATTTTTCTGTACTTTGCCGAAGCCTGACGGAACTGACGTCATATACCTCGGGCAACATGTAGGCCGGATTCCGGAAATCGGCCGCGAACAAATCACTATTATAAATCTGAATTATGGAAACAATCAACAAGGTTGAACTGCAGGGAACTGTGGGCAATGTGAGGCTACAGGAAGCCGGAGACAAAAAAGTCATTCACTTCTCACTCGTGACCAACCGGGTGGGCAGGAACAAGGATGGCGAGAACATCGTTGAGACATGCTGGCATAATGTTGAAGCTTGGGAGGGAAAGAACATCCCCGATCTCGCGAGAATTGGCAAGGGAAGCAATGTCCATCTATTCGGACGCATACGTTACACCAAATATGTCGGAACGGACAAGATTGAGCGTACGGGCACGGACATCATAGCTTCTAGGCTCGATATGGTCGATGACGATGTTGCTTAGTAAATCTTTCTGGAAGCCGCATAATCGGGGAATTGACTGCGGCTTCCGGTTATACAATAGGAAAAGTTCAGGCAATCCCTCGCTTCTTCAAAAAAAACAAGTGGCACGGACAATGGCCGAAAACAGAGTTTTTTCATAATTTTGCAGTGTTTTTGCAAATCTCCGCCCGAGGCGGAAAGGCTATGGCTAACGATTGAAACACAAAGAAATGCTGCGAAAAGTAAGGATTGTCCTCGCGACGGTTTTCTTCATCAGTGTCACGCTCTTGTTGCTTGACTTCACGGGAGCGCTTCATGCCTACCTAGGATGGATGGCTAAGATTCAGTTCATTCCAGCGGTTCTTGCGCTGAACTTCTGCATCGTAGCGGGACTGCTGCTGCTCACGCTGCTGTTCGGGAGGGTCTACTGCTCGGTAATATGCCCACTCGGGGTGATGCAGGACATCATCTCATGGATTCACGGAAGGACAAAGAAAAAGAATCTCTACAGATTCAAGTACCGCAAGCCGCTGATGGTGCTGAGGTATGTGGTGCTGGCCGTATTCATAGCCGCGATGGCATTTGGCGTCACGTCAATAGCCGCACTGATAGCGCCTTACAGTGCATATGGCAGGATTGCAACGGAGTTGTTCGCGCCTGTCTACAGCGGCTGCAACAATCTTCTTGCGATGATTGCAGCGCATTTTGACAGCTACGCGTTCTACTCCACCGATGTGTGGATCAAGAGCGTGCCTACATTCATTGCGGCTGTCGTGACGTTCGTGCTGCTGGGAGCCCTTTCGTGGAAATGGGGAAGAATCTGGTGCAACAGCATCTGCCCCGTCGGTTCGCTGCTCGGGCTCGTGTCCCGCATCAGCTTGTTCGCACCGGTCATTGACGCAGGCAAATGCCGGAACTGCGGTCTGTGCGAGAGACGCTGCAAGTCGTCCTGCATATACACGCTGAACCACAGGATCGACTACAGCCGCTGTGTGGCGTGCATGGACTGCATATCCACCTGCCGCGATGGGGCGATAAAATACAGATTCAGGTACGGAAAGAATCACGTGCCAACGGAAGACGATAGGAACGTGGCCGGGAGCGCGGCAGTGAATACAGCAGGAATACGCGTCAAGGCCGATGCTCCAGCAAACGGGACAAGGCGTGGATTCATCAAGGGCACAGCCGTAACTCTCGGAACTATTGCCGCGGGAGAGGCCATACGCCCAGTTGAAGCCGCCGCGCAGCAGATGAAAGTTGACGGCGGATTTATTACTCTTCCGGAGAAGAAGGCACCGCGCAGGGAAACGCCGCTCAAGCCGGCCGGTTCCAGAAGTCTGAAGCATTTCACCGACCACTGCATCGCATGCCAGTTGTGCGTCTCCTCCTGCCCCAACAGGGTACTGAGACCGTCGACTGCGCTGGAGACGCTGATGCAGCCGGAGATGTCCTACGAAAAGGGCTATTGCCGCCCGGAATGCACAAGATGTTCGTCAGTCTGTCCGGCAGGAGCAATTGTGGAGGTAAGCCGTGAAGAGAAGTCTTCTATTCAGATAGGGCACGCCACGGTTGATTACAGCCTCTGCGTCGCCGATGCGGAAGGCGTCAAGTGCGGAAACTGCGCAAGGCACTGTCCTGTCGGGGCCATACGTCTTGTGAAGAAAAATCCGGAAGATCCGGAGTCAGTGCGCATTCCGTCAGTGGACGAGGAGCGCTGCATCGGTTGCGGAGCCTGCGAGTACAACTGCCCGGTCAGCCCGCTCAGCGCGATTCATGTGGAGGGGCACGCCGTGCATAGGGAACTGTAAACTTGAAGCACGCCATAAGAATGTAACACGAGCGGATTAAGGGACAAGAACATGGAAAGAAGAGACTTTATAAAGGTTGCCGGAGCAGCGGCTGCGGTCGTGGCCACTACAAGGCTCGCTGGCGGATGTGCCACAATGGGTCAAAAGGACAATATTGCGGATGCAAATAACGGCGACGCCGATGGGACAGAAACAGGAATGACTTACAGAACCGATCCGAAGACAAGGGAAAAGGTCAGCATTCTCGGCTATGGATGCATGCGTTGGCAGATGATAAAAGACGAGAACGGGAAGGACGTCATAGACCAAGACTCTGTGAATGAACTCGTTGACTACGCGCTCGCGCACGGGGTGAACTACTTCGACTCGTCACCGGTATATCTTCAGGGACAGAGCGAGGCGGCTTCGGGACTGGCGCTGAGCCGGCATCCGAGAGAGTCGCACTACATTGCCACCAAGCTGTCCAACTTCAGTGACTGGAGCCGGGAAAACTCGATGGTGATGTACCGCAGGTCATTTGAAAATTTCCGCACGGACTATCTTGACTACTACCTCCTGCACAGCATCGGGCGCAGCATTGAAGACTTCGAGAACAGGTATGTCAAGAACGGCATGCTGGACTTTCTTCTGAAGGAGCGTGAGGCCGGAAGCATAAGGCAACTCGGATATTCCTTTCATGGAAATAGGCAGATGTTCGACGAGCTGCTGAAAACCCATGATAAATATCACTGGGACTTCATCCAGATTCAGATGAACTACCTCGACTGGTCTCATGCCGACGGCAGAAACTGCAACGCTGACCACATGTATGAGGAACTCGATAAGCGCGGGATTCCGGTCATAATCATGGAACCTCTGCGCGGAGGCTCGCTCGCGAAACTGCCGAACCGCATAGTGGACGAACTCAAGGAAAGGATGCCGGGGGAAAGCGTGGCGTCATGGGCGTTCCGTTTCGCCGGCACTCCTAAGAATGTGCTGACTGTTCTGAGCGGAATGACTTATATGGAACATCTCAAGGATAACCTCAGGACCTACTCGCCGCTTGTGCCACTCACCGCGGACGACATTGAATTTCTTGAAAAGGTCGCGGAAAGCCTGAGCAAATACCCACTTGTCCCGTGCACCGGCTGCCAGTACTGCATGCCTTGCCCCTTCGGAATCGACATTCCAGGCAACTTCAGCCACTACAACAAGTGCGTGAACGAGGGCTACGCCATTTCCGAACCAGACGAGGACAGCCGCGAATACACCAAAGAGATGAAAGCCTACCGCAAGTCACGCCGCGCCTATCTCGTAAGTTATGACCGGAGCCTCGAAAAGATCCGCCAAGCAAATCGCTGCATCGGCTGTGGGCAGTGCATGAGCCATTGCCCGCAGGACATCAGGATTCCATCCGAGCTTCACCGCATTGACAGAATCATCGAAAATCTGCGCAGAACATCGGACATTCTCTGAACAGCGTTGCAAGGACTGCCCGAAAGGCATATCATAGGCACAAAAACGGCGAACCCACTGTCAGACCCACCGCCAATCGTTTTTACCCTATCCGGCAACAACACTCCTGTTCACCTACAGCCAATGCACTGTCTCCACCACGCCGGAAGACTTGACCTTGCCGAAATCCGAAGCATCATTCCGGACCGATTCCGGAATGGAGGTGCGGACATACACGCAGGCATATTCCTCATCGTTGACATATTGTGACAGCGTCATCTTCCCGCTCTCCGAAAACGAAACGAGATAGCCGCTTGACCAGTCCTGTCCATCCGAATAGATGCCGGTGACAGTTTCACCATCGTAGGAGTATGTACCGGAATAGCGCTCGAAATGGCCGCCGCCAAGTTTCTGGAAAAGTTCGAACTGTCCATCTGCGAAGCTTATGTAGACCTCAGCCGAGACTGCAGCGCTGCCGGCATCCTTGCCGTAATAGTTTTCAAGTTTCCATTCGCCCTCAATTTCGGAGGCGACAGTGCGCCCCTTTTCGCAGGCGACTATCCCGAGAAGCATCACAAAAATCGAATATATCCGTATCTTCCTCATATTCACGTAATTTTAGGAACTACAACCAAGCTCCGTTAATGGAAATGTCCGGTTGCACAATCACAGAAACTGTCCTCGTAATCTCCATTCCGCCCATCTGGCTTCCGCTCGCAAGGTTCGAGCCTCCAGCGATTGCCTTTATCCGGAATCGCGCACAACCGGACTTTGTCGGATGAATCAGAAGCTTTCCGTATTTCATTGACGGAGCCGCCGCAAGACCGAGAGCCTCAGTGCCGTCATCAAGAGTCTCGACGGACGTGTAGGTCAGATTACCCGAATTGCTTCCGAAATACTCCGAGACATCCACACGCTGCTCCTCTCCCATCACAGCCAGGACAGAGGGCACGCCGTCCATAGCCATGAACAGCCGCCAGGCATCCACTGCACCGGTGCCCATCTTCCCTTTATAGGAAGACAATCTCAACGTGCCGAAATGGTTTCCGACAAGTGTCGTCTTCGAACCGACACGACCTATCCGGTCATCAATCCCGTTTACAGATGTCAACAGAAGTGACTTGAACTCATCGTTAGCGTAATGATAACCATTTTTCAGCGCATACGACAAACCGAGAGCCGCGACACCGCTCACATGAGGACAGGCCATTGACGTGCCCTGCATCCAGCCATAGTCCGTCGGGAGATAACCATATGTCTTCCCGGTTTCTGAATCATAATCCAGCAATTTGTCCGTAGGCAGTGTAGATAGCACCTCGCAGCACTCGCGTTCCTCCCCGCCGGTGTAAAGTTCTCCACCCGGAGCCGCGATGTTGCAGCCCGGACCATAGTTCGTGTAGTATGTCGGAAGCCCATCGAGTCCGAACGCAGTTACGCTGATGCACTCTTTCAATGCCGCAGGGTAAGCGGACATCTTGCCCGTGTCATTGCCGGCCGCAACTATGACAAGACCGCCGTCAAGCGCCGGACAATTGGACGTGGCAATAAAATAGCGGATGGCATCAACCTCCGCACGGCTTTCGGCATAATAGGCATTGTCATTCTTGTAGTCGCCAGACTCCACCCCGAAAGAGCACTGGGCGATGCAGGCACCGTTGTCGGCAGCATATTTGAAGGCATTGGCAATCATGGCAGTCTCTCCTCCTTCAGTTCCATCGAAAATCTGGCAGGACATGATCTTCACGCCGTCCCCGCTCCCGGAACCGCCGGCGACTCCGCACACTCCGACACCGTTATTGTTCACCGCAGCCACAGTTCCGGCGACATGCGTTCCATGCCCGACATTACCAAGTGCCGTCCAATTCAGTTCAGCGGAGTTCTTAACGAAATTCCACCCGTGGAGATCGTTGACATACTTAGTTCCGTTCGTTCCCTTCCGGACCTCGGACGCGCGAGGATTGTTCCACATATTGGCCGCGAGATCAGGATGGTTGTACTGAACGGCCTCGTCAATCACGGCGACAATCACTTCCGAATTTCCCGCACAAAGGCTCCAGGCCTGACTCACGTTCACGTCCGCACCGGCGTAAGACTCTGCCACATAGGCACTTCCTTCACGAACCTTTCCATCATTTGCATAGTGCCACTGCTTCGGAAATGATGGGTCATTGAACTTCGCCGAAGAAATGCTCTTCGTCACAATCCCTCCGTTCCCGTCGGGAACAAACTGACGAGGCTTCCCTTCATAGCATTTCTTAACCCGCACATTGTACTCCACAGTACGTACACGCCCTTCAGAGGCAAGCGCCAAAGCCTTTCCGCGCATGTCAGTTCCCGCCTCAAAGTTCAGTTTGTACCAGTTTGGAAGCCCGCAGCTCCTTTCCAATTCTTCCTTACCCGGCGTGCTCGGGAACACATTCGTCACAGAAACTGCCCCGCAAGCGTCACGCAGAGCCTCAAGCTCCTCACCGGAAGCATCCTCGACATAAATCAGAAGCGAGGAGACGTCAGAAGCCCCCCCCAACGGCTCATTCACGATCTTTTCAGCAGCAGCCTCCCGACCGCCATCCATCGCATCCGTCCCAGAGAAATCCTCACGGGCACACGAGACGAAAGCCAACAGCATCACTGCCAGGCAAACAAACTCTTTTTTCATTTTGTATGATTCCAAATTAGCGGGACATTTTCCTACACATATTGTGCCTATGCCTCGCTATGAACATCCTGCCGCTGTAGGCATTCGGACTGAACTATTGAGACAAGGCAACCGTCCGTATGAAAGGCGACAGCGAGGATACAAGAGCAGCGGACTGTCAGAAGTGCAACTACATGGCAATAAGGGCTGAAAACATCAGGTCGGTAGAAATATGAGACTCTGCCACATATGTCAGAACGCGTAGCCGAGGGAGAGGCCGAGGCTGTTCCGGAGGATTTCCGAGCCGAAAATGTAGGCAGCGTCGAGGCTGACGCCGAAGAACTTCACGCCGATGCCCGCCGAAACGTAGGACGGGACGACGGTTTTTCCGCCGTAATGGTAGCCGCAGCGGACCGTCAGCATTGAGTTCCAGGTGTAGGACAATCCCGCCGATGCGGCGAACTGCCGGCTGAAAAACATTTCGGCAGAACCGGCTGCTTGGATGCGATGCACGGACGCGAACTCCTGCAAGTAGCAGATTTCAGCTTTGGCAGACGTTGGAAGTGAATATGAGCTGCCGTCAGATGCCTTGATTTTAGTCCCGAGTGAATACACTCCGACTGATGCCCGGATGCTTATGCCATTTTTTAGGGGGACTTCTGAGGTAATGGCAATGTCTGAAACAAATGCTCCATAGTTGGCATCATCGGATAACTTTTCTCCTGCATATTTCAGCCTGATGCCGGCGGACAGAAACTTCACGGGACGATAGCTGAAGCCGGCACCTGCAATCATCTGGTGCGGGCGAAATGTTCCGAGGGAATATCCGCCGCTGTTGAAGGCTTCATATGGCTCGCACAGTCCATAGACAGAAGTTATGCTCACACCGAATTTTTCCTTTATTTTCATGCCTGCATCCGCCGAAAAATAAGAAGTCCTATGGTCTCCCGATGTGATGCTCATCCAACCGGTCGCGACATTCCCCGTTTTCTCATTCATTACAGGGAATGTCGGGCTTGAACAAGATGCTCCGAACTCGGAAATTGAGACTCCGGCAGTGCCTGCTTCAGCGGGGTTGAAAACCATTGCAACAAAGGGCAGGGCATTGTTTTGTGCTCTGGCGACATCTTCTGTTCCAAACAGAATGAAGAACTGAACCACGCTGAGTATAGCCGCGTATAATAAATAATGTTTCTTCATCATTAGCATAGATTATAATTTTGTGATAACTCTCTCATAACTTTTGCCGTCAATCAGCACGCGTACCAAGTATCTTCCCGGAGCGCAGTTTCTCAAATCAACGACTTTTGGGGCAAAGGCACTGACCGTTGAAGTGCTCTCGCAGATGACGACGCCGGACAATGAGGTGACAGAAATATATGTCTCAGCCGGCAATCCTGTCCGGATTGTGAGATTGTCCTTCACTGGAACCGGATACATTTCGACGAGATTGTCGGGACTCTTTGCCATAATGCTGAACTCTTGTGTACATGAGGCGTTTCGGGCATCGCTTGCCGACACAATGAATTTGCAAAGTCCGTATCCTTTGACAGTTATCCGCAGAGAGGAACCTGACAAATCCGTTGTCGCGACAGATTTGCTTCCTCCTTCCATTGAATAACGCAGGCTCTCCCCATCGGGGTCATGAAAAAAATCATTAAGATCGAGGACATACTCACAAGTTGTAGTCTCCGTATAGAGATTGTCAATTACCTTTCTGACCTCTGGAGTCCGATTGGGAAGTATCTCATATTTGAATGAATATGTCGCGTCCATGCCGTAGGTGTCAGAAACGGAAATCCGGTCTTCGTATTCACCGGCCTTCTCCATCCTCGCATTTATGTTCAATGTCCAATGTCTCTCGTCCGTTTTTTCAAACGAACTTGCCGATGATCCTTTGTTGAATTTGACCGTGATTTCCTCTCCCTCGGGGTCATATATCTCGAAAGGTACGGAAACGGATTCGAATGATTTCAAGACAAATTGAGTCTTGTCCGAAAGACAGTTGATTATAGGGGCTGTATTTGCAAGTGTTCTGACAGCGGAGATTGATGACAGTGCCGAATAGTTCTGTGCGTAGTCATATCCGATAATCCCCGCGTAATACTCTTGCTCAAATTCCAGATTGCCTATGCTTGCGGTAATTCTTTCTCCGGCATTCCTGTTTCCCACGAGAATTTCTGATCGGAAGACATCAGCGGGAAGATTCCGAGGATCTGTGATACTTTCAAGTGCAGAGCGAGATTTTGACACGAGCAGCATATATCCGAATGCCGCTTCGCCCTCAGGACTCGCGGTCACATTGAAAGTGGCATTGATCCTGTTGCCTGTCGCCGACATCTCGATTTTATCCGGAATTTCAGGAGGCATGGTCTTGCCTACGGAGAATGCCCCCATCGCATCGACCAGCGGACCAATCTGAGCGTTTGACGGGAGTACATCGTGCCTTGCCCCTTCAAGAAGTCTCTTCTTGAGCATTTCCACGGTGAATCCCGGACCGCCGAAATGCGACACCACCAGCGCCGCTACGCCGCTGACATGCGGACATGCCATGGACGTTCCCTGCATCCAGCCATATTTATTGCCGGGCAACGTGCTCAGGATAAGCGTGTTGTTTCTCGTTCCCTGTTCTCCTCCAGGGGAGGCGATGTCAACCCAACTGCCGTAATTTGAATAGGATGCTCTCTTGAAATCAGGCCCGATTGCACCGACTGCGAGAACACTCTCATACTCTCCGATTGGGTTGGCGTCCCATCCGTCGTTCCCCGCCGCGAATACGACAAGACCTCCCTTCATCGGGCTGTCAGTCTTCTGGATGCCGTCCTTGTCGCACCCTGCATTTTGTACGAAATAGTCTATTGCGGCCTTGAGCGGTCCTGGAATCGTAGCGTTTCTGGCGTCTCCCACCGTTTCAAAGTCATAACCCCAGCTGTTGTTTACAATCACGGCACCATTGTCCGCTGCCCATGTGATAGCCTCGGCCTCATCTCCGCTTTTCTTCCCCACGAACACCTGACATGACAAAAGCCCAACGCCATCGGCTTCTTCAGCGGCATTGCCTCCGGCGATTCCGCATACACCGATTCCATTGTTGTTCCTTGCAGCTATTGTCCCGGCGACGTGCGTCCCGTGCTCATCGGCGGTGACCTGCCCTCCGGACACGAAATTCTTTCCACCGACATAATTATCTGCCAAGTCCTCGTGCTCACGGTCGATTCCGCCGTCAACAACGGCGACAATGACCTTGCGGTTTCCGCAAGTATAGCGTTCCCACACAGGAACGACGTTTATGTCAGCTCCCGCCGAATGGCTCTGCGACATGCTGCCGTCATTCATATAGTGCCATTGTTTCGGGAACTCCGGGTCGTTGAAGAAAACAGCGCTTTGCCTTATCCTGTACACCGGCTCAACGGATTCGATGCCGTCAACACTGCCAAGATTTGCCATTGCCTTTGTCGAGGGCATTTCTTTGGAGTATTCGATTCGGTACCATCTGTGCAGCCCCGCCGCTCTTCGCCGCTGTTCAAACTCTCCGCCGTCATGGAATATCCGTTTCATGGAGACGACGCCAATGGTCTCAAGAACATTGTTCAGCGCCATGGATTTGGTGGCAGGCACGACATTCCCTCCATCTTCCGAGGCTTCCACGATTTCAGCCATCTCCTCAGTCAGATATATGTCCGCAGTGCCGCACAGAGCCGAGATTCCGCTGTCGTCCACACCGACAGCCTCGGAAATGATCTCCTCAATCCGGCCGGTGCAGGAAGCTGCAATCAGCATGGCCAGCAGCATGACCACTTCTTTCACGTAGTGTTTCATCATCGTTTGTGCATATGGTATTCTAAGGAAAAGAAAGCCGAGGCAGAACCCCGGCTTTCTTTAGTCGAACATAGTGTACTCAAATATTTTCTGCGATCCATTTCTCCAAATCCGGCCCGCCGGGGAGCGAGAGCGCACAATATGCGGCAACGCCCCAGCCACCTATACCCGGTACATAATAGTACGGATAGAAAACGGCCACATTGTCTTCCGTGAGTACGCCGTAGCATTTCGGGTCCACATCCGGAACGTACATCGCATAGATGGTGTCTCCCTCGCCAGAGTAGTCGATTGTCGTACTCCAATTCTTCCATGCAATCTTTCCGTCTTTGCCGACACTGAATTCAATGTATTCGCACGCCGCTCCTCCGCATCCGAATTCTCCTGAAGTTTCATATCCGGCTTCAACAAGGACATCCTTCGGATATGGTGAATATACACGATAGATATCAAATCCATCGGCCTTGCTGACCTGCACCGGCGTTATTGCGGCCCCAACAAAAGCATCATACCATTGTCCTTCACCAATTGGAACCCAAGTGTATCCTCTCGCGAGAATCACGGCGCAGGAGTCTATGGATATGTGCTCGTTGAAATTACCGGTCAGTTTGAGGCCCAGCGTGTCAGTCTCACCAAGTACAATGTCCGTGACATCAATCTTGAGAGTCGTCTCATACTCCCCGTCCGCGAACTTCACGGTGGTCACCGGGGCCTTGATTTTTCCATGATAGGGATTCGCAGTGAGGCTTACCGAGAGTTCTCCCGTGTTTGTCTGCCTGCGCAAGGGAACAAAATACTCCGTAGCCTCGAGTTTGACCTCCGAGTCCTTGATGATGCTCTGGGCAAATGTCGCCACTCCGTCTTCTCCGGAATATGTCGTGCCTATATTGTCTGAATTGCAGCCTGCTGCGACCAAGGCACAGAACGAAATCAGTAAATATTTTATCTTCTTCATGACAAATTTCATTTAATCATTATTCGGCCTTGTTGAGTGCGGGGTCGTCGCCCGTATTTGCAGTGGCTTCGCTGCCGACTGGGTTCTGGACCATAAGATTGTTGGCATCCATTTCCGCCTGCGGAACGGTCATCACCCAGTCAAATGTCTCCGGATCGCTTGTTTTGAGGCTTGTGAGAAGCGCGCTCTTCTGGTAGCCCATCTCCTCTGTGCGGACAAATCCCTGGCGGAGACGCTTGATGTCAAAGACACGTCCGATTTCTCCCCAAAGTTCAATTCTGCGCTGGAGGATGATTTCCTCAAGCAGAGAGCCGGTCTCGTCTGTGGTGAGCTTGCCTAGAGCAGTCCCTGTCTTGCTTGAGCAGTCGTAGCCTTCGAGGCGATAGGACATGAAGTCATTGAGCACTGTCTGTGCCTCACCGTCATTATTGTCTCGGCAAGCCGCCTCCGCCTTTATCAGATACATTTCCGGAAGCCTCATGAAGATATGATCCGCACCTGTTTTTAGGCTATTGGGATCCTTAAACAGGAATTTGTACTGCTGGAGACCATGCGTGATTTCATCGTCTTTGTTGAGATCTTCATCGACCCACCACTTCTTGCGGACATCCTTCGCGTCTATCTTTGCATAGAGCCATTTGCTGCAAAGCTTTCGCTGGTCTTCGCCGTATGAGCCGGCACGATAGTCCATCTGCGCAAGGAACTGAGGGTTGGTCGTGCCTTGATCGGTTATGATTTCAGCGCCCCAGAGAACGTCCACGCCGTTAATTGCGTCATTGTAGCCCCACATGACATCCTTGCTGAGCTTCTTGCCTGTGCTCTTTATCGCGTTGTCGGCGGCTTCGTAGGCGGCCTTGAAGTCATTCATCGTTATCGCGATGCGTGCCTTGATGCCGTTAGCTACGGTGTAGTCAATGTGTGAGCAGTGCTTCTGCTTCTGCCCGTTGAGGAGTTCGATGGCCTTGTCGATGTCCTCACGTGCCTGAGCATATACCTGCTCGTTGGTTGCCCTTGCCTTGCCCTTTGTCTTTGATGTCGTAGGTTCGGTGTAAATCGGAACGCACAGACGATCCTCATGCCCGACATAACTTCTAGCATAGTTTATTGCGAGGTTGTAGTATGCGTTTGCACGGAGGGCATAAGCATTGCCCAAAATGTAATCGACATCGGCTTTCGCGCCCTGCATCGAGCCGCCCTTGGCGATGATGTAATTGGCCTGGCTGATGATGGTGTAATTATAGTTCCATATGTCGTAAGGACGCCAACTGTCTTTTGTGAAATTACGTTTCTCGTAGTAGGTATAATCATACCAGAACCATCCGTTTCCCTTGCCCGAGAATACCATGTCATCACCCATGGCATCACCCATGAGGGCGTACCCCTGAGGTCCGAAGGCTTCGTGCGTGGTAGAACCTGTACTTGCAGACCACTGCCAGAAGAATCTGTAAATTCCGTTCAGTGCCTGAAGACCGCCCTCCGTCGTTTCGAGCATCGTGTCACCTGACACTGCCGTTGTCGGGGTGGTGTCAAGCATCTTGCTGCATCCGGTAAATACAGCCAGAATTGCCAAAGCCGCTATTATTATCTTTTTCATGTCTTTAGTCTCCTTTAATTAAAAGTTCACGTCAACACCGAAGGCTATGACCCTCATCGGAGTGTAGGTATAGTTGGAGCCACCCGTGAAGTTGTACTGCACGTTCATTCCCTGGAGTTTGTTGAATATCGCAAGATTGTCTGCCGTTGCATAAACCCTCAGAGACTGCATCTTGATGGCCTTTGCCCACTTTGCAGGGAGAGTATATCCGAGCTGGAGGGACTTGATTGCGAAATAAGAAGCATCGATGAGATAGGCATCAGTAGAAAGATTTCCTGAGTTAATCCTTACTGCCGGAACATCGGTGATGTCACCGGGCTTCTGCCAGCGACGGAGCGCGTTCTTGTTCCATGTAGTCCCGACATACTGGACCTCCATGGTGCTGGCATAAAGCGAGTCGTAAACCTTGCCTCCGATGGAGAATGTAGTGAGGAAAGAGAAATCCACAGGGCCGAACCTGAACTCCGAACCGAAGGAACCCTGAAGCTTAGGCTCGCGGCTTCCGAAATAGTATCTTGACGTATTTGCCTCTGTCACGCTTGTTGTCCTGTAGTCGCTTCCTTCAATCTTGTTTCCGTCATCATCCTTCTTGTATGCCCAGTAGAGCTGAGCTCCGGTAGCCGGGTCGACGCCGGCTGACTTTGGCATATAGAAAGTATAGATAGGCATTCCTACCTTAATCACCTGTATCCCTTCCGTAATCGTGTCCGTGTTGGTGAGGGCAAGAACCTTATTCCAGTTCTTGTAGAACATCAGGGTCGAGCTGGCTCCGAATTTATGCTTTTCAATCCAGTTGAAGCGGAATGAGGCCTCAAATCCATGATTCCTCATGGATCCTACGTTCGCATCGTAGCCGGAAAATCCGGTGGAAAGTGCCATAGGATACTCAAGGAGCATGTCCGTTGTCAGCGAGTTGTAATATTCAGCGGAGAAAGTAAGGAAATGGTTGAACATCGTCGATTCGACTCCGACATTCCATGTGCCTTTCTTTTCCCATGAAACTTCCGTGTTCTCAAGTGAAGACACAAGTGCACCCGGGTTATTCGCGTTTGCCCATGTGAGGTCGTAAAACGACTGCCATGCATAGTACGAGTCGAGTCCGTCGTTGCCGAGCTGTCCGTAGGAGAGACGGAGGGTCATATTGTCAATCCAGCTGACATTCTTCATGAAATTCTCCTCAGAGATTCTCCAGGACGCTCCGGCTGACCAGAACTGCCCCCATCTGTAGTCCTTGTGGAAGCGTGAGGAGCCGTCGGTTCTCCATGTTCCCTCGAAATAATACTTGTCGGCAAAGTCGTATGCAAGACGGCCGAAATAAGACTCAATCTTATAGTCAATCTGATAAGAGTTGGCGCTGTCGAGATTCACAGCCGGTGCAAGTTCCTCGATGCCCGGATAAACTTTTGTCCTTCCCGCCATGAGGTAGTTGTACCTGTATCGGTAGAACTCATGTCCGAGCTGACCGAGAACATGATGCTTGTCATTGAATTCCCTTTCATATTTGAGAATCTGGTTCCAGGTCCAAGAGAAGTCGCGGTTGCTATACTTTTCTATTGTTCCCTGCTCGGTTTTTCCGTCTCCATGATCGGGGCTTGAGTAGGATGACCGGCGTGTGTTGACGAGGTCCGCTCCGAAATTTGACGAAAATGACAGACCTTTCATTACACCCATTATGTCCGCGTTCCCGCCGAAAACAGCATACGCACGGACGCTGGCGTTGTCGCGGATTGTCTCGTACTTGTTGAGATACCTGTCTCCAAGCGAGTTGAAGTCCTTCGCTGTAGGTCGTCCGCTCTCACCATAATCATAGCCTCCGACATTGTTTCCATTCTCATCCTTGAGATACACAGGGTAAATGGGCGCCATGAACTGTGCGGTGTACCAGACATTGCTTGAGTATGTGCCGCTGCCAATCTGCTGGGCGTTTGACTTTGTCATGGCGTAGGATGTGTTGGCTCCGGCCGCGAACCAGTCATTCACCTTGTGGTCGACACCTGTTCTGAACGAGTACCTGTTGAAGTTGGTGTTCACAAGTATACCGTCTTCGTCAAGCATTCCGAGGGAAAGTGTGTATTTGGTCTTTTCATTCCCTCCGTTGAGCCCGAAGGTATATTCCTGCCTGAGAGCCTTGTGATTTGTGATAGCGTCAAGCCAGCTTTCATTGTAGGCCGAAACTGCATCTTCCTGAACGAGACCTGTCTCGGGGTTGATGAGAGTGTCCCATGTGTAATTCTTGAAAGGGTTGTACTGCTCTCCGCCAAGCGTGCTGCCGAGTTTTTGGCTTGCTGTTGTGGAGGCCGCGTCCCATGTCATTCCGCCGTCCTGAATGTACCCGTTGCGCAGAGCCTCGTACATCAGCTGGACATATTCTTTCTGGTCAACGACATTGTATGGCTTGTAGGCCCTTGACTCAAAACCGACTTCTGCCTTGAAGTTAACGTTCGTGCGTCCTTCCGTACCGCGTTTGGTAGTTATCATCACGACGCCGTTTGCTCCACGGGAACCATAAAGAGCCGCTGCGGACGCATCTTTGAGGACCGTAAGAGACTCGATGTC
>DJSA01000132.1:16101-16276 GCA_002438905.1 Bacteroidales bacterium UBA6346
CCGTCAACCACATACAGCGGAGACGAGCTTGCGTTGATTGATCCGATGCCGCGGATGATGATGCTTGTGCCCTCGCCCGGCTGTCCGGAACTTGACGCGGCTGTGACGCCAGCGACCATGCCCTCGATGGCCTTTGTGACGCTCGTGACGCTCCTTTTCTTGAGAGCCTCACTCT
>DJSA01000034.1 GCA_002438905.1 Bacteroidales bacterium UBA6346
GCCGTGGAAGACCTCTTCAGCGCAACCAACTTCATCATTGACAACGCCGAAGAACTCGGAATTGACACAGAAAATATCGTCATCATGGGCTCGTCGGCCGGCGCGATTTCCGTCCTTCAGGCCGAGTATGAGATCTGCAACAGCAGCAGTTGGGCTCAAGTGCTCCCAGAGGGTTTCAACTACAAAGGCGTGATCTCCCTCGCAGGGGCAGTCCTCAGCCGCAACGGAGGTCTCAAATATGCAAGCAAGCCATGCCCGATGGCACTTTTCCACGGCACCGCAGACAAGGTCGTGAACTACAAGCAGACAAAGTTCTTCAAAGTCGGCTGGTACGGCTCCAACACCATTGCCTCCGTCTGCCGCAAGAGGGGCTATAACCACTGCATCTACCGCTACGAGGGCGCCCGTCACGAGATTGCCGCCTCCGGCCTTGAAAACCTCCCCGCCATCATGGAGTTCCTTGAAGTCAATGTCTCCGACAACATCCCGCGCTGCATCGATGCCACCGTCACCGATCCCCGCATCGAGCCCTCAACCCTTACACTCAGCGAGTTATATAATTGAAAAACGCCGGTTNNAACCGGCGTTTTTCAATTATAGTTCAGCCATTTTCGTCAAGCACAATTCAACTAGCTTCCGCACCTGCGGCTTATAGTCCGGATTGCTGCTACCTATGTGGCGATTCGCGATGGCGCAGCAGACCGTGCCGGCGTGATGTCCGAGGTGCGCGGCGATTCCGGCCACTGCCGAACCTTCCATCTCGAAGTTTGTGATGCGGTGCCCCTCATACTCGAAGCTCTCGAACTTGTCCACCATATCAGGCATCGCGAGCGGCATACGAAGGACACGCCCCTGAGGTCCATAGAACCCCGAGGCAGAGATTGTCATTCCCTTCACGGTGCAGTCGCCGAACTTGTCGATCAGTTTCTGGCTCGCCTTCACGAAATATGGATCAGGAAGATGTTTCGCCCATCCGACGTGCTTCTTGAAGGCATCCTCGATTCCGGGGAGAGCAATCTTGTCGCGGTCCGCATACCAGTTGAGAAGTCCGTCGCATCCGACCGATATGTGCGAGAATATGAACGATCCGAGCGAAATGTCCTTCTGGATCGCGCCGCAGGTCCCTATGCGCAGGATATTGAGCGAACGTTTCTGTTCCTTTATTTCGCGGGTCTTGAAGTCGATGTTGGCGAGGGCGTCAAGCTCATTCATCACGATGTCGATGTTGTCGCATCCGATTCCGGTCGAGACAATGGTGAAGCGCTTTTCGTTGAATTTTCCCGTTGTCGTCACAAATTCTCTTGAGGCATGGCGGAACTCGATGTCAGTCAAAAACTCCGCCACCATGTCGACACGGCCCGGATCCCCCACAAGTATCACATTGTCAGCGAGTTCCTCCGGTCTAAGATGAAGATGAAACACGGAGCCGTCTCCGTTGATTATAAGTTCTGATTCTGCTATGCGCATAATTCTCTTGTTTTAACGTTAAACAAAAAGACCCCCAGCAAGTTCAAATTTCTAACTAAAACCCTTTGTACCGAGTCCATAATCCACAAATATAGTCATTTTTGCTTTCGATGTCAATTTTGAAGAATATATTTGCCAGCGAATTTTTCCGTATGGGCAGTTTTTGTTATTTTTGCACCAGATTGGACAAAAATAAATTGAACTAAGCTCAATAAATTATGTGGCAAAGGATTCAAACCCTATATCTTGCAATCGCGACAGCGCTTCTCGCATCCATGTTCTTCTGCAAGTTCGCTACCATCATAGGTCCCGACGGAGCGGAGGTGGCAATCAAATATTTCGAGAAGGTTCCCTACTGCTTCCTCCTCATCGTGACGCTCATAGGTAACGTGTTCTCTCTGTTCGCTTTCAAGATAAGGATTCCTCAGATGAGGGTAGCGACACTATCCGCGATAAACCTGCTCGCATTCCAAGTCTGGATAATCGTGGACGTGGTGCGCGGATGGAACGAGATGGTGTTCTCGGTGACGGCTCTGTTCCCGCTTGTCGCTATGGTTCTGGACATTCTCGCAGCGCGCAACATCATGCTCGACGAGGCGATGGTGCAGTCTGCGTCAAGGCTCCGGGCATCAAAAAGAAAGCGTAAATAAGAGGCAGATTGCCGCATTACGCTCAACTTTCAGATACTCAACAGGTGGGCGGAACGCGGTACTCGTCATGAGAACTTCGCAATGACGGCCTTCTCGTAGGTCTTGGTAACAGGGATGGCTTGGATGTTCTCGCTGTCAAGTTCAAGGACAAACGCATCGCCTTCCTTGCGAAGTACCTTGACATGCTCGGTATTGACGACGTACTTTCTGTGGCAACGCACCAGAGTGCTGTCACGGAACGTCTCCTCGACCGTCTTCAGCCGGCAGCGGAGCATATACTGCTTGAGCTCGCCGTTGCCATCGTCGTACCACACCTTTATATAATTGTCGTCCGACTCAATGTAGTAGATATTGCGGCGGCGCACAGAGAAGCGCAAAGTGCCTCCGATGTCGAAAAGCGTGATTTTCTGATCATCGTCATCCGATTCCGGTTCGTCCGTCACAACATTGCCATAGTTCATCAGACGTATGATCTTTTCTTTTTCCACAAGCATAAAATAGAGGGTAGAAATCACATAAGGCACAGCCAATGAGATAGTTCCATATAGCAGAGACTTCAGGAACACCATATATACCGTCATATCGCCAGGAACTTCGGAAATCATGACAGTTATCCCCGTATATATTCCGCATATCAGTACAATTTCGGCGATACACCAGAGTACATAATGCCATATCCTCATTTCAAAGAGATATTTTGTCCTATACATCACTATCCGACTGACAACCAGCACCATGACGCTCATACAGAAGAAGAGCAGCGTATAGAGGAAATGAGATGAATAGCCCAATTCGAGCCAGGCCGTCTTTGAAAACGGGATATAGAGATTCATGAACACCACGGCAAACAATACCGAGAATGTCACCTGGCCGACAAGCTGGAATCTGTCCAAAAGATAGCGTGGAAGCCGCTTATTCATAGTTGAGTTCCTATTTATATACACCCCTATCCGTGCATGCACAGCAATAGTGCCGCAAAAATATCAAATTGACGGCGAATTGACAAATTTGAGAAAGGAAACCGCCAAAATTTGAGTACCTTTGCATGTTGTAACGAGATTGGGGAACGAGCATTTTTACAATGCAGAGCTTAAATGAAGAATTCATTGTAGTAAATTCGTTGATTATGGGAAAAAGAGTCGTGGTCACAGGAATGGGGGTTGTCTCCCCTGTCGGAAATAATGTGAAGACATTTTGGGAAGACCTAAAAAATGGCGTGAACGGGATAAAAAAGCTGACAAGATTTGATACAGAAGGACTTGCAGCATCTGTAGCGGGAGAAATAACTGACTTCAACCCGGCGAATTTCGGCATAGAGCCGGCATTCACGAGAAAGCAGGATCTGTTCTCTGTCTACGCTGTTGCGGCAGCGAAGCAGGCCATGGACCAGTCGGGACTCGTTTCCGGAGACAACATCGACCCGTTCAGGCTCGGAGTCTACGTTGGCTCAGGCATCGGTGGCTTCCCCTCAACATATAGGGAAGTAGAAAAAATGATTACAAGCGGGCCGCGCTGGATTTCCCCTCTTTATGTGCCGACAATGATTCCCAACATCGCTTCAGGCAACATATCAATAAGGCATCATGCCAACGGCCCATGCGTGCCGATTGTGACAGCATGTGCAACGGCCACCCACTCCATAGGTGAGGCCTATAGGGCAATCAGACACGGATATGCTGATGCAATCATAACCGGAGGCACCGAATCCCCGCTCATACCGATGGCCGTGGCAGCGTTCGCCAATGCCAAGGCTCTTACTAGTTCCGATGATCCAGATTATGCGTGTCTGCCATTCAATGTAAACAGAGGCGGATTTGTTCTAGCCGAGGGAGCCGGAGTGATTGTGCTTGAAGAATTTGAACACGCCAAGGCAAGGGGCGCCGAAATCTTGGGAGAAATCTGCGGCTACGGCAACACCTGCGACGGCTACCACATCACGGCGCCCCGTCCGGACGGGGTCACACAGGCGAGGGCAATCGAAGAAGCGCTCCGCGAGGCCGGCTACAAGGCAGGAAAGGACACTCTCTACATCAACGCCCACGGCACCGGCACTCAAATGAACGACAAGTGCGAGACCAACGCGTTCAAGCTGGCTCTCGGCGAGGAGGAGGCACATCGAGCACACATTTCATCGACCAAATCAATGACAGGACATCCGCTCGGAGCGGCAGGAGGCTTCGAGGCCATTGCCGCAGTGATGGCGCTGCGCGAAGGAATCGTGCCGCCGACCATACATCTCGATACGCCCGATCCGGAATGTGACCTTAACTATACGCCGAATGTCGCCGTCGAGGTTCCGCTTACAATCGCGATTTCCGACTCGCTCGGATTTGGGGGGCATAATGCATGCATCGCCTTCAGACGGATTGTCTAAGAGGCGACCTGCTGCGTTGCACTTCGATAATTTGAATCCTCACAACCACAAGGTTGCTGCGGTTCAAATTTCTCGTGCGCCTTGCATCTCATCCTCTTATACAATCCTCGGACAAGCAGCAGACTCAGATAAAAAATGTAAAGTGCACATTGCCGTACTTTCGTTCCTTGACGAAATGCGGGTGGTTCCTGAAGGAATATTCCGCCGGATGCTCAAGAATGAAGTAGCATTCTGGATTGAGGATTCCGCAGTTCAGAACCTTGTCGGGAATGGTGTCGAGACCATCAAGGGCATAGGGAGGATCGGCGAAGATGATGTCGAACTTCTCGCGGCACAGCGGAAGGAAATCGAAAACATTGTGGCGCACGACAGTGAGATTGTCTAGGCGAAACTTCGCCGCCTGTGAACGTATGAAAGACGCGTTTGCCGGAGACATCTCCACAGCGTAGACCATGCCTACACCGCGAGAGGCGAACTCCAGCGAAATTGAGCCGGCACCTCCGAAAAGATCCAGCACCTTGAGCCCGTCGAACTCATATTCATTGTCGAGCATGTTGAACAGTCCCTCCTTCGCGAAATCTGTTGTGGGGCGAGCGGCATACCCGACGGGAAGTTCTATAATGCGTCCCTTAAGTTTTCCTCCTATAATCCTCATAGATATGATAGTAAAACTAATAGGCAGAATCCGAAAAATCAGAAGGCTGTTTCAACAGACTTGAAGTAACTGCATAGGGAAATCTCCTCCTCCTCGGTGAGCGGAGTCCTGAAAACTATTTCTGAGACATCAGGGTTGAGTTGAAGGTTCTTCATCACAGAGAAAATCCAGTACTCCGCCGTTGTGAAGTCCGCAGCGTCAAATACATTGCAAAGACGCAAACTACGTCCCTCTGCAACAACAAGATAGAGTTTGGAGTCAGCGCAAGATGCCACAATCTTGTTATACTGTGCCATGCCGGAAAGTGACTTAAGCATGTGGTACAATTCCGGCAAGATCTCCGCACGGCTTCCGTCCACCTTCAGGACAGTCTCCCGCAATGTCCCCGCGAGTTTCTCTCCAGCAGAAGGTGACCATAGCATAGTTGCCGCAAGTTCCGGTATATCGGTTGAATAAATGCGATCTGTATCGGAAAGTTGCGTGACAGAAGAGAGAATTTCACGCTCTGAACCGCACGCGACAAACTGAGATGGAACAAGGGTCATTTTAGGAGTGAACAAGGAAATGGCAACTTCATCATAACGGCATTGAAGTTCGGGGGCTGTAAAAACAGACCCGGCATCCATCCAACCGGATGAATGCCTGGCCTTGTCAGATTCTGTCTGAATGGAAAATCCGCCCAAGGCTACCTGGACGAATATCCTATTTCTGTTACTCCCAGTTACCTGCATTGTTATTAGGTGCGGTGATACTTCCAACTTTAAGACCCGGATAGCGGTCGGTCTTTATTCTCTCATCGTCAAGATTTATCCTCAACTGGTTGTCCAAACCCAAGAGCAAAGCCTTGTAAGGCATTTCAGCCTCGAAAAGAGGAACTGGGACTCCGGAAACCATCTTGATGGTGCAGGCCATCACCACAGGCTGTCCGCCGCTAAACGGAATTGTCCCTATTGTAGCGATATTGAAATCCGGACGATTGTTGAAGAGCGTATCCCGAACAGGAACCTCACTCTCGATCGTGAACACAAGTCTCTGCCCTTCCTCTGAAAGTTTAAGCATCTGCTCTGGCGTAATCTTGGGATTTCTCTTCTTGAGAGCCTTCGTGTTGGCCACCGCGAGCGAGTCATCCATGGAACCGATTTTCATCACAACCTTCATGTTTCCGGTCTTATAGAAAGTCTGGAGAGAATCGAACGTTGAGACAAACTTCCCGTTCACGCTCTTGTAAGCCACCTGGAGATCCCTGATATCCTTGAGCTGCTGGATGGCAACTTTCTCACGCGCTGCCTTCTCCTTGTTGAATTCAACCGGCTCCATGACGCTCTTCACCGTGATCACTGCGAGGAAGATGATAACGGCCGGAAGAAGAATGTAAGTCAAAGTAATCTTAACTGCCTTGTTCATATCGTGGTCTTTTATAATTTTCCAAAAACTTGACAAAGTTATGAATTAGATTTATGAATTGCAATATTAATTATGTAATTTTGCAGGGCTAAAAAAATTGAAAAACCAAAGATGAAGAAATTGTCGGACGCAGGACTGGAAGAGTTCAACAGGATGGTCAGAGGCGCTGCGCATGCGGTAATTTCTACCCATGCACACCCCGATGGTGATGCCATCGGGAGTTCGCTTGCGCTGGCACGCTATCTGAGCGGACGCGGAGTGAGCACGCGCATAGTCCTGCCGGATCCCTGCCCGGAGAACCTCGCCTTTGCCATAGACGACACGGCTTCCGAGTTCGTCATAGACAAACCCCGCGAGGCCGAAGCCGCCCTTAAAGAGGCTGACCTTCTTATAAGTATAGATTACAACAGCCCGCGGCGAACAGAACATCTTGAAGAAGCCGTCAGAAGTGTCAGCGGCCACAAGGTTCTGATAGACCACCACATATCTCCAGAAAATGGATTCTATGACTTGGTATTCTCCGAGACGGAAGTCTCCTCTTCCTGCGAATTGCTCTACGACATACTCCTCCGGATGCCGGAAATTGGCGAACAGGCAGAACGGCTTGGGAAAGAAATCGGAACGGATCTGATGCTCGGGATGACGACAGACAGCAACAATTTCTCAAACTCCACATGGCCATCCACACTCAAAATGGCCGGAGAGTTGATTGCTGCGGGTGTGGACAGGGATGCGCTACTTGAGAACCTCTATAACAATTATAGGGAAAACAGATTTCGCTTTATGGGGTATTTTCTCAGCAAGAAGATGAAAATCACCTCGGAAGGAGTTGCATACGCTGTAGTGAGCGCTGACGAAATCCGAAGTTTCGGAATACGGGACGGTGAGACGGACGGATTCGTTAACATTCCCCTCGGAATAGGCGCGGTGCGGATGAGCGTATTCATAAAGGAAGAAGACAGCCGCGACAGGCTGAGGGTCTCAGTACGGTCAAAAGAGTGCACGTCAGCAAACCGGTTTGCCAACCTATACTTCAACGGAGGGGGGCACGAGCGCGCTGCTGGTGGAAGGCTCGCGGTGCCGGCTGAGATCTCCGGAATTGACGAGGCTGATGAATATGTGGAAAAATGCGCAAGGGAGTTCTTCTCCGCAGAAAATAATAAGGAGTCGCGGCCATGAAAGAATGTACGGGGATATACGTTTTAGTAGGGGTTGTCGCGGCAGCATTGTCGCTGATGGTGTCCGCATGCACGAAACAGCAGCTCCAGACGACATACGACAGCCAGGACAAGAAGATAGACTCCTTCATTCAGAGTCAGTTGAGCAGTTCCAAGGCTCTGAGGACATACCCAAACGGTGGAAGCAACAGGCTCGTGATTGTAGAGGGCGAAGGCGAGGACAGTCTATCGACTTCGGGCAGCGTGGCGTTCTACTATGCCGCCTATACGTTCAGCGGAAGCATCAGCAGCGGCAACCTATTCGCGACAAACCACGAACAGACGATTGCCGACTGCGGATGGACTGCGCTTTCCGGACTCAGCACGGAACCCGTGACTCTGAAACTCGACGGAGATGACATTGTCGAGGGGCTTCGGATGGGACTTTTCGGAGTGAAGAAAGGGCAGGAATGCTACATCATATTTTCAGGAAAATATGGCTTCGGCTCAAAAGCAATTGGCACAATTCCTGCAAACTCCGCCCTGCTCTATCATATTTGGGTGGAAAGTATTGACAATAATTAAGATATAATTTCAGCATGAAGAAAATCTCAATCTGCACAATCGCGGTGATGCTACTTATGGGAAGCTGCGCAAAGACAGTGGAAAGCGGGGAATATGACGATGAGCAGAGGTATCTCACAGCATGGCTCAAACTGGATCATCCGGAACTTGCCGATGCCCACGGAATAGAAATCAAAAGAAATCCTGAGACAGGGCTTCCGGATGAGTTCGGACGCGGAGTGTATCTTCTTTCAGAGACGGAAGGCACGGGAGAGGAAACGGCAGAAAAGGGAGACTTCGTCAAGATCAGTTACACAGCGATGGGACTTGACGGAAGCATTACCTCGTATACGGAAAGAGAGACGGCAAAGCGGCTCGGAACGTATGAAGAGCCTGATTTCTATGGTCCCCGCATCATTTCCCTTGCCGGAGGAGCGAACTATGCCGGATTAATCGATGCCGTCTCAGGAATGAAGGTCGGTGGCGAAAGAACGGTGCTCATACCCAAATGGCTGATGAGCACTCAGGATTATAGCAGCAAGTCCGAGTATCTCTCCCATTCATCATCCTCGTCCAATGCGATATACATGATCAAACTTGTGGAGATCATCGAGGATGTCAAGAAATATCAAATTGATGCTATCGAAAAATATCTGAAGGACAACATTGTAGGGAAATTGTCCACCGATAGGGGACCTGCGGTAATGCCGGACACGACTTTAACAATAGATGCATGTGAGGGATTCTACTTCATCCCAGTAACCGACACTACCGGACATCGGACATTTCCGTCCGACACTACCATCAAGATCAACTACACCGGAATGCGGCTTGACGGCCAGTCGTTCGACACGACAATAGAGAAAATTGCAAAGGACAACGACATCTGGTCATCCTCAAAGACATACGAGGAGCAGTCCATAAGCTGGGGCGAGAGCTTCAGTGACCTCCAGATGAACAGCAATTCGCTCATCAGCGGCTTCAGCAGGACCCTCTGGCAGATGAACAAGGGCAAGGGCATCGGAATCTTCTGGTCCGACCTCGGCTACGGGAGTTCAGGCAGCGGAAGCATGATTCCGGGATATGTGCCGCTGATGTTCGAGATTGAAATCGTCAGCGAAGAATAGGAAAAAATCAAAGACATACAAGACAAATAGGAACAGAAGGACAAGGGAGGAATAATGGCCGAAATAAAATCAGCTCCGACTGAATTAGGAACGGAAAAAATCTGGAAGCTCATACAGAATTACGCACTTCCGGCAATCATTGCGATGACGGCATCGTCGCTGTACAATATGGTGGACAGCATCTTCGTGGGACAGGGGGTGGGACCGCTGGCAATTTCTGGCCTGGCGGTGACTTTCCCTCTGATGAACCTGTCGACGGCATTCGGAACTCTCGTGGGCGTCGGAGGAGCGACGATTCTCTCAATATTGCTCGGACAGAAAAACTACGAGGGGACGAACAAGGTTCTGAGCAACATCGTGACTCTCAATATAATAATCGGATTCCTCTTTTCCGTAGTAGCGCTCGTGTTCCTTGACCCGATATTGAAGTTCTTCGGGGCCAGCGAGAATACGATAGTCTATGCAAGGGAATACATGCAGATCATTCTTTACGGGAACATTATCACGCATGTCTATTTCGGGCTAAACAACGCAATGAGATCTACCGGAAGTCCAAAGATGGCAATGGGGCTGACGATTTTCACCGTGCTCTTCAACACGGCGCTCGATCCCATTATGATTTTCGGGATGAACATGGGTATACGCGGTGCGGCATGGGCGACCGTCATATCGCAGTTCCTCGCCATGCTCGTGGCGTTATGGCACTTCACCCGTAAGGACAGGACAGTGCATTTTGACAAGGGAATAGTCCGGCTGGATCTAAGGGTTGCCAAGGACTCGCTTGAAATCGGATTCGGGCCGTTTCTGATGAACACCGCAGCCTGTGTAGTCTCGCTCTTCATCAACCAACAGCTCGGAAAATATGCCGGAGACCTCGGAATCGGAGCCTACGGAATATGCAACCGTCTGACTTTCATGTTCATAATGATTTGTATGGGACTGAATCAGGGGATGCAGCCTATTGCCGGCTACAACTACGGGGCAAGGAAATACAGCCGCGTGAGGGAGGTTTATTTCAAGACAGCTGGACTCGCCACAATAGTCGCCGTCCTATGCTTCATCGTATGCATCGGGTTGCCGAGACTAGCTTGCTCAATTTTTACACACGACCCGCAGCTGCTTGACCTTTCGTCACACGGGCTCCGAATCATGAACATGATGTTCCCTGTGGTGGGATTCCAGATGGTCGGAACGAACCTCTTCCAATGCCTCGGAATGGTGAAAAAATCCATATTCCTCTCGCTCACGAGGCAGTTGCTCTGTCTTGTTCCGGCACTCTATACGCTTCCGCTGTGGCTCGGAGCCGACGGAGTGTGGTGGAGTTTCCCCATTTCAGACACAATCTCAAGCATCTTGACGGCAATCCTGCTTGGAAGACTTTTCAGCAAATTCTCTAAACTCAAAGACGGCGATGACCCGGCCATGCTCGGAGGTGCAGCCATCTAACAGACGGAAAAAACAGTCATGGAAAAGAAGATTATAATAAACATAGGAAGACAGTTCGGAAGCGGCGGAAAGGCCGTGGCCGACAAACTCGGTGAGATGCTCGGGATTCCGGTCTATGACAATGAGCTGCTGACAAAGGCGGCGCAGGACTTCGGTTTCACGGAGGAACTTTTCAAGGAGAGTGACGAGAAGAAGAGAAGCCTCACGCTATCATCCATATTCTCATCAAGCCTCTTCGGAGGAGGGACATACCTCACTGGTGACAGCGCCCTGTTCAGCATGCAGGCTCAGACCATACGGAATATCGCGGAGAAAGGCTCGGCCGTGATTGTCGGAAGGGCCGCCGACTACATTCTGAGGGACATGGACTGCTGTCTGGACGTATTTCTAACCTCCCCCCTCTCCGCGAGGGCACAGAGAGTCTCTGAGCGTACAGGGCTGTCGGAAGAGGATGCGGTGAACTTCATCGAGAAAAAGGAAAAGGAGCGGGAGAGTTTCTACAACTGCTTCACTTTCGGGAACTGGGGCGTGGCCTCAACATACGATTTGTGCGTTGACACGTCCTTGCTCGGAGTGGACGGAACAGCGGAGTTTATAATTGATTTCGCTCACAGAATCGGATTGATTTGAATATTAAGAAAAATATAGTTTATATCATTGTTGCGGCGGTGCTTGTCGGTGCGGCTGTGTTGGTGCCGTCCCTCAAGATGAAAGGGCAGCGGCAGTCGGTTGAAGAGGAAAGGCAGGACACGGTGTTCCTCAACAGGGTGCTGGCCAACGGGATGTCGGATGTGAGGGCACTAGAAAAAATGGATGCCAAGATTGAGAGATATATGCAGTATTGGCACATCCATG
Organism: Bacteroidales bacterium UBA6346; assembly: GCA_002438905.1. GTDB lineage: Bacteria > Bacteroidota > Bacteroidia > Bacteroidales > UBA932 > Cryptobacteroides. The sequence continues at coordinate 11,700 of DJSA01000034.1, forward strand.
GGGCACAACTGGCAGTGATGCGCGGGGACTCCCTGCTCTACTGCAAGGGATATGGGATAGCCGACGAACTTGGATGCGTGCTTTGCGACACGACCGGAATCAGTGTCACCGGCGCGGGAAACACGACAGAGGAAGAGGCCGCCGGCGCGGAAAACCCGCGCAAGGATGAAACCGACATTGTGGAGATGACCCCCGGACATATAATGAGGGTAGCATCAGTCTCCAAGCTCATCACGGCAGCCGGAATAATGAAACTTCAGGAGGAAGGGCTGCTGCATCTTTCGGACACGGTGTTTGGACCGCACGGGATTCTCAGCGACACGCTCTACACTGCGGTCATCCGCAATATGAAGGACTACTCAAAGATTACGGTCGAGCACCTTCTGAGGCATCAGGCAGGCTTCCGGCGCGACCCGGTATTCTCTGCCAACGATGTCCGCGTGCAGATGGGGCTTGCCTCCCCGCCGACATTGGACGACTATTCGAGGCTTGTACTCTCGCGCAGGCTTCGCTATGAGCCGGGCGGCTCGCAGACCTACTCAAACTACGGATACATGCTTCTCTCCCGAATAATCGAGACCGTGTCGGGGACAGGCTATGAAGATTACATCCAGACTCACGTGCTTCATCCGGCCGGCTGCTACGACATGCACATCGCCGGGAACTACTACAGCGATAAGCGTCCCAACGAGTCGCGCTATTTCGTGCACGAGGGAAGCGGGAAACAGGTGCAGGAATATAACGGCAGCGGACGTATGGTAGAACGCTGCTACGGAGGAAATGACATAAGTCTTCTGAGCGGTGCCGGAGCATGGGTGTGCTCGGCAGCGGAACTCGCACGTTTTGTGGCCTCGATTGATGGAATGGAAGACGTCGTGCCGGATGTGCTGTCGGCAGAAAGCGTGAACGAAATGACCGAGTTCACGGATTCAAGCAGGTACTCACTAGGGTGGAACGACACCAACCCGCGCAAGGGCTGGGTCAGAACTGGGACACTTGCCGGGACGAACGCCATAATAAAGTATTTTCCCGATGGGGAATGCTGGATTTGGATAACGAACACCAGCACGTGGAAAGGCCCGAGCCACGCGAAATACACCTCAACCCTCTTCGACCGCCTGCGCCGCGACTACTCCGCCAAACTTCCCTCCCGGAATCTGTTTGAGCCGCAGAAATAACAAAAAACTGAAAGAAAGGGGATGAAGAAGCCCCATCAGAACAAACCGAACAGCTGGGCATCAATGCGGTCCGTAATCGAGGCAAAATCCTCCGGATTATTCTCAAAATCGAGGTTATCGCCCTCTATGGTTATCACCTTGCCCAGATAGGACGCAATCCACTGCTCGTAGAGTTCGTTGAGCCCAGTCAGATACTCGATGCTCATCCCCTTCTCATATTCTCGTCCCCGCTTTGCAATCTGTGCAACCAAATGCGAAATGGATGACCTTATATATATAAGGAGATCGGGATATTTTACAGACGACATCACAACGTGGAAAAGATCCATGTACGTATTGAAATCCCGCTCTGAAAGGTTGCCCATCAGGTAGTTGTTGCGGACGAAAATCTCTACACCCTCGAAAATTGTCCTATCCTGAACGATGGTCTCCCTGCTGTGGGCAATGGCCATCACGTCCTTGAGGCGCTGCGCGAGGAAATATGTCTCAAGATTGTATGACCAGCGCTGAATGTCCCTATAATAATCCTCTAAATAAGGGTTGTATGTCACGGATTCGAATTTCGGAATCCAGCCGTAATGTTCGGCCAACATGCGCGTGAGCGTGGTCTTGCCGCATCCTATATTTCCTGCGATACCTATGTGCATGACTTCTAATATTTTCTGTGAGCTTCAACACCATGAAATTCCCAGTTTCGGGAACACGAAATTAGTTCTTTTTGCTATTTTTTCCAAAAATTATTCATCATTACAAATATTTGCTATATTTGCTGACTGATATACAATCCTTTCACCAGAGAATGAATAGTGGAATACTTACAATTTGTAAGCAATACGCGAGAACGGATTGAACAATATCAACAAAAGTAGTGTTTCCGTGAACAAGTCATTGACAATTGCGTTCATATTAGTTACAATGGCAGCAAATGCCGGGGCTCAGTCGTATATGGCACGGGCGGAGAGATTCTGCGAAGATTCTCTGAGTCGGCACATATACAATCGCCACATATCTGTCAACTGGATTAACGACGGCAGCCGTCGGTTCTGGTACACATCAGAAAGCGCCGAGGGCAGAACGTGGTGGATTGGAGACACGAAGACCGGCAAGAAATCACAACTTTTTGACCTGAAAGAGTTAGTCTCGCAGCTCAACGGTCTGGGAATCGAGAAAAGCGAAAAAGACTTCAGGCTTTGGGAACCCGAGTTCAACTCATCCGTGACAGAGTTTGCCTTCGACTGCGACAGGAGACGCTTCCTGTATAATATCAAAAAGCACACGCTCAAGGAAATCCCGGCAAAAGAGAAACGGCGTCCGGAATATGGACGCGGCGACTACCGGAAACGGTACAGCGCGGACAGTCTGTTCTACGCGACCGCTGCCGGAGACAATCTGGGCATCTATTCAAATACCCCCCCCGAAACGCCTCTGAGCAACAGGATGCGATAATCCTAAGCACTGACGGAGAGCATTATAAGTCCTTTGCGACAGGCGGCAACCGCCCGAGAAAAAAGGAAGACATCGGAACAGCGCCAGGAAGCCCTGTCGGGGCGTGGATAGGCAAAAGCCACTCGTTCCTTTCTGTCCGCGAAGACAACAGGGCGGTAGAGACGCTGAGCATTGTGGACAATCTCGCGCAGCCCCGCCCGAAAGAGAAGACATACAAGTTCGCGATGCCCGGTGACAAAGGCGTTTCACATTTCGATGTGTTTCTCGCCGATGCCGACAGCGCCGGACTCTACAGACTGCCGGTGGAACGCTTTGCCGATCAGTCCTTCATTCTACCGAGATTCCGCAACTTCCAGACAAGCGACACCTCAGCCTTTCTGCTGCGAATTGCCCGCACAAGGGACACGCTTGACCTGCTCCGCATCGACGCCGGAAGCCATAAGGTCACGACCATAATATCGGAAGTCTGCCGACCGCACCTGAACGAGCAGCTGTTCGACTACCATGTGCTGAACAACGGGAAAGACATTCTCTGGTGGTCCGAACGCGAGGGCAAGGGCAGGTGGTATCTCTATGACAACGATGGAAATCTACGCAACGCGTTGACTGACGGAGACTTTGTAAGCGGCAGCATCGTAAGAATCGACACTCTCGGACGTAAGGTAGTCTTCGAAGGATACGGACGCGAGAAAGGCATAAACCCGCATTACAAGTTCTACTACAGCGCCGGATTCGACGGCAAGAAGCCGGAAACCCTGCTCACTCCAGGCAACGGAGAGCATTCCGCCGTTTTTTCTCCTGACGGGAAGATGATCTTCGACTCGTGGTCAAGGATGGACATGCCGCCGAGACATCAGATTTGCGACATGCGGGGTCGCAGGCTCATGGAGCTCGAAAACGCGGACGTCTCCCGGCTCGAAGTCGGAGGGTGGAGAATGCCGGAAGTTCTGGAACTCACGGCTGCCGACTCACTGACAAAGCTCTACGGGGTCGTCTATCTGCCGTCAAAAATCGAAGAGGGGAAGAAATACCCGATAATAAGCAATGTCTATCCCGGACCGCAGACAGACCTCGTCCCGCAGGCATTCACGCCCGACGACAACGGCAACGGCGCCCTCGCGGAATTGGGATTCATCGTCATCAATTTTTCCTATCGCGGCAGCTGCCCTGTCCGTGGACGGGAATTCTACAATTTCGGATACGGCAACCTTCGCGACTACGCTCTCGACGACGACTATGCCGTGATAAGACAAATTGCAGAGAAATATCCATTCGCTGACTTGGAGAAAGTCGGCATCTACGGGCATTCCGGAGGAGGGTTCATGGCCGCAGCGGCAATTCTAACGCGTCCCGACTTTTACAAGGTCGCAGTCTCCGCTTCCGGCAACCATGACAACAACATATACACCCAGTGGTGGGGAGAGACTTTCCACGGAGTGAAGCAGACCCGAGACAAGGAAGGAAACGTACATTTCGAGTGCCGCATTCCGACAAACATCGAGCTCGCGGGAAACCTGAAAGGAAGGCTTCTCCTGATTACGGGAGACGTAGACGACAATGTCCACCCGGCAAACACATTCAGACTTGCTAAAGCACTGATAAAGAACAACAAAAGATTCGATCTCTTCGTCATCCCGGGCGCGGATCACGGACTCGGGGACAAATATTACGTCAATCTCATCCGCTACTACTTCGTCGAGAATCTGCTCGGCCTGAAGCAGGATGACATCGACATCGTCAATCACAAATGATACGGCTCATGAATGCAAAATACATAAAGTCAATGCTCCTCTGCGCGGCACTGTTTCTCACCTGGATTGCGGCACCGGAGAGCCATGCCCAGGGAAGAAAGGAAAAGATTACGGTTCATGGCATCGTGAAAGACTCGGCTGGCGAACCAATTACCGGGGCGTCCGTGCTTGAGGTCGGGACAAAGAACGGAGTGACGACCGGATTCGAGGGAGACTACAGCCTCGAAGTGACGAAAGGAAGGATAATACGCGTGACTTTTCTCGGATTCGAGGACGTGGAGATTGTCGTGGAGAAGGAGAAATACGACATCATAATGCACGAGGCGGCGACACAGCTCGACCAGGTGGTCGTGACGGGCTACTCAAACGTCGAACTGAGGAAGAGCACCGGAGCTGTGAGCGTGGTCAAGATGGAAGACATCAAGGATTCGCCTCTCAAGAACATAGACCAGATGCTCCAGGGGCAACTCGCCGGAGTGAGCGTGACAGCGACATCAGGACGTCCGGGCGAGTCGGCAAAGGTCCGCATCAGGGGCACGAACACAATCACGGGAAACGCGGAGCCGCTTTGGGTAATCGACGGCGTGCCTCTCCAGAAAGACATGCCTGAGATCAACTCAAGCCAGCTCAAGTCCGGCGACTTCGACAACATATTCGCGAGCGGAATCGGGAGCATCAACCCGAGCGACATCGAAAGCATCACAGTCCTGAAGGACGCCTCGGCTGCCGCCATCTACGGTTCGCAGGCCTCCAACGGCGTCATCGTGGTCACGACAAAGCGCGGAGAGGCAGGCAACACGAACATCAGTTACATGGGCTCTATCTCCGTGCAGATTAAGCCTGCCCGTTCGGCCAATCTAATGAATTCCAAGGAAAAGCTTGCATGGGAACAGGAACTTTGGGATGAATTTTCCGCCGAGGGCTATGCAAATGGAGGCTACTATCCTAAAGTCGGCATTGTCGGACAGATACGCGGAGGGTACGGAGAGTTCGCCGGCCTGAGCACGGCGGAACAGGACGCGGCGATTGAGTCTCTCGGCTCGCAGACCACAGACTGGTTCGACACGCTCTTCCGCAACACCGTGTCAACAACCCATCACCTGTCTCTTTCCGGCGGATCCCCTAAGATGACCTACTATGTCTCCGGCGGAATGGGCTTCAACAACGGCATCGTCAAGAAGACCGACTCGCGCAGCACGAACCTGAGCGCAAAGATTGACACCCGCCCGGCAAAATGGATGAAACTCGGCATATCTACCGACTTTTCATACCTGAAAGCCAACGCGCCGTCCAGCAATGTTGACATGTTCAAATACGCTTACTTTGCAAACCCATACGAAAAACTCTACAACGAGGACGGAAGCTATGCACCGGACAGGACCTGGTTTACTTTGGGATATGCAAACGGCAATGTTAACAGCGTCAACATCCCGGACAACGGGTTCAACCTGATGAGGGAAATCAACGAGACGTCCAGCCTCTCGACCTCGACCTCGTTTACCATCCAGGGCAACACGACGATTGAAATCTGCAAGGGGCTGAACTTCACCGGACTAGGCTCTTTCTCCTACTACGGGGATCTTTCCGAGAACATCAACGGAAAGGACACCTACGCGGCGTTTCAGGACAGGCCCTTCGAAGAGGACTACTATTCAAAGAGAACATACGGTTCCATCACCCAGCAGACAACGACCAACACGTCATGGATGCTCCGAGGACAGCTGAACTACGGGCAGACATTCGCGGACATCCACAGCATCAGTGCCATAGCCGGTGCCGAGATAAGGAGTGCATACGCCAAGTCGCTGTTCACGAAACGCTACGGCTACGACACCGTGACGGGAAATCACTCCACGCCGCTTTTCCCGTCAACGTCAGACGGAAAGATTGACTATGAAAAGTTAGTCAGCTTCGGAAATACGCTTGACGGATGCTCCGGCCAGAGTATCTCCGAGAACGCGTTCGCGTCATTCTACGGGACATTGACCTACACCCTGCTGAACCGCTACATCTTCAGCGGCACGGTTCGCTCCGACGGCTCGAACAATTTCGGAAGCAAGGAGCAGTTCAACGCCAACTGGTCCGTCAGCGGAGCATGGAACATCGACCAGGAGCCGTGGATTGCCGACACCGTCATGTCCAGAGTTTTCAGCACACTGAGCCTGCGCGGGGGATTCGGCTACACCGGAGGCGTCAACAAGTCGGTCTACCCCGTCCTCATGATGGACTATGACAGCACTTTCCGCAAGACAGATGACGATTACTACAGAAAAGGCAACATTTCAAACGCACCGAACCCGAACCTGAGGTGGGAAAAAAACAGGACATTCAATGTCGGTCTCAGCATGGGATTCCTGAATGACAGAATCACGGGCGAAGTCTCCTATTACAGGAATAAGAATTTGGATCTTGTAACACGCGTAAAAGTGCCGTATACAACAGGCTTCATGACCCAGTCATTCAATACCACAGAGCAGATGAACAACGGAGTGGAGCTGACGCTCGGGGCCATTATGCTCAAAATCAAGGATTTCCAGTGGAGAATCATGGCTAACATGGCATACAACTACAACGTGCTGACGAAATATGACTCTCCGAACAAATCCCTTTCCGATGAGATGTATGTCGGCTATCCTCTCGGCAAGATATTTACGGGCAAGACCTCAGGAATAGACCCGGAAACCGGCTTGTATAAATATATAATGCGTCCGGACGTAACCGTGACAAAACAGGAAGACTACCGCAAGTACCAATACTACCTCTACTATGTCGGAACGTCCAATGCGCCATGGACAGGCGGATTTTCAACGACATTCTCCTACAAGTCCCTGTCGCTCAACATCGTGGGGAACGTGTCTCTCGGGGGCAAGATTATAAACAACATTTCATGCCCTGTTTCCTGGCAGACGGCCGGTAGTGCCACGACGGAATCCCTGCCGTCTGTCCTCAACGACCTGTATGTGAACCATCTGAATGTCACTAAGGATGTCACACACCACTGGACAACGGACAATCACGTGACGGACGGGTACCCGCGTCTGATTGACGCATTCGGTCCGAAAATAACAAACGGAGAGGGACAATATCTGACCTCCACAATGCCATACAGCACTTCTGTAGCAAACTGCCTGCTGTTGGAGGACGTGTCGTATCTGAAGATAAGTTCAATATCATTGTCCTATTCATTGCCGTCCAAATGGATTCGGCATATCAAGGGTATGAGTATAAGTTTTCTCATGAACAACCTCTTCATCCTGACGAACTATTCGGGCATTGACCCGGAAACGCCCGGCGCGGTCTATCCGAAGAGCCGGTCTTTTTCCTTCAGCCTTGGAATTGATTTCTAAAGATTTACGATTATGAAAAGAACACACATCATAATATCGCTTCCTCTGACAGTCCTTTTTCTGTCTATCGTCTCCTGCACAAAATTCCTCGACATCAAACCATACGGCAAGACAATCCCGGAAACTCCGGAAGAGTTCTCCGCACTGATGCACTACCATCTCGAAAAGTTTGACGAAGGCGAGGAAATCTTCTGGGGCTGCCCTGATAATGCCTTCGACATAGAAATGGTTTCCGACAATTTTGAGGCCTCATTGACAAAATATCCCGCAGGTAATTTCCTTCCTCTCTACGCCGGCTCCAACATCAACAACAAGGACATAATATACAGAGACTTATACGCAACAATCAGAGACTGCAACATAGTCATAGGCTACATCAATGAAGACGGGACCACACTCAGCCGGGACGTTTTAGGCACTGCATACGCGCTGCGCGGAATCTGCTACTTCAGGCTGCTGCGCGAGTTCTGCGAGCCCTGCCACAACAACCTCGACGGCCTCGGAGTTCCGATTGTCACGGAATTCGACATGGAAGCGAAGCCGGTTCGCAGCAGCATTCGGGAGACATTCCGGAGAATCGAGGCTGACTACAAGAAGGCCATTGAATACAACATTCAGGATGAAGTCTATCGTTTCAACAACGACGCTCTTGAGGCTATGCTGGCCCGTCTATATTTCTGGATCGGAGACTATGAGAACACGCTCGCATACTCCCGCAAAGTGCTTGAGCGGCATCCGCTTGCGTCGGGAGACGAATATGCGGAAATGGTTCAGTCTGAATACGCCTCAAAGGGCGAAGTCATTTTCAAGGGATGCACCTTGCCAAGCAGCTCAACCAGAATAGGAGTAAGCGCAGCCAACAATTCCATAAAAAGCAGACCCGTAAGCAGGCGTTTTGTGGACTTGTTCCCGGAAAAGGAAAATGACATCAGATTCAGCTTGTCGTTCAACAGGAAAAGGGAGTGCGTCAAAAGCCGGCAGATGAGCATAAGAAGTTCAGAATTGCAACTGATGATTGCCGAAGCCCTGTACCACACCGGAGACGAAGCCGGGGCGCTTGCTGCCCTCAACGAACTCCGCGACAAAAGGATAACTGGAGTAGCTCCGTACACGATGGAGACACTTCCTGAAGTGGATGAGTCAGAATACATCAAAGTGGATGTGACCGGAAAGGAACTGACTCCGCTGATGAATGCCATACTCAACGAACGCCGCAAGGAATTTTTCTGCGAAGGCGACAGATGGTACGAGCTGAAGAGGAACGGGCGCCCGGAGTTCTGGGTTGCAAGGCAGGGGCGAAAATATACAACGGAGAAGTTCCTTTACACCTGGCCAATTCCAATCAATGATATGCTCTTGGTTCCCGGCCTGATTCAGAATCCGGGATATGACAAAACCGAATAAAAACTCAGGAACATGAAAAAGACAATTATATCAGCAATTATACTGCTGCTTGGAGCGGCAATGACTTCATGCAGGCAGCCGAATGAACTTCCACCATTGAAGGAAGGCTACGCAAGTGACTTCATCATCCCGGATCCTACTGACCTCACTGCGGAAGAACGAGCAGTTGTCGATGCTCTGGAAGAGGAGTACGAGAATGCGACGAAATAGAATCGCACGCGTCGGATAAAAGAAAATCGTATCTATCAATCTATGTTTAACACAATTAATTATTAGTGACATGAAAAAATGTTTGTTTGCCCTGCTTGCAGGTGCGGCGCTTTTCGCGGGATGCGAGAAGGCTCAGGAACAAGAACTTCCGGAAGTTTCATTTGAAACTGCTATTCCGATTGTCTCCGATGAGGGAGTCGCGACATTCGTCATAGTGTCCGACTATGCCGGGACAGATGCAGTCAAGGTACCCGTGAAATTCAGCTCGTCGAACGGTGCGGTTCAGGGAACCGACTACACAGTCTCTGCAGAAGAGTTCGTCCTCGGAGGGACAGCTCCGGTTTCCAAGATTACGGTCACTCCTTTAGTCTATGGCAGCAAGAAGGACATCGCGGCTGAAATTACGATTCCCGAAGGGTTCAAGGCCGGTAAATATGTCAAGAGCACGTTCACTGTCAGTGACAAGCTCGGCTATGTGTCTTTCGGCAGCAAGAAAGCGATTATGACTGAAACGGCAACTGTCAGCATAAACGTTCTGAACGAAAAAGGACTTGACCAAAAGGTCAATGAAGACACGGAATTCACTGTAGTTGTCAATACAAAATCTACGGCCGTCGAAGGAACAAACTTCAAGTTCACGACTGGGAAAACGGCGAAAGTGGAAAAGGGTCAGTCTTCTGCTGCCATACAGTTGGAGTTCTTGGGAGAGACTGTGGATGAGGAGCACAATGTTCTCGTGCTTGATCTCGTTGAGAACCCGAAATATGCGATGGGACAGACCATAAGCACAACCATCACACTCGCCGGGTCAACTTGGAATGTATTCAACGGGAAATGGGTGATCAAGGAGTTATTGACTACAGCCCAAGATCTCATAGATTCATGGGGCAGTGAAACAGAAGAAACAATGAAAGGATTTCCGAAATTTAACCCAGAAGATACGTTCACAATAGACTTCAGCAACGGCACATTCATTCCGGAATTCAAGTCAAGTTTCAAGAACTATTTCATCGGGGAAAGCAACTTCACTACCTGTGGAACACCATGGGTAACAAAAAAAGGGTGGAATGTCAAGCTCGGGATGTATCAGCAATATCTGGCAAATGTCATTGAACTCGACAATGTTAACAGATATTTCAGCGAGACTGAAACAAGCGAGAATAAGCTTGCCTACGTGGGTTTGGCGATAGATTCAGAGGATTCTACCCTGCTGCATCTCCTTGTTATCGATCATGAGACGAAGACATTCTTGCTTAACTCTATTGAAGGTTTTGGTGGAAGAGAAAGTTTCTTCAATGGATTCACACGTCCGACAGCAAATATGGGCGGTGCCGGAATTGACGTCACTTTCACAAAAGTGAAGTAAGGACAAAACGAGCCAGGAGGCTATAAGTTCCTAATATAAACATCCCCAAAGGTCATGACCATTCAGGCCTTTGGGGATGTCTGTATTTCCGGCGTCAGCCACGTTTCGGGAAGTGGTCGAGGATGTTGCGCTGCCAGGTGGTGCTGTCTATGTGGGTGTAGATTTCGGTGGTGAGGATGCTCTCGTGGCCGAGCATTTCCTGGACGGAGCGCAGGTCGGCGCCGTTTTCGATGAGGTGGGTGGCAAAGGAGTGGCGGAGGGTATGCGGAGATATTTCCTTGGAAATGCCGGCCTTCACAGCGTATGTCTTTATCATCTTGAACACCGCGACACGGGTGAGCGCACGGCCGAAACGGTTCAGAAAAAGAATGTCGGAACTTTCACGGTCTGCGGCGGGTTCGCGGACTTCGAGATAGTCGCGTATAGCGTCGCGTGCCATGTCGCCGAGAGGCACGAGCCTCTGCTTGTCGCCCTTCCCTATCACGCTGACAAAGCCCTGATCGAACCAGATGTTGGAAATCTTCAGTGACGTGGCTTCCGACACACGCAGGCCAAGGCCATAAAGAGTCTCTAAAAGGGCGCGGTCACGTTTTCCGAATGCGGAATTGAGATCTACGGCCGCGATGAGACTCTCCACTTCGTCGACTGAGAGCACCGCCGGGAGATATTTTCCGAGCTTCGGAGCCTCGACGGCATCGGAAGGATTGTCCGTCATCTCGCCTTCCATAATCATCCAGCCGTAGAATGAATGAAGGGAGCTGAGCACGCGGGCCTGGGAGCGTTTGGAGAGACGGGCGCTCTCCGCGAAATAGCTTATGATGTCCTCCGGGAGCACGTCTTTCGGATCCTTGCCCACAGATGCGAAGAATGCGGATAAATCGGAAATGTACGATGCCACTGTGTTGGGGGACATTGCACACTCTATCCTTAGATAATACTCATAACGTCTGAACATCATAAAAGGCGAATTACTTCGTTGTCACTTGCAATCGAGGGCGCTACAAGGCGGATCTCCTTGTACTATAGAGTCTTATATTTATGGCCGTATTCGAGCATCTGCTCAAGGTAGCCGTCCGTGTAGGAAATCGCGTAGTCAACCACCTTGCCGTTCTTCTCCACAGGCTCGATACGCGGATTCACGAACCCGCCGTAAGGCTTGAGATTCAGGGAGGCGTAGCGTTCGAGGACTTCTTTGTGAAGATCATAGTCGATGTTCACGGCATATTTCTCCACGAGAGCCTTCCCGGCCTCGTAGTCGCCCTCGGACTTGATTCGCTGGACTTCGGCGAGAAGTTCGCCGAACAGGCCGCGCAGAGCCGGGTAATCGTTGACAACAAAATAGGTCTTGCCGTTGCGTACCTTTTTCTCTATCACATTGTCAGCCAACCCTTTGTCATAGCACCACTGGGCTATGAGCTTGCGGTTCTGCATGTGGGCCTCGGTGTTCTTCTTGCCGAGTTCGACGCGTGAGAACTGCACGAGAAGGCCGTTACGTATATAGTTGGAGTACATTGCCTTATAGGCCTCGCCGTCCGGAAGGATGCCGAGTTCTATGAGCTTCGGATCCGCCATGTAGTAGAGTCCGAAAAGGTCAGCGCGAGTCTCCTCAAGAGTGGAACTGAACTCTCCGAGAGCGTTCGGCGAAGTGCCCGGAAGAAGCTGTCCGCTGCCGTGGCCGAGGCACTCGTGGAGGTCGGTGTGAATCTCATCGGTGAGGGCGAGGTATTTCTTTGCCATGGCTATCTCATCCTCGTCCCAGGCAAACTCGGTCAGGGTGCTCTTCGGGGATTCCTGGGCCGCATGGTCATAGGCATGGGTGATGTTCGCGATGGTCACGGACTTGGAGCCGTGCTCGCGACGGATCCAGTCTGCGTTCGGGAGGTTGATTCCGATAGGAGTCGCAGGATAGCAATCGCCGGCAAGCGTCACGGCATCGATGACCTTTGCCGATATGCCTTTCACCACAGGTTTTCTGAACCTCGGGTCGACAGGAGAATGGTCTTCGAACCACTGCGCATTCTCAGAAAGCTTCACCGTGCGCCGCGAAGCCTCCTCGTCACGAACGTTCACGAGAGCCTCCCAAGTGGCCTTGCGGCCGAGCGGGTCGTTGTAGTCCTCGATAAATCCGTTGATGAAATCCACCGTTCCGAGCGTGTCCTTCACCCATTCGACGTTGTATTTGTCCCAAAGGCGAAGGTCGCCGGTGCGGTAGTAGTCTACAAGCGTTCTGATGTACTGTTTCTGAAGTTCGCTCTCGGCGGCATCCGATGCCAGTTCGAGTTCCTCGACAATCTTTGCTATGGCTGTCCCGTAAAGTCCTCCCAGGCGGTAGGTTTCCTCCCAGATTACCCCATCCGGTCCTTTGACAAGCTTGCTGTTCAGCCCATAAGACACCGGCTCCGGATCGTTCGGATCGACCATCGCCGCATAGAAATCATCGACTTCCTTTCGGTTCACTCCCTCGTAGAAGTTCACCGACGAGCCCTTCACTATGTCTCCGACGTCGGTCTTTCTCCAGCGGTAGAGAGTCGGGGAATAGATTGCCTCAAGCAGTTCCGGGTTCTCATCCCCCACGGCCGCCATAAGGCTAGCAAAATACTCGCGGGAGCACTCCGGGAAGAACTTTTCTTCGGCGTAGTGGTGGTGTATTCCGTTGCTGAAGAACACCCTCTTGGCGTAGATGAGGAAGTCGGCGTATTCCTTAGAGTTCCTGTCGCCTTCATATTTTTCGATGATGTCCTCAAGCACATGACGCACCGGCAGATTCACCGCGCAGTTCTGATCCCAGAGAATGTCACGACCGTATTTCGCCGCCTCACTCAAATGGTAGACATATTCCTTCTGTTTGAGAGTCAGCGCATTCCATCCGGGAACGCGATATCTCATAATCTTCAGGTCGGCGAACTCGTCGATGAGATATTTAAAATCAGCGGGAACCTCGTCCTTCGGAGCACCGCATGAGACGGCACAGCCCATAATCGTTGCTGCTGCAATCATTTTCAATGTCGTTTTCATATTCGTAAATATATATTCATCAAACATATTCCGTCACAGAAAGACAGGAAACGCGAAATTTTCATATCTTTGCAAATTTAGGAAAAATATGATTATGGTGCGTCACGCGTTAAAAAATATATTTGTCGGACTGCTGCTGGTTTCAGCCGCAGTTGCCGTTTCCTGCGAAAAAATTGGCAGCGATTATATCATTGATGGCAGCACAACAACGTGGAAACCGGCGTACAGAAACCCGACGCCAGCGGAAACCGAAACAAGAGCGCACCTGATGGTAACTGTCGGCTTCAACAATCTCAGCAACTATCTTGCGGAGGATGTCAGGGATCTCGAAGATGGGTTCATTCCTGGAAATTCGGCACAGGACAACCTGCTTTTCGTGTTCAGCCACAACACGAACGGAACATATTCCAATGCCACTTCACCTGTGTTGACAAGGCTATACAAAGGAAGCGACGGGCAGATCTACCGACAAAAGCTGATTGAATTCGAGCCGGGCAGCATCCCGAATACAAAGGAAAATTTATCGAACGTGCTCAACTACATAAAAGAGCATTATCATCCTTCAAGTTGCGGAGTGCTTTTTTCATCGCACGGGACCGGGTGGACACCTCCGGGATACTGCTCTAAGCCTGAGCTTTACGAAACAGGAACCGAAGATTCTGGATTCGCCCTGCCTTACCGCAAGAGAGCGGATGAGGGCGGTGTCCCGGAGCTGACACCATGGAACGGAGTTGTCCCCTACTTCGAGACAGGCGAGCCTCCGCTCACAAAAAGTTTCGGACAGACAATAATCCCAACGGACACAAGCACTTCATACGAGACTGACATAAAAGAGCTTGCGGAAGGAATTCCATTCAAACTCGATTACATTATATTCGATGCCTGCTTTATGGGCGGGGTTGAGGTGGCATACGAACTTCGGGACAAATGCAGGTGGCTTTGCGCGTCCCAGACAGAGATTCTCGCGGATGGGATGAACTATAGAACAATGGCCGCTCGCCTTATCGGTGGAGACACACCGGATCTGCAGGGACTGTGCCAGGAATTCTTCGAATACTACGACAGTAAGAACGGCAGCGAGCGTTCCGCAACCATCTCGATGGTGGACTGCTCAAAACTCGGAAGCCTTGCCACCATATGCAAAGGCATCTTTTCACGCCATGCCATCAGCACATCGTCCTGCCGAGGAAAAAGCCTGCAAAAATATTTCCACTATTCCTCTCACAGATGGTTCTACGACCTTCGAAGCATAGTTCAGGCGGCGGGAGCAGGCGAAGAGGAGATTGCCGAACTTGAACAGGCTCTCTCACAATGCGTGGTCTACAAGGCAGCAACCCCCACATTCGCATTGTATGGCTTCCCAATCAGCTGTCACAGCGGTCTGAGCATGTACCTACCCTACCTAGATAGGACCTACCTCAACAACTACTACAAGACTCTCGCGTGGAACGAGGCGGCGGGGCTGATTAAGTAGCTGAATAAAAAGCCATAGCAAAACCTCTTGTGGAAACGCGATGCGGATGAGACGGGAGAGCCTGAGTGATTTTTTCATGAGCGAGGTTCTCCATGTCTCATCCATCTGTCAGGCTCAAACTCTTTGTTATTGGATATCAAAAAAAAGTTGTATCTTTGCAGCCCCATAAAAAGTCACAGGACTTTTTGGTGCAATGGGGTTCCATGGTGGAATGCAACGCAGCGATGCGC
>DJSA01000060.1:0-222 GCA_002438905.1 Bacteroidales bacterium UBA6346
GAATTCGTGAACTTCGGGATATACTTGCCGAGAGCAACAGACGCTATTACCTAGATAATGCTCCGACAATCAGCGACTTCGAATACGATCAGTTGATGTACGAACTCATCAGCCTGGAAAAGAAGTACCCGGAATTGGTAACTCCCGACTCCCCCACCCAGCATGTTGGCAGCGACCGTACGAAGGAGTTCGCCCAATATCCCCACCGCTATCCGATGCTTT
>DJSA01000060.1:312-2889 GCA_002438905.1 Bacteroidales bacterium UBA6346
CAGCGATCTGCCTGACCTATCGTAATGGTGAACTTTTTCGGGCACTCACCCGTGGTGATGGTACGGTCGGAGACGATGTCACAGCGAACGTGAGGCATATTTCAAACATACCGCAGAAACTCCATGGAGGTACGTTTCCTTACGAATTTGAGATCCGTGGAGAGATTCTCATGCCCTATGCGGCATTTGACAGGCTCAATGCAGAACGCGAGCGTGACGAGGATCCCCCATTTGCGAATCCACGCAATGCAGCGTCCGGCTCGCTAAAGCTCCTGAATCCGTCCGAAGTCGGCAAGCGTGGACTCGAATGCACTCTCTATCATATGCTTGGAGAAAACCTCCCGTTCGAGACCCACTCTCAGGCACTTGCGGCGGCTAAGTCATGGGGGTTGCCGGTGTCGGATAAAATGAAAGTATGCCATAGCCTCGATGAGATAGAGGAATACATAAAATATTGGGATACGGAACGTCGGAAACTGCCCTTCGCAACAGATGGCATCGTCATAAAGGTCAATGAACTTGCCTATCAGAAGGCTCTCGGATACACAGCCAAGTTCCCCCGTTGGGCAGTTGCTTACAAATTCAAGGCAGAGCAGGCACTTACAAAACTGCTTTCTATTGACTATCAGGTTGGAAGGACCGGTGCTGTGACTCCTGTGGCGAACCTTGAGCCCGTGCTGCTTTCCGGGACTATAGTGAAACGTGCGAGCCTCCACAATTCAGAGCAGATGGAACTTCTGGACGTACGCATCGGGGATTATGTCTACGTCGAAAAAGGCGGTGAAATTATCCCGAAGATTACCGGTGTAGATCTGTCCAAGCGTAATGCCGCTCTGAAAAAGCCCGTATTTCCGACTCATTGCCCTGATTGCGGCTGCGCGCTTGTGCGAGACGAGGGCGAGGCCAAGTTCTTCTGTCCCAATATCCATGGCTGTCCGACGCAGATCAAGGGACGTCTCGTGCATTTCTTGAGCCGCAAGGCAATGAACATAATTGCCGGAGACGCGACTGTGGAACAACTCTACAACCGCTCTCTAGTGAAGACTCCGGCAGATTTTTACGACCTCGACAAGGCGCAACTTCTGACTCTTGACGGATGGAAGGAACGCTCTGCCGAAAGGTTTCTAAGAAGCATAAGCGATTCTAAGGAAACGCCTTTCGAGAACGTGCTGTTTGCAATCGGGATACGATATGTAGGAGAGACCACGGCCAAGACTGTGGCTAGACATTTCGGGAACATTGATGCTGTTGCGGCTGCAGACAAGGAGACTCTGCTCTCGGTGCCCGATGTAGGTGAAGTCATAGCAGACAGCATCTACGATTTCTTCATGGATCCGGACAACATACGGGAAGTTCAGCGCCTAAGGGCCGCAGGACTTAAAATGGCTGTGGAGGGCGACGGGGCACCAAGGAGCAATGTCCTTGACGGTGCGGTGATTGTGATCACAGGGACCTACAGCATACCCCGCGATGGTATGAAAGCCCTCATTGAGGCCAATGGCGGCAAAAACGCGTCTTCCGTGAGCGGAAAGACTGATTATCTTCTTGCCGGAGAAAAACCTGGCCCAGAAAAAATAAAAAAGGCGGAGGCACTTGGAATACGGATAATCTCCGAGAGTGAATTCATGGACATGATTTCTGCCGCGGGAGGGGTGGACATTAATGGAGATGCGGGGTCTACTGCAGCTCCGAAGAAAGACGACAACAGTATTAACGCTGAGTCTCCGAAGCGCAATAACGCAGAACAACTCAGTCTGTTTTAAGTATTTATGAGCACAATTTCAGAATTTACCCCACAGGATTACGCGCTCATCGCACGGGAATACGCCGAACTCAAAGAGGCGGCTCGGCGTCGCTGTGCGAATCAGGAGGAACTCGACATAGTACAGAAAGCCTTTGATTTCGCCAACGAGGCACACAAAGGAGTGAGACGGCGTTCCGGAGAGCCATATATCATCCACCCGATTGAAGTCGCCAAAATCGTGGTTAGCGACATAGGACTGGGCTATAAGTCCATTGTTGCGGCACTTCTGCACGATGTTGTCGAGGACACGGAATACACGTCCGAAGATATACGCAACCTCTTCGGTGACAAGATCGCATCCCTCGTGGACGGTCTCACGAAAATCAAGACTGTGCTCGACAATGAGGACAAGTCACAGACCAAGAGTCTGCAGGCTGAGAATTTCAAACGCATCCTCCTCACCATGAACGATGATGTGCGCGTCGTCCTCATCAAATTAGCCGACCGCCTGCACAACTGCCGCACGATCGAGTTCATGCCAGAACACAAGCGGGACAAGATTCTGAGTGAGACAATGTTCATCTTCATTCCGCTCGCCCACCGCCTGGGACTCTACAGCATAAAGTCGGAAATGGAGGACATATGGCTCCGCTACAAGGAGCCGCAGGCCTTCAACGAGATTCAAGCTAAAATCAACCGCAATGTCATCGACAAGGAAAAGCAGGTTGACGAGTTCATAGCCTCGGTGCGCGAACTGCTTGACCGCATGAACATAAACTACGAAATCAAGAAGCGGGTGAAGTCACCGTATTCCATCTGGCACAAGATGAAGA
>DJSA01000056.1:0-24563 GCA_002438905.1 Bacteroidales bacterium UBA6346
TCGCCCAGACGCCGGTCTCAAGATAGCCGGCCTTCTTCTCCAAGAAGTTCATCACAACATAAAGAAATTCCATACTAGCACCGCCACCAAGAAAGAGAACCTCGTGAGTATCGGGAATATGCAGCAGTTCCCGCCAAAGCGAGCGACACTCGTCCATCACTGCCTCCCACTCCTTTGACCTATGAGAGACTTCTATCACGGACATCCCTGTTCCGGAAAAGTCCTTCAAAGCCCCGATTGCGGCTTCAATCACCGGTTTCGGCAGGACGCAAGGTCCCGCGTTGAAATTATGAACTTTTTTCATATCACACTATGTTTCACATATTTGACCCAAGGACCAGAATTCCTAGAGTTCCATACATTTTACAAATATAGTCATTTTATATTTTTGTAACAGTGCAGTCGCATATATCCCCAAGGCGCAACAGAAAGTCCGCCTCTGCGGAAAGACGCACTCGCGCTGTCACCACACAACGAGTGTCGAACTTCTGGTCAGATATCTCTATCTTCATATCCTTCAGGACTTTCATCACTGAATTCATCTCCATATACCCGAATTCAACAATATAGTTCACGGCAGCAATTTTCTCGATAACGATAGCCTGCGACAGGGCATCATCCGTCGACGTCTTATAAGCCCTTATAAGCCCGGGGATTCCCAACTTTATGCCGCCGAAATACCGGACGACAACAACGAGCACATCGCTCAGCCCCCGCGAGTCAATCTGTCCGAGAATTGGGCGCCCGGCCGAACCCGAAGGCTCGCCATCGTCATTGGCGCGGTACACATCCGCTTTATACCCCAGGCGATAGGCGTAGCAATGGTGCCGCGCATCGTGGTATTCTTTCTTAAGCGAGGCCACAATTTCCTTGATCTGTGCCTCCGTCTCCACGGGGTAGGCCAGTGCGATGAACCGGCTTCCGTTATCCTTGAAAAGCCCGCGCGATGGCCCGGCAATGCTGCTGTATGTATCCTTTATATTTCCGTCTGCCATATACTTCTGCAGATATGTTACGCCCGTCCAAAAATAGGCATATTTTCAGTGTTTTCAAAATACCACAGTTATTGCGGCAAGCATAATGTTTTAAAACACCACAAAATGCCGGAATTTAGTGAGTACCACTACACCCATGGAGGCACGCATCTGTTTCTCGACGAGGTACATTATTTTCCGAATTGGAAGACGCTGATAAAGAACTTCAACGACGATTACCCGGGGCTACACATAACCTACACCGGATCTTCAATGCTCAAGATTGAAAGCGCTTGAAAAAGCAGGCCTTCTTTCTCTGCTCTCGGGCAAGCCCAAACATATCGACAAGCTGTCGCGTCCAGAAAAGATATTTCTTGAGAACCCAAACCTCATGTACGCCTACTCTACGTCACCGAACATAGGGACTGTCCGCGAGACCTCTCCAGTTATGGACATACTCTTTCCATTTTATGCCTGCCCGATTTACCTTGGGCGATTTCGGATAGTTATCGGACTTCGATTTCTGTTGCAATCTTATCCTCACCCTTAGGCCTCTTATCGGATTTTTGTCCGTCAGGCCAGATGTTTGCCTCCGGCTTCCTTCAGATTCCGTCTCACAGCGGACACCCTTGCCTTTAGCTGTAACCATCCCACTATCAGGGCGGTTTAGGGACTTGCACCCTTTAGAGTATGTTCGTACTGGACGAATAACAATGACGGCGGCCGGGGTTCCGGTCGCCGTCGTTTGTTATCCTGATGAAACCAAAGTATTTGATTACTTTGTCTCTGTCACTGGAGTGTATTGAATTATAAAGCCATACTGAGCCATCTGTGCGGCGCCCTTGTACTCGCCTCTTGCACCTACAATGGTTATTTTATCACCAATTTTAAGACCGAGATTAACGACATTTGATTTTGGCTTGTCGTAGGTCTGTACACGGTGACAATAGAGAGTCTTGCCGTCTGACTCAATTGTGATTCCGACATTGTTGTAAGATTCGTTTAAGCCCTTGAATTCTTTAATTGTACCACTGACGGCATAAAGAGGCTCGGCAGCCGGTTTAAGTTCAAGGAACGCAGCAATGGTTTTCGCCTCATAGTGAGCGCATTCCTCAACTACACATTTTTCCGCCATCGCCGGAGCTTCTTTATAAGAACTTCTCTTGCCAAGAACGGTGACTACATCACCAACTGCATAATTCTTGTCTTCGATATTCCCATCCGCAACAATAGCACGGTGCAGAAGGACAGACTCTTTGAAATCTCCGGATGCAATGGTAATTTCGGCATTGTGATATTTTGAACTTGCCTCTATCTTGGTTATTACACCCTTCAGACGATAGACTGTCTCAGACTCTTTTGCGGCAAGGAATTCAGACACAGACACGGCCATGATTGCACCTTTCTGAATGAACTCATAGGAAACACTTGATGTGTTCACCTTTCCATCAGATGAGGAACTTGATGAAGAGAAATCAATTTTGCCTTTGCGGTCTCCAGCAGCATTTGCCGCAACTTTAACTGTGACGAATGCCTTTGATGCAGGATTAGGGTCGAGTTTCGTAGGTTTACCGGCCTCAGTCTTGACCCCGAGGATAGAGATCCAGTCCTGATATTCCTCTGGGACAACCGGATAAAGGCCATCACCTTTAAACTCAAGCTCGACAACAAATGTTTCGCCTTCAAGCTTCACATCAGTCTTGGACTCAGAAATGAGCTTCACGAGAGATTTGGTGTGTTCGATGACCGTCACATTCTTGAGCTGATTGACACTATTATACACACTGATAGGCCCCTCTACAACAATCTTGTCGCCTTCCTCAATTTTCAGGCTTGCAAAGTTCTTCTCCTTACCTTCTTTATCAAGGGTACCATACACAAGAATCTGTTTTGTCCCATCCGTAAGATACCAGTTACCATACTCAGTATTATATATGCCTGTCACGGTTCCTGCAACGCGAACTGTCTTTCCTTCAGGTGCAGCAAGCGCCTCTTCAATGGAAAGTTTCTCAGGATCAAGATTGCCCTGGCGGAGGACGACATGCTGCTTATGTGAACCGCACACAATCGCCACAGTCTGCTCACGTCCGCCTGCGAATGCAGATGCAGTGAACGTAACCTTCATTTCACCGGATTTGCCTTCAAGCACAGAGGCTGTCACCCAAGAGGTCGTCGTTGATGCAATATCCTCAGCAACATTTGTCACATTGCCCCAAAAGTCGTGTTTTACCTTCACTCCCGTATTGAAAGTGATTTTTTCCGGCCAGTTCTCATCACGGACAAATTTCCAGTCTTCGGTAGTAGTGACAGTCAAGTCAACAGAACCGCCTTTTGCGGGAAAGGTCAAGAAAGTCGAGCTTACCTTGATATTGTCGAATGAGTCTGTAGCCACCTCCTTGTCACAAGCTGTGAAAAGCAACGCAGAGGCAAGCGCAAGAGAAAATATATTTCTGATTTTCATAATTACTATCCGATCGAATTAATTAAACATATACTTGATTCCGACTGAAGCATACCAGCACTGGCCTATTGCGGTGTAAGGAGTGAATGTCTGAACGCTTCCGTTCACCTTCTTAGGAGTTGAGAATACCGGATAGCCCTCAGAATCTGTAGACTCATACTTGAGGACACGCCCTTCGTTCAGATCAGGGTTCATTTCCTTCATAACGCCCCACTTGGAATTGAAAAGGTTTGCGAGATTCTTTACGTCAAGACTAAGCTGGAGCGTGTTTGTTGACTTTCCGATCTTGACCTTAAAATCATGCTTGTAGCTAAAATCAAAACGATGTACCCACGGAGAGTAAACACTGTATGCTTCAGCATATTCACCTTGGTGCTTCTTGAGGTAACTGTTGTTATGGACATAATCCATGAAACGATCGCGGTCACTCTCAGAAGCGAAACGGAACTCATTGTTAGCCACCTGCTCATCAGTAGGAATGTAGAGGGCGTCATATGCATATCCATCACCATTCATGTCATTTTCGAGCATATAAGAGTAGTTATAACCACCCCTCCATGCTTCATAGATGAGGCTGAAGTGATTGCCGCACTTGTCGTCATGAGTAACGGAAGCGATGACACGATCAGGGGTCACATACTGGGAGTTGTGCAACTTGATGTTGTTAGGGCCCTCCGATGTCGGAACGTATGTGAATGCAGACTCTGCCGCAGAACCAGGCATGCCGGTGAGTTCCTTGGAAGCAGTGTGAGTGTATGCTGCCATGAGGCTAAGTCCCTCAATCGGACGCATATTGAGCGTTACATTGGCAGAGTAACCATATCCCTTGTTAGTGTTTTCAAGAACGAAGGCCTTGGTTGCAGTCCTGAAGCCGGAAGGATAGATTGGACGGTTGTCAGCACCGCTCCACCTTGCGAACCCGTTGATAGGCTGCATTGACCAGTCAGAAATAGTCACACCATTGACAGTCTTGTTGAAAATGCCTTCGGCAGTGATGGAGAATGGGAACGAAGTCGGGAAATTATAGTCAACTGCGAGAGAGGTCTTCCAAACCTGCGGCATTTTGAATTTAGGATCAACCGCAGAAATTGAAGAAGGGACTGTTCCCTCGTCAGGAGATATCGTTGAAGGATAGCCCAGAGAAAGGAGCTTTTCATAAAGAGCCTCCGTTGTTGCTTTGCCGTCCTTCGTTACAAGGCCGCCCTTGAACTGGCTCATATCAATATAGGTCTTTCCATCCTTCTCACTTACAATCGTTGCACCCTTGTAACCACTTACCTTCTCTGCAAGTGTCTTTCCATTGATCTGTGCCTGATACTGAACCATTCCGGAGTTAGTAGGCATATTCGTGAAGAACACGAGCGGAAGACGTCCGGAGAAGAGACCTGTACCGCCACGGAGGGTGAGGCTCTTGTCTTTAAGAATGTCCCAGTTGAAACCAACGCGAGGC
The DNA here is from genome assembly GCA_002438905.1 of Bacteroidales bacterium UBA6346. Lineage (GTDB taxonomy): Bacteria > Bacteroidota > Bacteroidia > Bacteroidales > UBA932 > Cryptobacteroides. Next base: position 4,886 of record DJSA01000056.1, read on the forward strand.
GAAACCGTTACGCTCGCCGTAGGCCATTTTCCGGTGTCGATGTGCTGCTCCGTGTAGCCGTAGGACTTAGGATAATAAGAGATAGCCTTAATCTTGTTATTGGTCTTAAGATCACCATTGTCAAAGAAAAGCCCGTCAAGGCGAAGCCCGTAGGTAAGTTTGAAGTTTTCGAGTGCGCTCCACTCATCCTGAGCATAGAGACCTACCTTGTGGAACTGAACACGAGCAGCAGGAGCCTTTTCGCCGTCATATCCGTAAGTGAGGCAGACAACCTCTGGAGCAGCGCCATTGATAAAGTCATCAACACTCCTATAACGATAGTAACCAGTACCATTTCTCATGTATGAGTTGTCGGCCATCTGGTACTCGTAACTAATGCCGCCAGTCAACTTGTGGTTGCCGTTGTAATAAACAAGGTCATTCTTCAGATTGGCGATTGTGTTGTGAACGGCATTGTTCCAAGTGAAAAGTTCGTATCCGAGTGACATATACTGGGTGTTCGTGTCCGAACCATCCTGGATGTCGATGAACGGGAATTCGTCTGAATTTGTTCCACGGACATCATCAAGCTTGGAGAATGTCGCAAGGAACTGATTAGAAAGATTGTCGGTAATCTTGCTGTTCAAATCCACGGAAACAGAATGAACGTTATTGTTCATAGAGTACATTGAATTTGAGAAAGCCATGGAATAGAGAGACGTACGGGCATAGGCCGAGCGTGTGCCACCATCCATGGAAGAGGCGTTAGGGGCTTTCCACGACGTATTGGTCGTGTAGTTGTAACGAACTGCGAGGTGATTCTTGTCATTGATGTTCCAATCAAGACGTGCGAGAACCTTGAGATTGCTTTGATCTGCCGGAAAGTCAGTGTATGAGCCCGGATCATAGCCATACTTCTCTTTCACGTGGGCGGCAACCCTTTCCATGTCTGCCACCGTGGTCCAAGAAATGTACTTCTCTGCACTTGCATCAACTGATTCGTCTGATCTTGGCCGCCACCTCACTGCCACGGTAGGTGTCTGTGCATACTCGGCATTCACGAAGAAGAAGAGCTTGTTCTTGACAATCGGTCCACCGAGCGTGACACCATATGTAGTGTTGCGGTCACGATCGCGCGCTCCGGAAATCTGGGTACCATTCACTGTGTCACCCCGAAGATTCTCATTGCGGTGATAGATATAGGCAGATCCCTTGAATGTGTTGGTACCTGACTTGGTTATTGCGTTCACGCCACCACCGATGAAGTTGGTCTGACGCACGTCGTATGGAGAAATCACAACCTGGAGTTCCTCAATCGCATCGATTGAAATAGGAGAACCGCCTCCCGGAAGACTTTCGCTAAGGCCAAAGTTATTATTGAAGTTCGCGCCGTCTACGGTGAAATTTGCGGTACGTCCGTCAGTTCCGGCGAAGCTCATGCCGTTTCCACCGTAAGGAGAAAGCCTTGTGACATCTGTGATGCTTCTGCTAACCGTCGGAAGTGACTCAATCTGTCTGCCTGAAATGTTGGTTGCCGCTCCATTCTTCTCTGCTGAAAATTTTGAAGAAGGTGCCGCGATGACGATGGCCTCACTAAGCTGGAGCTTGTCCTCCTTGAGGTCAATGTTGAGATTGAAGGCCTCAGCAAGCTGAAGAGTGATGTCAGTGTAGGTGACTGTTTGGTAACCAAGGCAAGACGCCTCCACTGAGTAAGGACCGCCAGCACGCATACCGTTGATTACGAAACGGCCCTGATTGTTTGTAACGGCATTGTACCGAGTACCTGACTCAGTGTGCGTTGCAATCACAACGGCGCCGACTACGGCATTTCCGTTCTCATCTGCAACACGACCGTTAAGACTTGATGTAGTGACCTGCGCAAAAGAGGTCACACCCAAAAGAACCGCTGCCAAGGCAGTCAGAAAACATTTGATTGTTTGTCTCATAAGGGTTGAATTAATAAAAAATGTTTTTGGTTTTGCGCGCAAATGTATGTCAGAATTACGAGTTTAAGAAATTATATCGACATATTTTGAAAATTTATCGGTTTTTACGATTTTTTCTTTGGAAAATTAAAATTTTGCGTACCTTTGCATCCCCATCGGAAACGAAGGGGAAAATACGAAATATGTGGAGAGATTTGTCTGCTTGCAACCACTCGAAAAAATGCTAAAATGTGATGAAGGTCACAGACCTGACAGTGTGTGTTTTATAGCGGCTTCACATATTTCTGAATATGTGGAGTTTTATTTTTATTCACTAAAAAGCGCATTGCTGCGTTATGCTTCCTCAACCAAATCCTCACAGCCATAAAGGTTGCTCCGGTTTGGATTTCGTTGCAAGCCTTGCACTGCATCCTTTTATTGAATAAAAAACATGGTACGCTATAAAATTATGAGCAATAATTATCTTTTTACTTCGGAGTCGGTTTCCGAGGGGCATCCGGACAAGGTTTCGGACCAGATTTCAGACGCGATACTTGATGAGTTTCTCAGGCAGGATCCGGAAGCGAAGGTTGCCTGCGAGACTTTCTGCTCAACGGGGCTTGTGATTGTGGGGGGCGAGGTGCGCTCGGAAGACGCATACGTCGACATACAGAAGGTCGTGCGCGAGACAGTGAACCGCATCGGCTACAACAAGGCTGAGTACCGTTTCGATGGGAACTCGTGCGGAGTCATGAGCACGCTTCACGAACAGTCGGCCGACATCAACCGGGGCGTGGTCGGAAAGGGCAGGAACGTCGAGGACGAGGCCGATGCGCAGGGAGCCGGAGACCAGGGGATGATGTTCGGATATGCAAACCGCGAGACCGAGGACTATATGCCTCTTCCGCTCTATCTTTCGCATCTCGCGCTTCGGGTGCTTGCAAGGGTACGACGCGAAAAGGATTCGAGGATGCCGTATCTCCGTCCGGACGCGAAGTCCCAGTTTACGATAGAATATGACGGGGAGACGGGCAAGCCTGTGAGGGTACACACAATCGTGATTTCCACTCAGCACGACGAGTTCCTTCCTGACGATTTCTTTATGCAGTCGAAGATACGCAAGGACGTGGAGGAGATTCTGATTCCGGAAATGCTCAAAGAACTGCATCCGGACACCGCTGCACTATTCCACGGCGTGTTTGACGCGCACGAGAATCCGCAGGGCTTCATTCTTCATGTGAACCCGACCGGCAAGTTCGTCATCGGCGGCCCGCACGGTGACACGGGGCTCACCGGACGCAAGATCATCGTGGACACCTACGGAGGACGCGGGGCCCACGGCGGCGGAGCTTTCTCGGGCAAGGATCCGTCAAAGGTTGACCGTTCTGCCGCCTACGCAGCACGCTACATCGCGAAGAACCTCGTGGCGGCAGGAGTCGCAGACGAGCTTCTGGTACAGATCTCATACGCCATCGGCGTGGCGCGCCCGGTCAGCATCTTCGTGAACAGCTACGGCACCTCGGCAATTGACGCAGCGGGCGTGCAGGGCCCCGAGTTCAAGGGCAAACCATTCAGCGATGCCTTCATCGCCGAGAAAATCAGTGAGCTGTTCGACCTGCGCCCAGCGAAAATTATCGAGAAGTTCGGCCTGAAGAACCCGATTTATGAGCCGACCGCAGCCTATGGTCATGTGGGCCGCAAGCCCTACCGCGCCGAAGTCGAGCTTGTCCGTCACGGCATCCGCACCCGCAGGGAAGTCCAGTTCTTTGGCTGGGAACTCCTTGACAGCGTGGAACTTGTCAGGGAGGCGTTCGGGCTGTAAGGCGACCGCATGCGGGGCAAAGAAAAATCCGAGCGGCAATTCCCTTATTCAGCCAAAACACAGTAAAAAGCAGAGGTTTTGACCAAATAAAAGATTTAAAACAGCCAAAGCCGAGGTATTTGACCTTGTTTTGGCTGTTTTAAGTTTGACATTGCCTTATTTTGCAGATTTTCGAGATTTCCATTGCCTTATTTTACAACTGAGACCAAAGGCGATGACCGGGACAATTCCGATAGCCGCAACAAGATTGAACTTGGAAAGGCGTGGGAAAACAAAGCCGGAGACATGTACCACTACTACATGGTCTTTGACAACAAGAAGGTAGATGATGCCCTTACGGTGGCAGAGTTGATCGAAAGGATCAAACAGCTTTAGGACTATGGCAAATAAGATTTATCTTGTGATGATATAGGAAAAATGTTTGAAACATCGCGAAAAGTTTGGATATATCCGAACTATTCATCAATTTTGCACACAATTTGGAACGAAACATGTAAATCAATGAAGTTTGACATCATCAACATAGAAGAATTCTCTGGGCAAAAGGCTCAGATCTATTCCATTATGTACGAAGATGATGATATGACTTTGATGGATCATTTCTTTGAAGATAATTCAGAGGAACATCAAGAGGACTTGGAAGAGATGGCATCAAAACTTCGTGTGATGGGAAATGATTTTGGTTGTCGGTCGCACTATTTTAAAGAGAATGAAGGCGCGCCTGCCGATGGCGTAGTTGCCCTGCGATGCCATCAGATGCGGCTATATTGCCTTCGATATGATAACACATGTATTTTCATTGGTTCGGGAGGATATAAACCGCCAGACATAAGAGCATATCAAGAAGATCCTTTCTTAAATTCAAAGGCCGAAGAAATGAAAAAATAGCAGCCTGTATAAATAAAGCGATAATAGAAAAGGATCTAAAGGTAAGAGATGATGGAACACTCGATATATCTGAATTTATTGAATTAGAAATATGACGACAAGAAGAAAACCCTCAGCAAGCCTGACAAGGATCATGAACAATATCGACGAAGATAAACTTCGCCGTACCAGGGATCGTATGCTTGTCGCCAACAAAATCGCGGATGCTTTAAAGGCAAAAGGTATCTCCCAGAAAAGATTCTCTGAAATGACGGGCAGAAGCGAATCAGAGGTCTCGGAATGGCTTTCCGGTGACAGGAATTTTACCATTGACACGCTTTCTGATATCCAAAAGTTCCTTGGCATTGATTTACTTAACACATCCTCAATACGTACTTCTCCAGTCTCGAAAGATGCATCAAGAATGAAGGTGGCAAAAAGAAGAACTCCTGTGGCCTATGATATGAGTGACATATTAATAGCGTCAGTGTCTAACGGTTGGTTATCCGCGACACGGTCGGAACTCTCTGTTGCACTTTAAGAAATCTTCAAAAAATAACTTGCATCATCTTGTAGTTTCTTTTTGGTCTATATCCCTTTTCTCATCAGTCATGTACCTCCACCAGTACACTCCCTCTTCCAAAAGAAATTTATACTAAAAAATAAATCCACAATCTGAGGCAACTTATTTTTTTTCACATTTCTAAACTTAAAGAACATGGAAATTGAATATAGGCTGGAATCAATAGCCGAGACCGAGTTCAAAATGGATTATGACTTTGATTATTCCGGGTTTATCCCAGAGAACCTCAAGGTCCAAGTAGGGCACGACATAAAACCTGTTATGGATAAGGATCAGGTCGTGGTCAAGGCAAAGGCTTCGTTAGTATATAGTGATGAAGAAGTTGAATTGGCGACAAACACGGTCAGTATGCGCTTTGGCCTATCTCCGATAAAAGAAATAATCACGCTAAAATACGACGGGACTTTCTCTACACAGAATACCCTCGTTCTTGATACCTTCCTTGTAGCAGCAGTGGGGGCGCTTAGAGGAATAATGATGAAAAACCTTAAAGGTACCCCTCTTGAAGCATATTTCTTGCCTCTGATTCCGATGGAACATTTCAGAGCGAGTAACAAGAAATAGTGGGGTATATTTCCAATTCATCAAATTTTCGTCCAGTGGATGCGTATGCCACGGCGTTCCATACCGCGGAACCATGTCATCTGGCGCTTGGCGAACTGGTGGATGGCTATGGCGAGGCGGGACTTCATCTCTTCATAGCTAATGTCTCCCTTTATATATAAGGTGACGAACTTATATTCAAGGCCATAGTAAATTAGATCCTCGGCTGGAATTGGGGCGCGGGCAGGAATGAGCCGGCCCGTCAGCGGGTCGGTGTGCTCTGGGATGCCTTTGAGAAGGCTGCGGATTTCCTCGACCATGCCTTCACTCAGGCGAGTGTCAAGACGGGCGTCGATGCGAGCGTTGCGGACTTCGCGGGTGACGAGCGTGCCGATATAATAGGCCTTCTTCGGGAGATATGCCGTGCGGCTTACCGGGTGTTCAGACTCGTAGATCGCGATTTCGAGGGCGCGGATAAGGCGCTTGCGGGTGTCATAGTCGGTGCTGTTGTGAAGCGGCTTGATGGCGGCGAGTTTCTCGATGAGCTCCTCAGTCGGGAGCTTTTCCATTGACTCACGAAGTTCCTTGTTTTCAGGGACATCCGGAAGAGAGTAGCCGCAGGTGGCCGCCTCGACATAGAGTCCGGAGCCGCCACAAAGAATCGGGATGCAGCCACGGGAGCGGATGTCACGGTAGGCGGATTCAAAGTCCCGCTGATATTCGTAGATGTTGTATTTCGTCCCGGCATCGACGATGTCCATCAGATGCCACGGGATTTCCTCATACTCCGCCAAATCCTTTCCCGTACCGATGTCCATTCCCCTATAGACCTGACGTGAGTCGGCGGAAATTATCTCCGCGACCGGTTTTCCCGCGAGGCGGTTGATTTCCCTTGCGAGCGCCACGGCATATTTCGTTTTCCCAGAGGCCGTCGGCCCGATGACACAGATTATGTCGATTTCACCGGATAAATATTTATTATATATGTCAGCTACATCTATATTTTCTGCCGCAGGAAGCGGAGCGGGCTCGGGTATGGGGATGAAATTTTTCTTCATATAGAATATGGGATCATATTTCGTTGACCTATCATCTCTTCGGCAAAAAAACATTGTCCGGTTGGCGACAAATTTATAAATTTGCGATCTATTACGCAACAAATCCGCAGCCGTCGGGGCATTACGGGCGTCATACTGCGGGCAGAAACAAGATAAAGACATGCCGAAGGCTAAAAGCAACATAGAAATAAAGAATAGGAGGGCGTCGTTTGACTTCGAGTTCATCGAGACCTTTCAGGCGGGAATAGTGCTGACCGGGACGGAAATCAAGTCAATCCGTGCCGGGAAGGCATCGCTCGTGGACACGTTCTGCTACTTCAACAACGGCGAACTGTACGTCAAGAACATGCACGTGGCCGACTACTGGTGGGGCTGCGCATGGGGTGCGCATGATCCGCGCCGCGACCGCAAGCTGCTGCTGACAAAACGGGAACTATCCAAGTTGCAGCGCGCCGTCAAGGAGAAGGGTCTAACAATCATCGCCGTGAAGCTCTACATCGCCGACAACGGCTACGCCAAGCTGCTCATAGCCCTTGCACGAGGCAAGAAGGAGTATGACAAGCGGCAGTCGATCAAAGAAAAGGACATTAAACGCGAGATGGGGCTTGCATAAAAGGCGGTCTGCGGCGTTGGATGCCTTGATGAAATCCTCACAACCATCAGGTTGCTGCGGTATTCATGTTCGCTAACGCGACCTTCTCTCGCCACGGCAGTCTCAAGTAAACTTGGACTGCGCAGATGGCTTAACGAAAAGCTTCGCCATCCGCCTTGCATCCCATCCTTTTATGCTTCGTCCCTCCCAGATTCTTATCTAAAGCAATCCCGCTTTCAAACACCTTGGCAGAGAGGTAAAGAAAAAGATGGAGTGCAAGGCTTGCGACGAAGACGAAACCGCAGCAACCTTTCGGTTGTGAGGATTTCGCCAAGGAGCGTAACGCAGCAATCCGCTTTTTCTTTACCTCTCATAGAGGGATTCGTCCCAATCAGGGCTAAGGTAGGCACCCTCATGGTCAATGGTAAAGGCAAGATAGGTGATGTCGATTCCCTTGGCGAGGTACTGCTTTTCGTAAAATGTCTGTACCTCAAAGAGAGCCCTAACGGCATCGGAGCCTGAGACCGAGGCAAGCGGGCTTTCGAGAAGGCGCTGGCGGTCAGCACCATAGATATCCGTAGCACAGGCGAGAATCTTCAGCTCGTTCTGTTCTGCGATTGCGCGTGAATACTCATGAAGGTATCGGCTGTCGGTCTTCAAGTGCACGATTCCACCCGGCTTGAGAAAATTTCTGTAGCGCTCAAGAAACAGCGGAGAGGTCAGCCTTTTCTTCTCCCGTCCTATCTGAGGGTCAGCGAAAGTAATCCAGACCTCCGAAACCTCGTCCTTTCCGAACAGAGCTTCAATGAATTCGATTCTCGTCCGCAGGAACGCCACATTCGGAAGATGATGTTCCTCAGCGAACTTGGCTCCTTTCCACAGGCGGGCCCCCTTGATGTCAACCCCGATGTAATTGATTGACGGATTGCGCAGGGCAAGATCAATGGTATACTCGCCCTTGCCGCATCCGAGTTCCACGACAATAGGATTGGAGTTACCGAAAAAATCGGAAGCCCAATGACCCTTAATGGGATGAGCCTTCAATGTCCCGTCCCGCATCGGAACGTCACTGTCCCTGCCAATTCCATTCTCCTCTGCGCGGTCATCACCTTTAACCACCGCAAGAACCTCATCGGCCGAAGGCTGCAGCAAGCAGGAGAACGCCTCATTCTCTCTGAATTTCCGGAGCTTGTCCTTTCCCATATCTATTCCTCTGAAGGTTTGGCCGGTGCCGGTGCCTTCGGACGCTGCTCGCCCTTTGCACTGTCTCCGCGCGGGGCGCCACCTCGTCTATTGTCACGTCCACGGCCGCGATTGCCGTTGCCGCGCGTGCTATTGTCCCTACGTGGTTCTTCGCCACTCTGCTGTGACGGACCGCCATTCTGGGCTCCGCCGTTGCCGCCCCGACCGCCGCGGGACTTTTTCTTACGCCGTCCCACATTGTCGAAACGGGAGATACTATCATCGCCCACTGCCGTAACAAATTCAGGAGCAACAGGTTCCGGTTCGGACTTCAGTGACTCCGGCTTTATACCCTCGCGGTTCATCTTCAGAATCTCGCGGACCTCGATTGCCGAAAGCGGAAACATATTGGCCTGAGAGAACTTGTCGTATGAAAAATACATGACCTCTCGGAGAATGTCAGTCTTCATCAGATAGGCAAGACCATCCTGGAATTCAAGCGGATTGAGAACCTTGGGAATTCGCGACTGGGCATCCATATAGGAAGCGGTCTCATAATTGAGACAACATTTGAGTTTTCCGCACTGACCGGCAAGTTTCTGGGGATTGAGAGACAGATCCTGCACCCTGGCCGCCGACGTGGAAATGGACTGGAATGTGGAAATATAATTAGAACAACATAATTCCCGTCCGCATATTCCGAGACCTCCAATCAGGCCTGCTTCCTGGCGCGCGCCTATCTGCTTCATCTCTATGCGGATGTGAAATTCTTCTGCGAAAACCTTGATAAGCTGGCGAAAATCCACGCGCCCATCCGCGATGTAATAGAATATTGCCTTCGTGCCGTCCCCTTGGAACTCCACATCACCGATTTTCATCTCAAGTCCGAGTTCCGCGGCAATCTGGCGGGCACGTATCATCGTCTCCTGTTCACGTCCGATGGCTTCCTGCCATTTTTCGAGGTCATAGACCTTTGCACGGCGATAAATCTTCTTGAACTCCCCGTTCTCCGGAGAGATCTTTCTGCACTTCATCTGGCGGGCGACAATGGCCCCCTCAAGCGTCACAATGCCCAGGTCGTGTCCAGTATTGGCCTCGACAACCACCAGGTCGCCGGTCTTGATACTCTGACCGGAAGCATTGTAGTAGATAGCCTTGCGAGTGTTCTTGAAACGGACCTCAAAATAGTCCTTATACTGTTCCTGCGCGACTCCCGGAAGCCAGTCATAAACTTCCATCTTGCAGCATCCCGGCCGATAGCAGCAGTTCAACTCACCTTCCTCGTTCCTTTCCACGGTGCATCCACGCGAACAGTCATATTTCTTTGCTTCGTTATCGTAATTTTCCATAATCTATATAGCGACAAAAACCCTGTCCACAAGGTCGCAGAACAGAATCTTTGAATTAACATTCCTATCTATAAGTGAGACCGTCCTATCAAGAGCAGACTCGACTTTCATGCAGAACGGCGCTCCATACCTCTGTGACGCTGTCCGGTAAAACGCCTTTTCCTCCGGCAGCACCCCAGCAAGTTCCTCCTGTCCCTGACCGAGAAGAAAAATTCTCCGCAGGCAGGCAGACAAGTACGCACAGAATGCCTTCTGGCGCTCCCTTGACGGCAGTGCCGCGGCAGACTCGCCGACTTCCAGCGCCGCAAGCAAGTCTCGGCGCGCGACTGCATCAAGAAGCGAAGATACTAAAGGAAAGAACTCGCCGTTCTGATGCTCTCCTCCATGCACTTTCGCGGCCTCCTCCTTTGTAAGCGGCAGGACACGCATGCTCTGACAACGCGAGAACACAGTCTGCATCATCTTTTCAGGTGCATGAGTGACAAACACGAAAATGGTCTTCTCCGGCGGCTCTTCCACAAGTTTCAGCAGCTTGTTCGCCGCCGTCGGATTCATTTTTTCAGGAAGATAGCACAGCACGGCCTTATAGCCATCCTCAACGGCCGTTAGAGACATCTTTGAGATTATCGATTTGGCCTCCTGCAAGGCTATTTCCCCCTTCTTCCCCTCAATTCCGAGAGCCTCCTGAAGATCTTCCTCGCGGAAATATGGATTATCAAGCACAAGCTGCCTCCAATACATCAGGAAGGAGTCGGACGTCGGCTTGTCATCGCTTACCTTAGAACTCTTGTTCACAGGGAACACGAAATGCACGTCCGGATGAATCAGTTTGCTCATCTGGCGGCAAGACGGACATTCTCCGCAGGGTTCCCCGTCCGAGCGATGGTGACAGTTGATATATTGCAGGAACGCGATGGCCAAGGCAACCGCCCCGCAGCCGTCGTTCTCATAGAGAAGCATAGCATGCGGCACCCTCCCGCTGTCGGCCATCGACACAAGAGTGCGCTTTAGCGCGTCATTTCCTATAATCTCATCAAACCTCATAAAATTGCCTGTCTTTCCGGTCACACGCCGCTTAATTATTCCGGATGGCGGTGAATCGGGCAAGTTCCGCAAGAAGTTCCCGTTCTGCCGAAGGGGCGAGCAGCGATATTGCATCCTCAGCCTTGCCTACAAATCCGTCAAGTTGCTTCTCTGCATATTCAACCCCATGGTTTTCAACAACAAACGAGACTATCCTCGCCCTATTCTCCTGACATTCCGGAATGTCCCTGACCCAAGCGCGGACTTTCGCCTCATGCTCCGGAGCATTAGCAATCGCCCCAAGCAGCGGAAGGGTAATCTTCTGTTCGAGTATATCCACACCGAGCGGTTTCCCGACCGAGTCGGTTCCGCAGTAGTCAAGGATGTCGTCCTTAATCTGGAAGGCGTAGCCAAGACTCACGGCGTAGTCCCGCACGGCCTCCCTGCACATCCCCGAGGCATTGACCGAAATAGCGGCCGTGACAGCGGCAGCCTCGAACAGGGATGCCGTCTTGCTGTAGATTATCCTCAGATAGTCATCATAATCAGTATCGGCAGTCTGTGCCTTCTGAAGCTGGAGCATCTCTCCCTCAGCAAGGCAGCTGAGAGTCCTCGAAAATATGCGAACGACCTTCGGGTCACAGCTTGCGTCGTTTTCCCCGAGTATGAGCCGGATTGCCCGCACCAACCAGAAATCACCGACCAGCACCGACGCAGAAGACCCGAGAACGGAACGCACTGTCGGATTCCCACGGCGCATATCGCTGTCATCTGCAACGTCATCGTGAAGAAGCGTTGCATTGTGCAGCAGTTCTGATGCCGCCGCGTAGCGCTTGGAAACATCCTGAAGCGGGCTGAGTTCCTGACCTGGGACATACGTGTCGGCAGAGCGGAGGCAGGCGCGTGACACAAGCAGTGACAGCATCGGGCGCAGCTGCTTGCCGCCATGCGAAAGAATAGAACCGTTGGTAACGTTCAACAATTCTATATCGCTTTTCAATACCCCGGAAATCAGTTCCTGGACGTCAGTCCAGTCCTTGCCGAGAAATTCCCTGACAGTTCCTATATCCATGTGCCTGACGCTTCCGCCGCCCTTCAGAGAGCCGGCTCCCGACATAAATGCCTTTAGAACAGCACTGCGAGGGAAACCGTCACGCCCCCGAAACGGCTCTTGTCTCCTATCGAATCCCTCATCTTCGCCGCGAATGAACTTGCATCGGTAATCTCCTGCTTCGCATCGAAGAGCGTCCCGAAGTTCCAGTTATATCGCGCGGAAATCTGGAAATGCCATACCTCGATGCCGGCACCCAGTCCGACTCCGTATTCCCAACGATTGAGTCCGGTCCAGTTATTTTTCTGAGACTCGCTGCCCTTGTACTTATTGTTCAGGGCATAGCCGAAGAACGGGACGCATTCGAAATAAGGCCTCATGATCAGAAGATCCGGCCCCCACTGGATCGAAACGGGAACCTCAAGATAGCCTGCGCTGTAGTCAAATGAGGCAATTTCCTCGGTCGAGGAAGGAACATTCGTGCCCTTCACCTGATACATTACCGATGGCTGCACGGCAAATCCGAGCGGAAGCGAGAGCTTGAACGTCGCTCCGACATGATACTGCGTATCCTTTGTGAGTTTCCAATCGCTTGACTTTGCGGACGAGAATGTCGCACCACCGATTACACCATAATTGAACTGCGCGTTAGCCGTCGCCGCAAAGAGCACGGACACGGCCGCAACCGCAAAAATCGAAAATATCTTTTTCATACAAAACTACAATATTGCATCCAACTTAGCGGTAATATTTGCCTTCGGCTGAGCGCCCACGAGCCTGTCGACGAGTTTGCCGTCCTTGAAGAAAAGCAGCGCCGGAATGCTCATTATGCGGAACTGAGCGGCAGCCTCCGAGTTTTCATCGACATTGCACTTGCCGACAAACGCCCGGCCTTCGTATTCATTTGCAATTTCCGCGATTGTCGGGCCAAGGGCACGGCAAGGGCCGCACCAAGTCGCCCAGAAATCGACGAGAACCACGCTGTTAGATGCAACAACTTCCGCGAAATTCGCGTCATTTACAATATGCTCCATAATTCTGACCTTTAATGATTAAACAAATGTAGTCCGGATTTTCCAAATGAAAAAATCCGAACCACAAATATAATAATTTATGACGTCAATGCAAAAACGAGTTCGGCTTCAGAATAGCGAACTGTCCATGAAAGACTGTCTATATCGATTTCTCAACGTTCCAGACAAAGGCTCGGAGTCCGAGTTCCGGATATTCTGCATTCTTCGCTGAGAGCCCGGCGAGGATGGCATCGACCTTCTCGTCCGGCACGGCTGCAAGCATGGCGTTGTTAAGGGTTGGCCATGCATGGGTTCCCTGATGTGGCTCGCCTGTTTCGGAACCGCGACCCGTGATTTCGTTCCACATGGTGTAGCCCTTGCAGCCCTGAGCCTCAAGGACATCAACAAGTTCCATGTTATAGGCCTGATTGTATGCGATAAATATTGTTTTCATATATTGTTTGTCTTTTTGGACCAGATTCCTTTTTTCATCAGCCATGTACCCCAGTACACTCCTTCTTCAAAAAGAAATCTGTCCTCAAAAATACTGCACAAATGTTCCAGTCATCTGACCATATCCTTCTGTTTGTCATGTTCCCGCACACTACGCGTTCTTCGCCGCGAGTCTTGCGGCCTTGCGGGCGCGTCGACGGTTACCGGCCTCAACGAAGGAGGTGTAGATAGTAGGGATGATGATGAGGGTCACGAGCGTCGAAACCGTAAGACCCCATGCGACCGTGATACCCAATGAACGCCACATTTCAGAACCCTCACCGGTTCCGATTGCCATAGGCACCATACCGAGGACCGTTGTGAGTGTGGTCATGAGGATAGGGCGAAGACGGCTCTTGCAGGCCGTAACGACGGCTTCCTTAACCTCATTGCCACGCTCCTGAAGCAGGATGGTGTAGTCTATGAGCACAATACCATTCTTCACTACGATACCCATGAGGATAATCACGCCGATGAGAGCCATCACTCCGATCGCTGTGTCCGTAATCATACATCCGAGAGCGACACCGGTGAGGGCGAACGGAATTGAGAACATAATGACGAACGGGCTCATGAACGACTCGAACTGGGACGCCATCACCATGTAGACGAGGATGACAATCAGGATGAGGAGCGTTATGAGATCCTTGAAGGTATCCTGCTGATCCTCAATGTCTCCGGCAATGTTCACAGAAATTTCCGATGGAATGTCGGTTGACTTTATTGCACTCTGAGCCATTGCCGCAGCATCGGAAAGCGCATAACCACGGGCAACATACCCTGTCACAGTCACAAGACGCTGACGGTCCTTTCTCTCGATTGTAGGCGGAGTTGAAGTCTCAATGACACGTCCGAGGTCCTTGACCTTGATTGACGCACCCGCCGGAGTGTAGACCACAATATTCTCCACATCTGAAATGTCTGTCCTGAACTCCGGAGCGTAACGCACACGGATATTATACTCCTCTCCATCTTCACGATAATAGGACTGGACGGAGCCCTTTATCGCAGCACTCACCGCGGCTGCGGCAGTTGTACTATTGAGCCCGTTCAGCGCAAGTTTTGTACGGTCGAAGTCCACCTCATACTCAGGGGTGTATTCATCACGGCTCACAACGGCCTCCGAAAAGGCTGCATCCTCCCTCATCTTAGTTGCAAGTTGCGCAGCGATGTCATCGGTCTTTGTGAAATCGTAGCCATAAACCTCAAGTTTCACGGATGTTGAACCGCCCATTCCCATTCCGCCTTCGGTGACGGTAAATTTCTTAATCTGAGGATAGGTGTTCAAGATTGCCCTCATTTCATCCGCAATTTCTGACGACGAGCGCACACGATCTTCCATACTCCCGCAGTCGATGTTGACGGAAATGATGTTTGTTCCATTGTTCTGCATGGAAGCAAAGGCATTGTCAGAATCGGCCTGACCGAGTGAGTAACTATAAACCTTAATCTCAGGCGCAGCAGCGACCACTTTCTGATAGATCTCATTAGCGAGTTCGCGTGTCACGTCCTGCCCCGTTCCGACCGGAAGTTCGATCGTTGCGCGAAGACGTCCCGAGTCTGACTGAGGGAAATATTCAGTCTTCATATACGGAAGGTAAAGCGCAATGGAGCCGAGGAATATTGCAAGAGCAGCGCATACGACAACAACGCGATGCCTTACCGCCCAATGAATTACATGACCATAACCTCTGGTAATCCACGCAATGAACTTATTGATGTTGCCAAAGACGAAATTATAGACCTTCCCATGTGAAAGCTTAAGACGAAGCATGCGCGAGCACATCATAGGGACAAGGGTGAGCGCACCGGTGGTGGAGACAATCATGATGATTGACACAATCCAACCGAGCTGGCGGAACATGATTCCGGACATTCCCTTAATCATCGTCAGCGGAAGGAACACTGCAAGCATGGTGAGCGTTGAGGCTATGACGGAAATACCGACCTCCTGAGTTCCATGCACAGCGGCCTCCTTAGGCTTCTCTCCCCTCTCGATGTGCGTCGTCACGTTCTCCAGCACGACTATGGCATCATCGACGACCATACCGATTGCAATGGAGAGCGCGGACATCGATATGATGTTCAGCGTGTTGCCGGTCGCGAAAAGATAGATAATGGACGCGAGAAGGGAAATCGGTATCGCGAGCACAATGATGAACGTCGCCCTCCACCTTCCGAGGAAAAGGAACACGATGAGCGCGACCACAAGGAAGGTGATTATGATGGTCTCCTTCAGGGAGTTGATGGAGTTGATGATGTTTCGCGAACTGTCGACGACCGTGGTTATCTTAATGTCGGAAGGCAGGGTCTGTTGAATCTGGGCCATTGTCTTCTTCACCTTTTTGATGACATTCACCGTGTTGGCGCCGGACTGCTTCTGGATGATAATCTGCGCGCCCTGCACTCCGTTGGTGTAGGCTTCCTGGGATTTTTCCTCAAGCCCATCCTTGACGGTGGCGACATCGCGGAGGTAGACCGCCTCATCTCCGGAGTAGCCGACGACCACGTCAAGCATCTCGTCCGCGCTGGCAAATTCCTTCTCGATTCGGAGAGTGTATGTGTCGGAGCCGATGTCAATGCTTCCCGACGGGACATTCTTGTTCTCATAGGCGAGGATACTGGAAATTCCGGTTATGGAAAGACCATATGCCTGAAGCTTGTTCGGGTCGCAATAGACCTGAATTTCACGCTTAGGAGCACCTGAAACTGACACTGTTCCAACGCCCGACACTCGCGCAAGCGGAGTGGAAACCTTATCATCAAGTATCTTCTCAAGGGCAGGAATGCTCTGGTTTGCCGTGGCCGAGAAGATGATGATAGGCATATCGTCCGCGCTGAACTTGAATATGACCGGAACAGAGGCACCATCGGGCAGGCTTGAATTCACCATGTCCAACTTGTCTCGGACATTATTCGTAGCCTCGTCAATATCAACTCCGTACTCAAACTCAAGGGTTATGATACTGACGTTCTCTTTAGACTGAGAGGTAATGTGCTTAAGGTCGCTCACACCATTCAGCGAGTTTTCCAGAACCTTCGTAAGGTTCGTCTCTATGTCTTCGGCACTCGCTCCCTGATAGGACGACATCACCATGATGGTGTTCGCATCGAAGTCAGGGAAGTTATTGATGGACAGGTTCATCAGCGAGAATATGCCGAATATGGCGAAGGCCGTGAACACAAGAGCCGTCGTCACCGGATTATCTACCGCTTTTCTGTATATGCTCATTTTTCCTTATTTTCTATATCCACAGATTTTCTTAATGCGCACAGATCTCTCTCTGATTCATTTCGATTTCGTCTGATCCGAAATGACGGAGAAACCTATTTCGCGACATTGACCTTTATTCCGTCCTTCAGGCGGACCTGCCCTTCGGTGACGACCTTCGCGCCCTCCTCGACTCCGGAAAGAATCTCATACATTGACTCCATGCGTCGGCCAAGCTTCACGTTCTGATAGGTGACTGTTCCGTCGTCGTTCAGGATGTAGACAAACCTCTCGCCGGAGCCGGTCTGCTTGACGATTGCCGTGTCAGGCACCACAACGCTGTGGTTCACGCCGAACTGGACGGTCACGCGGGCATACATGCCAGGACGCAGCACATTGTCCTTGTTGGGAACTATTACCTCCACATTGAAAGTGTGCGTGGATTCGTTGATTGTCGGATATATGCGGTTAATCTTGCCGATGAAGACCTTGCCGGGGAAGGCATCCACGGTGATGTTCACCTCGTTGCCCTTCTTCACCTTGGAGTAGTCGCTCTCGGAGATGCCGACGAGCAATTTCACAGGGACGATCTGCTCAACCGTGTAAATCGGCTGTCCCATCGAGAACATATCCCCCTTGTCGTAATTTCTTGCAGTTACCACACCGTTTATCGGCGAGCGGAGGATGGTGTTCTGGAGAAGGTTGTCGTAGTTAGTCTTGCTGACCTTGTAGGAAAGCTCTATCGCATCGAGGTCGGACTTTGAAAGCCCGCCGGCGTCATACAATCCTTTGAGACGGTTGTACTCTGTCTCGTTGTTCTTCATCTGAAGCTCGGCCTGCTGGAGCTGGAGCCTGTCCATCTCGGCAAGTATCTGCCCCGCACGGACAAAGTCGCCGACCTCAACATTGATCTTGCTGATTCTCATCGATGTCTGAGGGGCAATGTTGTTCTTGGCATAAGGTTCGACATCGGATGTGTAAACCGAAGTCTGCGGAACGTCCTGCCTGCTGACCGTCACCACTGTCACGAGCGGAGTCTCATCTTCCACGGCCGCTGCCGTCGCAGCTGCAGGTTCGGACTTCTTTCCGTTGCCACATGACGCGGCTGCAATCACAGCGGCCGCAAATGCTAAATTTCTTGCTATCTTGTTCATATCTTCAATATTTTCAAAATCTGTTGTTCCAAAGATTGGCGCTATTCAGTGAAGTCCTGCCCGAGAGTCTGCTCAAGCTGGGTTTTTGCAACAATGAAGTTGTAGACTGCCTGGGAAACCGCCAGCCGTGACTGCGTGAGGGCAAGCTGCGCATCGTTCAGGTCAGTGAGGGTAGCGCGTCCCACCTCGTAGGATTTCTCCGCGATGCTGTATGCCTTTTCGGCGGAGGCAACGGCGTCCCTTGCAGCATCGTAGCTCTTGACGTTAGTCTCCATCGTGTTGAGTGACTGACGGATGGAAATCTTGAGGTTACGCTCGGTGGAGGTCATCTGAAGTCTCATCTGCTCGTAACTGTTGCGCGCCTGACGCACCTGGTTGAGACGCTTTCCACCGGAAAAAATAGGAATCGAAAGACTCACCCCGATGTATGAATATGGTGTCCATTTGTACTCCTTGAAATTGAAGTCGTTTGTCATCGCGTTGTAGCTGTAGTTGAACGCGAGGGCGAGAGTCGGGATGTAGGCATACTGCTGAGCCTTTATGCTCTGGGCAAGTTCATTGGCCTGAATCTCAAGCTGTTTCATCGTGGAGTTGCGGTCGAGCGAGATGCTGTCGGCCTTTGTGACATCAGAAGTCATATACTCGGAATAGTCCTCGATAGCCCCTTCGACATCGATGTTCATCTCAAGGTCGATTCCCATGACGGCCTTGAGCTGCCACAAGGCGAGGATAATAGAACTTTCGGCGTTATAGACATTAGGAATGGCATTGGCGACGGTGGTCTTTGCGCGTGCCATGTCAAGGTCGGTCGCCTTCTGAACGTTGTATTTCTTTTCAGTCTCAGCGAAGTTGGTCATTGCGTTCTCATATACCTCTTTATACACGTTGAAGGCTTCCTTTGAAAATAAGACAGCATAGTAGGCGTTCTTAACCTGGCTTACCATGTCAAGACGTGAGGCGCGTGCCTTTTCGACCGCGAGTTCAACGTCCATCCCGGAAATTTTGATGCTTTTCCAAAGTTGCGCGTTCACAAGCGGCATTGAAGCGGAAATTCCGGCACTCCACGTGTTCCAACGTCCTACCTCAAGTCCTCCTCCGTTAGATTTGGAACTGCCCGAAGTCGTTGAACCGGAGCCGCTTCCACCCGAGCCCTCACCGGACTCACCGCTGCCCTCTCCGGAGCCGCTTCCTGAACCAGTTGAACCAGAACCACCACCGATACTGCTCATGTCGAAGTCCATGTACATCACCTGTTTCCTGATTGTTCTCTGATAGGAGCCGGTAGCATCAATCTGCGGGAAAAGGGAAGCGTAAGTGCCTTTCTTCGCATACTTTGTCCTTTCAATTTCCTTGTCCGCCACCTTCACGGCAATGTTTTCGCTCAGCGCAATCTTCAGCGCCTGTTCCAGCGATATGACTACCGGTGTCTCGGCCGAGTCAGCCTCTTCAAGAATGAGCTGAACTTCGGTCTTCGGAGTTTCCTTGCCGTCCTTCTTTTCCTTGTACTGGGCGAATCCGTCCAACGGCAGGAAGGCAAGCGACGCTAACACAAGGCCAAACGCAATAATCTTCTTCATCTTGACCATTTCTGTTTTTATATATTTTTCTACACTAACTATCCGAACGATGCCCCGCAAACCGGAAGACGGCATCATACAACGCAATCCAAACTGATATAAATCAGCAATTTATTACAAATTGCATTCAGATATGTACAAAAGGATGTCTCCGTTACGCAATAACAATGCCATATCGGGGCGCAGAGAAAGCGGATTGCCGCGTTACTCGTCTTGATGAAATCCTCACCATCCCAATAGACCCCTCCCGTCCCCTC
>DJSA01000056.1:24578-28804 GCA_002438905.1 Bacteroidales bacterium UBA6346
GGGGAAGTGGTGCTCCGTGCACACTATCGCACAAGGCTCTCGCTTCGTTGTTCTTCGCACGACGCTGATGCGTCTTGTTGGTCGGTGCGCCTTGCACTCCATCTTTTTCTGCATCCCCTCTCCCCATACTATTCTGCCTAGTCACTTCATTTCAATCGAAATAGAGCCGTGTAGAGACTGATGTCAGAAGAATATTTGCCTATTTCGTCAGCGGTTTGGCATAGTGAGTCGGCTTGGATTTTTCCGGGTGGACGGCACGGGCAGGGAGCTTGCGGACGGCCGCATAGACAAGGAAGCCGATGCCGAGAAGGATGAACGGGATGCTGAGCCACTGGCCCATGTCGAGGAGCATGTTCCGCTCGAACTCCACCTGCGGGTTCTTGATGAACTCGATGAGGAAGCGCGAGCCGAAGCAGCCGATGAGGAACCAGCCAATGAAGAAGCCCCGGTGCACCTTGTCAAGCCGCTTTTCATAGACAAGGACGAGGACTATGCCGAGAATGAGGTAGCAGAGAGCCTCGTAGAGCTGGGTCGGATGGCAGGCAAGGCCCTCGGGATGCTCCGCGCTCGGGCCGTAGAGCTGAACCCACTCGTAGGAACGCGGGAAGCGGAATCCCCATGGGAGGTCGGTCGGGCCACCGAAAATCTCTGAGTTGAAGAGGTTTCCAAGACGTATGAGCGCCCCGGCGAAGCAGACGGTAATGGCGAGCCGGTCCATAATCCAGACGAAATCGAAGTCATTTTTCCGTCCGAACTTGCGGGCGAACCATATCATCGCTATAATCAGCGCAATGGCTCCGCCGTGACTCGCAAGACCGCCCTTCCATGGCATGAAAATCTCCGCGAAGCCCGCCCACGAGCCGAAGTAGTAGTCCGGCTGATAGAAGATGCAGTGTCCCAGACGTGCCCCCACGATTGTTGCAATCAACAGCGTGTAAAGAAGATAGTCCAAAAGAGGGTTAATCTGGATTCCCTCGTTTCTGAAGAAATGCCGGAATATGTACCAGCCGATGATGAATCCCGAAACGAAGAGAATCGAATAGTACCGGATGGAAAGTCCGCCGATGTGGAATATTTCCGGCTCGACGTTCCAAGTTATCGCCAATATGTCTAACATATATCTATGATTTAATCTGCCCGCTCAGGACACAAATTGGCAAATTTACGACATTTTATGAAATATGCGAAATATCGGAGAAAACCGAAACTACCAGATTAAGACAATACCAACAAATGGGGATATGAATTTGCATTCATTTTTAATATATTTGCCGCGCTAAAAAGACGAGCAATTATATGAAACTTTCAGAACTTAAAACAGGTGAGACTGCCGTCGTTGTGAAGGTCAGCGGACACGGCAGTTTCAGGAAAAGGATAACGGAGATGGGCTTCGTTAAGGGCAGCAGGGTGAAGGTGATACTCAACGCCCCATTCCGAGATCCAATTGAATATGAGATTATTGGCTACAAGATTTCCCTCCGGCGCGAGGAAGCGGAGAAGATAGAGGTCCTGACCCGCGATGAGGCGAGGGAGATGCTCAAGGAAAATCCGGAAGCTTTCGGACCAGCGCAGCCGCGCAGGGCGATTGAGGCCAAGGACTGCGAAGACACGAAAAAATATAATTCCGAGATTTCGAATGCGACGGGGAAGGATGTTGCTGGGCAGGACAGAGATTCGGAGTTTTCAGAGGAAGAGATAAAGGCTCTCATCGACAAGAAAAGAAAGTCGATAAGGGTCGCGCTAGTGGGAAATCCGAACTGCGGGAAGACATCGCTCTTCAACGTGGCGGCAAACGCCCACGAACATGTCGGGAACTATAGCGGAGTGACGGTGGACGCGAAAGAAGGGGTATTTGAACATGGAGGATATACTTTCACGCTCGTCGACCTGCCGGGGACATATTCCCTTTCGGCATACAGCCCAGAGGAATTGTATGTGAGGAAGAACCTCATCGAAGAGACCCCGGACGTCGTCATAAACGTCATCGATGCATCGAACCTCCAGAGGAATCTTTATCTGACGACGCAGGTCATCGACATGAACCTCAGGACGGTCGTTGCACTTAACATGTATGACGAGTTAAAGGCAAGCGGAGACTATCTGGACATCAAGCAGTTGGGCTACCTTCTCGGGCTCCCGATTGTACCTACGATAAGCCGTACTGGCGAGGGAATCGACAAGCTCTTCGACACGGTGATTGCCGTCTATGAGCACAATACGCCGGCACTTTCGCGTCACATCCACATCAACCACGGGCCAGAACTTGAACAGAGCATTGACCGGATAAAGCTTCTGCTGCAGAAAAACGATGACATCAGGCAGAAATATTCCACGCGCTACCTTGCGATCAAATATCTTGAGAACGATAGCGACATCGCCAAGGTTGTGGAGGCACTTCCGAACCGCGATGAAATCATAGCCGCAAGGTTCGAGGAGCAGAAGAGAATCAAGGAGATACTTGGAATGTCGGCCGAGACTGCAATCGTGGAGGCAAAGTACGCGTTCATCCAAGGGGCGCTGGCAGAGACTTGGAAGCGCAACGACAAGGGACACGAGCAGAAAACCCTTTCGGAGAAGATTGACTCAGTGGTCACGAACAGGTGGCTGGCGTTCCCGATTTTCATCGTGCTGCTATTCATCGTGTTCCAAGGAACCTTCACCCTCGGGGCTTATCCTGTGGACTGGATTCAGTGGTGCGTAGACAAGCTCGGAGAAATGGTTGGCGGCTTCATGGGAGACTGGTGGCTGAGGGATCTGATTGTGGACGGGATCATCGGAGGAGTGGGCAGCGTTCTGGTGTTCCTTCCGAACATCCTGCTGCTCTACCTTTTCATCTCGCTGCTTGAGGATTCGGGATATATGGCGCGCGCGGCGTTCATCATGGACAGGATGATGCACAAGATGGGGCTGCATGGGAAGTCGTTCATCCCGATGATTATGGGATTCGGCTGCAATGTGCCGGCAATCATGGCCACACGCACCATCGAATCGCGCAAGAGCCGCCTGCTGACGATTCTCGTGATTCCGTTCATGTCATGCTCCGGCAGGCTTCCTGTCTATATTCTTCTGACAGCTGCATTCTTCCCTCACCACGCCGGACTCGTCCTGCTTGGACTCTATGTTCTCGGCATTGCGCTCGCTGTTATATGTGCACGCGTGATGAGCCATTTCATCAAGGACGACGACCTCCCATTCGTTATGGAACTTCCGCCATATAGGATTCCGACTGCAAAGGCGGTATTCAGGCACACTTGGGAAAAATGCAAGGAGTATCTGTCCAAGATAGGCGGCATAATCCTCATCTGCTCGATTGCAATCTGGTTCCTGAGCTATTTCCCGAACCACGACAAGTACCCTACAGCGGAGGAGCAGCAGGAAAACTCCTACCTAGGATATCTCGGTAAGGCCGTGGAGCCAGCGCTTGCGCCTCTCGGATTTGACTGGAAGATGGACATCGGCATTCTCTCTGGAATAGGTGCCAAGGAGCTGATTGTCAGCACGCTTGGTATCATGTATAGCGAGGATGATGCGGCGGAGGGAATCTCCGGAAATGGTACTGGGAACAACACCGTAAATGGTGCTGGAGCCATGGAGGCAGGCTCCTCCGGCGAAAACATAGGCAAGGCTCACACCGAAGCCGTCGGCACGGAAAACACCGCCGAAGCGGACACAGAGAACACTAGCCATCTCCAGAAGGCACTCCAGAGGCACACGACCCCAGCAGCCGCGCTCGCCTACATGGTGTTCATCCTGCTCTACCTCCCATGCTTCGCGACCTTCGCGGCCATCCGCAACGAAGCCGGCGGCTGGAAGTGGGCATTTCTCTCTGCGGCAATAACCCTCGCCCTCGCCTGGATTCTGTCCTTCGCGACATTCCGTATCTTCAGCCTGATATTGTAGCTCATCAGAACAGTTATAACTCGCGGAATCGGGCAAAAATCCTGTGATTCCGCGAATTATTTTCCGATAACGAACTTCTTGAGATAGCTGTAAACCTATCCAGAGATGATGTGAAGAAGAACTGTTAAACAACCTCAAAAGTGTCGACCATTCTTCAGGAAAGGTCAAATACGGGGTATTGAGAATGCAAATTTCGCAAAACTGAACAAAGTACATGTATTTTTTGAAGAAAAATTTTGTGGAATGAGAAAATATGTCTACTTTTGCAGTCCCAATTCAAAGCGGATGTGGCGAAATGGTAGACGCGCTACTTTGAGGGGGTAGTG
>DJSA01000056.1:28888-67229 GCA_002438905.1 Bacteroidales bacterium UBA6346
TCAGCCGTCTTTTTGTTTTATTTTCTATCCAACACCTTCCAAGTTCCACCTTTCTTGGGACCGACTCTAATTATCTCTTCTGAGGACATGAGTTTCCGAACCGATTTCTCGATGCTTCTTTGTGAAATCTGCAGACACTCTGCAATTTGCGCCAAAGTAATTTCAGGATTCTCCGTCATCATCTGTTTTATTCTATCTGATGTTTTTACCGAACTTTTTACCGAACTTTCATTATCAACAATTCTCTTCGTCCAGAAGACAACAGATGTCCTGTCTATACCATTTTCTATTGACACATCATTTCCCGTAAGATTCTTCCAGCTCAAAAGTTTATGAATCCCAAAACCGACATTCTCAGCGACATCGGCGAGTCTGAACATCCTCGCAAGGGAAGGATTCCTTGGATTTGTATAGCATTGCCCGCTTATTTCATTCACCTTTACAGGCATCGCCCCTCCATTTATAAATTCTACACGATTGAGAAACACATGAATACATGAACGCACCGTATTGAATTGATCCGAATGCATGAGAAAGTTTGCCAACGCTTCGCGAATGATTTCATACTGAGACATATCTCCCACATTACGCCCTTCCGAATCCAGATGGAACGGTATGTTCACAACTGTTTGAAGGCGACGGTTTATAATCCTGAACGCGTCCCAAATGTTTTCCTGCTCAGGTATCCTGTAGCTGTATCGAGTCTCTGCAGTCTCCAAAGAGTCCCCCGGTATTTCAACATAATCCACACAAAATGTAGGAACATATCTCAAAACTGAGTTCCTTTTCCCGAACATAGTAAGTCCGGCATAATTCAAAGTGCCGTCCTTATCCATAACATGAATCTTATAGCAGAACTCCGAATCGCTGTCAGACTCAAATGTATGTTTGGATTGCGTTGAGGACAAATAACTCCGATAATCATGAAGTGTTGCCATATTTATGTCCTCAATGGATGTTCCAGATATAAACTGCTCTGACTTAATCCCGAACATCCGGTCTCTGAACATAGCCGCGATTTCCTCGTTTGTCGCACGTCTGTCTCCGGAACCGCTCCGTATAAACGTATTGTTTACGGTGCCGCCGAAATATACCGGCTTATCCGGAGATGGCTGAACAAAGAAAGCAAGAACATTTAATCCATTTATGTCAAATTTTCTCGCCACAGGGAAAATCCGGCAATTGAACTTTTGTCCGGAACGAAGCGTATTCAAGAAATCTGATTCGACATGCTCAACATCCGAAACCCCTTGTACGTCAAACTTCTTTCCTGCCTGATTTACGCCAAAAACAATCCAGCCTCCAGCCGTATTGCTGAACGAGCTCACGGTTTCCCAAACATTGGCAGGCACCTTACTTTGGGCTGACTTACATTCAAAGTCATCCCATTCGACACCTTGCAATTTTTTCAGAAGCTGCTCTTTTGTCATGTCATATATCTATTTCAGAGTTCCTTCGACTACAGCAGTTGCGAATTAGGCGGGAACTGTTGTCCGGGTTGTATCAACAGGAGCAGCCGTCTCCTGCGCCGGGCACTCGGTCTGGGACTTAGGCTGCGGCCAGAACGGGCGGATGTTCTTCGGGAGGCAGAAATAGATTCCGACGAGGATGCCGAGGATGAGGGCGATGCCGATGACTGCCTTTTTCCACTTTGGCATCTTCTTCTCGGCGAACGGGTCGTTGCCGACGAAGACCGGCATCTTGGCCATGCCTGTAAGGGTCTGGCCGAAGCGTACATTGACAATCACCTTGGAGTTCACAGCCCAGCCGTTGGCGTTGAGAATCGGCGCGAGGTTACGCTTGCGCAGGCTGAGCCAGGACATAATCATGGACGGTCCGGAAATGATGAGGATGATTCCGGCAATCGAGCCGACCATCCCCCAGAAACTGAGGCTGACAAAAGTCGTATATAGACCTCCGAGGAAAGTTCCTATTGAACCGAGGGCCATTCCTATCATAGCGAAGATGCCGGCAAACTTGGCGACGTCGAAAGGCTGTGCCGGAGCGGGAGCCGTGCCTGCGGCAGCCGAGGCTGCGACATTGGTTCCGGCGGCTGAAATGTCCGCAGTGGCCTTCTCAAGCACCTTTGAATCCTGCTTTGCCGCAATCTTGTTAATCTGCGTCTCGACGAAATTCCCGATTTTCTTGTACGGCGACCAGAAGGCCTGGCGGACGCTTATCGGGTTATCGACTATCTTCGTCACGACGGCATCCCAGTCGTTGCCGGCGCGGTCGTAGAAGACGGCGTTGCAGCCGACCTTGAGGTTGTTGATGTCGCCGTCGGTCATCACCGCGACGATGGTCATCTTGGCGGATGTCTTCTTAGACGTGCAGTCGCAATAGAGCAGGAACATCCCGCTTGCTCCAGCCATCGTTCCCTGCTTGGCCATGTCAGTGACCTTTATGCAAAGGTCGCAATTGCGCTGGTCGATGTAGAGCCTGCCGGCCTGGAACACGGAGCTCATCGTGTCTTCAGTCGAATAGAAGTCGGAAAATGTCACATAGTTGCGAAGCAGAGTGTAAAAGTCGCGGCAGAGATGAAGCAGTTTATTCACAGCCTGAATCTCGTTCACCTCGCCTTCGAGAGACTTGTCCTCCGCTATGAGCGCGTCAAGTTCGGCCTTGCGGTCTTCCTTAAGAATTTCGGAAAGGCGGTCATAGCCCAGCGATTCGACTTCAGTGCCGATCTTCGCGTCACACCATGCCGTGTAGGCGTTGAACTTTGCGAGAATCCCGTTCCACTGCTCTTCCGTAAGGTATTCCGCCGAAGGATAGTCCGCATCGACTACCAGAGCCTTGAACTTGTCGAAGACCGCCTTCCACGCCGGGTTAATTCCCGTAAGCGGAAGACGGGCGTCGGCATTGACCTTGGCAAGCGGGTATGCCGCAATCTCGTCCGTGCAGGCAGCAAGGTCCTTGGAGCTGATTTCGCCTATGCGCTCGGCGCTCACGTCAAGAACGGCGGTACTGTCGGAGTTGAACGCCGCGAGCTTGCAGCGCATGAAGAAATCCGCGACCTTTTCCTTCAGTGCCGTGCAGGCGGCAAGAGCGTCAGCCGTATTGTCGCCGTAAGGGAATATCTCCTTCACTCCGGCATCCTTCCACGCCACATAGTCCGCTGCAGCCTTGTAGAACGCGGCAATCCTGTCCGCATCCACGCCTGGGTCTCCGCTTCGATCTTGAACCGCACCGAAAGAGGCGATGCACTCCTTTATTATATTCTTGAGTTCCGCGTCATCAGTAGAGTTCTCCGTGATTATGCCGTCCCCGTTGAAACGCGTTCCCGCGAATATGGCGATGCTGTTGCTGACATCGGCTATCGAAATCGTGTCCTTCTTCAGACCGAGATTTTCGAGAATCTGCCTTGCGCAGGCATATATTTTCGCGCCCTCTTCAGTCCCCGTGTTTATCGATGACAGCGGGAGTTCCGATGGTCTGTCTATGAGCACGTTCATGTCAGACAGACGGGACTTGAGCCAATCCACAGCCGCAAGCACCTCGTGCACACGAATCTTTCCATCTCCATCGAGATCAAGCAGCGCGAGCGTGTCCGGATCCATCTCAAGACCGGACGCCGGACAACTGAGCACCGTCCAGAGCTTCTGGTCAAGTTCGCCCAGATGGGCGATGTCCTCACCGGTGCTGACATTCACGCGGGTCACGCCTCCGAAAGTAGAGAACTTCCACTCATAATCACCGTTAGACTTCATTGTGCTCACCGGTGAAATCCGCTTAATCTTCTTATTCATATCTTCTTCACACACAACAAGAACCGGCATCACCGGTTCTTGAATAATTCTTAAATAACTTCGCTTTCAGCCAATTTCCCGGATCTATCAAAGCAGATACATTTCAACAATCTGTCAAAGTTGCTGAAAGAGAGGGGATGCATAAAAGGATGAAATGCAAGGCGGACGGTGAAGATGAATACCGCAGCAACCTGATGGTTGTGAGGATTTCATCAAGACGCCCAACGCAGCAGTTCGCCTTTCAGGCGCCCCGTCAGACGGTCAATATGTCCTTTTCCTTTGCAGAGACCAACTCATCAATCTTCTTCACCCATGAATCGGTAGCCTTCTGCACCTTATCCTCATAGTCCTTCTGCATATCCTCCGCAAGACCATCCTTCTGAGCCTTTTTCAAGGCCTCGATGGCGTCACGTCTTGCATTACGGACAACAATCTTGGAACTCTCGCCGGCAGCCTTAGCCTTCTTTATGAGCTCCTTGCGGCGTTCCTCAGTGAGAGGCGGAACGGTGCAGCGGATGGTCTCGCCGTTGTTGGACGGTGTGAGGCCGAGATTGGCGTCAATGATGGCCTTCTCAATGGCAGGTATCATTTTTTTCTCCCACGGCTGGATGGCGAGGGTCTTCGCATCCGGAGCAGTCACTGAAGCCACCTGCGGAACCGGAGTCATGGCCCCGTAATAGTCAACGAGAACGTTGCTGAAGATTGTGGGATTGGCCTTGCCCACCCTGTAGGTCTTGAGGTCTTCCTCGAGGAACACAACGGCGTCCTCCATATTCATCTTGGCTTCTTCCAGGATTTCGTTTGCCTTTTCAATCATGATGATGGTGTTATTTAGTTTTATATCTTTTTATTCCATACGTGCACCCCGCTTCATTAGGGGCAATTTGCTAAACATGGATGAGTGTTCCAATCTTTTCGCCATGCACAAGTTTGAGAAGATTGCCCTTGCGGTTCATATCGAACACGATAACCGGCATGTCACCTTCGCGGCAAAGTGCAAAGGCCGTCTGATCCATTACCTTCAGATGTCCTTCCATAGCCTTGTCAAAAGTCAGTTCATCGTATTTCACTGCAGCAGGGTCCTTCTCCGGATCAGCGGTATAGACCCCATCGACACGGGTGCCCTTAAGCAGAGCATCGGCATTGATCTCAAGAGCGCGTAGAGCGGCGCCGGAGTCGGTCGTGAAGAACGGGTTTCCTGTGCCTCCTGCAAGAAGAGCCACGCCACCCCTTTCCAGCACACCCACAACGTCATCCCGCATGTAATAGCGCGCCACGGGCATCATCGGAGTCGCGGTAAAGACTTCCGCCTCAACACCTTCAGAACGCAGTGCCATGGCCAGCCCGAGCGAATTGATGACAGTTGCCAGCATACCCATCTTATCCCCGTTTACTCGGTCAAATCCCTTTCCAACACCGCTCAAACCACGGAATATGTTGCCTCCCCCGATGACAATCGCCACCTGGAGGCCGCCTTTCACGGCCTGCGCAATCTCATTAGCATACTCGGACAGACAATTCTCGTCAATCCCCTTTCCCACAGGTCCGCCAAGGCTCTCCCCGCTAAGTTTCAACAGAACTCTTTTATACATAATAATTTAACAATTAGCAAACACCCGCAGTCCAACACGATATCAGAGGATTTCATCTGCGGCTGACATCGAGAATTTTGGCCATCAGCGTTTTTTCGGTGCAAATATAATTGAAATTCATCACCAAACGAAAACAAAAGAGGTTGGAGACAACAAAATTTCCGAATAATTATGAAAGTTGGCAGAAAGAATATATCTTTGCACCGCTAAAGCCAAGTTTGGGCATTTGAAACTTGAATTATTGATTATCTATGGCTAACATTTTGACATCATCAATCGGAAAGAAGCTCATAATGAGCATCTCGGGGCTTTTCCTCATCCTTTTCCTCCTGCTTCACATGAGCATCAACCTCTTTGCCGTAATTGACCTCTTCACCGGAAAATACGGTGCATCCGACGGGCTTTTCCAGCTTGGCTGCAACTTTATGTCACTTCCGATTGTGACGGTGATGGTGCCTGTGCTCGCGCTCGGCTTCGTCATCCACATATTCTACGGCTGCTACCTCACTTACACGAACCTCAAGTCGCGCGGAGGTTACTGCCGCTATGCCGTTGCAAGCAAGGCAAAGACTGACTCTTTCGCGTCAAGGAACATGATCGTCCTGGGAATCATCATCCTCGGCTTCATCGCGTTCCACCTCACCCACTTCTGGGCTGACATGCAGCTCCAGCACTTCACAGGCGGTGAGGAGTCAAATCCTTATGACCTTCTTGACGCCACCTTCGGACGATGGTGGATCACGGTGCTGTATCTTGTCTGGTTCGGAGCGATCTGGTTCCACCTCACTCACGGCTTCTGGAGCGCATTCCAGACCCTCGGATGGAACAACGCCATCTGGCTCAAGAGACTCAAGGTCATCGCCTACATCTTCGCAACTCTGATTTTCCTCGGCTTCGCGACTGTTGCAGTTGCAGTGTGCATCCACAATTACTGCCCATGCCTCGCATAACGATGAAAACATAGAAACCGAAAGCGGTGACTCTCACAGAGCCACCGCTTATTTTTTTGTTATCCGCGAATATGGAAACAAAGATCCCGACAAAAATCAATGAAACCCATAACAAAATGAAACAGAAAAGATTCTTTTTGCAGGAGAATGAGATTCCGATGCAATGGTACAACATCCAGGCGGACATGCCGCACAAGCCACAGCCTATGCTCAACCCGGGGACGCACAAGCCCGTGACAGAAGACGAAATGTCGGTGCTGTTCTGTCGCGAATGCGTAAGGCAGGAATTGAACATGAAGGACCGCTGGATTGACATTCCGGAGAAAGTCCGCGAGATGTACACCTACTACCGCTCCACCCCGCTTGTACGTGCATACGGGCTGGAGAAGGCTCTGGACACTCCGGCGCACATCTATTTCAAGAACGAGAGCGTCAGCCCGGTGGGCTCGCACAAACTTAACTCGGCCCTCGCCCAGGCTTACTACTGCAAGGAGGAGGGAATAACAAACGTCACTACGGAGACAGGCGCCGGGCAGTGGGGAACGGCGCTCTCATACGCGGCAAAACTGTTCGGACTTGAGGCCGCCGTCTATCAGGTGAAGATTTCCTACGAGCAGAAGCCTTACCGCCGTTCTATGATGCAACTTTTCGGAGCGCAGGTGACCCCTTCTCCGTCAATGTCGACACGCGCTGGGAAGGACATCCTCACGAAGAACCCTTACCATCAGGGCTCACTCGGAACTGCAATTTCGGAAGCCGTTGAACTTGCAATGACGACTCCGGAGCGGTGCAAATACACCCTCGGTTCGGTGCTGAGCCATGTGAGCCTGCATCAGACCGTCATAGGGCTTGAGGCGGAGAAGCAGATGGAGATGGCCGGTGAATATCCGGACATCGTGATAGGCTGCTTCGGAGGCGGTTCAAACTTCAGCGGCATCTCTTTCCCGTTCATGAGGCATAATTTCTTTGACGGGAAGAAGACCAGATTCATCGCCGCGGAGCCGGCAAGCTGTCCGAAGCTCAGCCACGGCAAGTTCGAGTATGATTTCGGGGACGAGAGCGGGCTCACGCCGCTGATTCCGATGTATTCCCTCGGGCATGACTTCATTCCAGCGAACATCCACGCAGGCGGCCTGCGCTATCACGGAGCCGGGGCGGTCGTGTCGCAGCTTTTGAAGGATGGGCTAATGGAAGCAGTTGACATACAGCAGCTTGACTCGTTCGCAGCGGGCGTACTCTTTGCAAAGGCCGAAGGAATTATCCCCGCTCCGGAGTCATGCCACGCAATCGCAGCGGCCATCGATGAGGCCAACAAGTGCAAGGAGGAGGGC
The DNA here is from genome assembly GCA_002438905.1 of Bacteroidales bacterium UBA6346. Taxonomy (GTDB): domain Bacteria; phylum Bacteroidota; class Bacteroidia; order Bacteroidales; family UBA932; genus Cryptobacteroides. Next base: position 36,511 of record DJSA01000056.1, read on the forward strand.
GAGAGCAAGGTCATACTCTTTAATCTGTCCGGACATGGGCTCATTGATATGACGGCCTACGACCAGTATTTGTCCGGAAATCTTGTCAACTACACAGAGTAATTCGGGAGCTGACGGCTCAAGGCGAAAACGGGAAACCCTCCGCTCATGAAAAAATCGCATCGGGTTTCCCGTTTTTTCGCATTCTTTCGACTTCCGCACATTTCTAATCGTGTGTTGGAGAGGAAGTGATTATCCCACACAAGTCTATGTCTCTTAATCGTGTTGGAGAGGATGTGATTATTGTAGGGGCATTGTTTTTAGGGAGAGCCATGCGGCTTCCTCGGGAGTCATCCTCGGGGCGAGGCGGTCATACACGGAGGCATTGTAGGCGTTGAGCCACTCCCTCTCATCGGCGGTCAGCAGTTCAGGTATGACCGCCGATGTGTCTATGTGACAGCAGGTAAGGGTTTCGAAACGCAGCCACTCGCCGAACTCATTGCAGCCGGTAGGATTAATTCCCGGAATGCGGTCGTGAATGGTAAGGAGCACATTCTCGTGACGGATGCCGTGCATGCCCTCGCGATAGAGCCCCGGTTCATTGGACGTTACCATGCCAGGGAGCAGCGGCTGTGGGTTGAAATTCTGACGGATGTCCTGGGGGCCTTCGTGTACGCCGAGATAGTAGCCGATGCCGTGACCCGTGCCGTGACCGAAATTGCGCTTGGCTCTCCACAGCGGTTCACGGGCAAGGGCATCTATCTGACAACCGGCTGTCCCCTTTGGAAATACCGCCATTGACAGGTCGATCATTCCCTTGAGAACAAGCGTGTAATCCTCCCTCTCAAGTTCAGTGCACGGTCCCATAGGGACTGTTCTGGTTATATCAGTCGTGCCGGTGAGGTACTGTCCGCCGGAGTCCACAAGGTAGAGCCCGTGACCTTCGATAATCCTCGATCCGTTTGCAGGAGTCACATAATGAGGCAGGGCAGCGGACGGGCCATAGGCGGATATATTCTCGAAACTGTCTCCCCTATATCCCGGGATTTCGGCACGCAGGGAGCTGAGTTTCAGCGAGGCATCCCATTCGCGCACCGGCTCCGCATCTCCACGTTCCGCCGCAGCTAGGCTTTCCTCAAGCCATTTGAGAAAACGCTCCACAGCAAGCCCGTCCTCAACGAATGTCTCGCGAAGGCGTTCTATCTCAGAGTCTTCCTTGACGGCCTTGCGCAGAATGACTGGGGATTTATCAAGGAGAAGAAGGGAGGAAACCGCGGTGTCTGGCGTATACAAGTTGTTCAAAAGACTGTAGAGTTGCCAGTTGAGCGATGAAGGGTCAGCAAAGAGCGATTCATCAGAGCCGAGTTCCCCGAGAGCCGACTCCACAGCGCTGTAATCCTCAATGCTTATGTCATCCGCCGCGAGTTCCTCGAAGCTGTCGGCGGTGTCGCTGTCGTCATATCCGTTCTTCTTCACGAACCAACGCACATTCTCCTGTGAGACAAGAAGATAGGAAATGACGTACGGATTGTATTCAATGTCGTTTGCACGGACATTAAGCAGCCAAGCTATCTCGTCAAGCGAGGTAAGCAGGAAATTGTCCACAGAACTCCGAAGCATCCACTTGCGCAGCCACCCGATTTTGTCAAGGCGGCTCTCCCCGCCGGAAATCTCGATGTCGAGAGTCTGCACCGGCGTTGTCGGAATCGCGGGACGGTCTGTCCAGAGCTGCCCAAGAAAATCCGGTCTGGAAATAATCTCATAGCGAAATTCATCGGAAGAAGTGGCTCCGGAAAGTGCGGCGTCAATGTCTAAAACTTCCTCCGCGCTCCAGCACAGGCCATCGAGGACAAGGGACAGCTTGCGCGGGCAGGCTCCGTTCCCGAGCCAATAGGACGGGGCTGAAGGTGCACCTATTATATAATCAACATTAGCAGCAAGCCACTGCGGAATAGGGACGGAATTCGGAACACGAAGTTTATGAAGTTCCACGCCCGTGCCTTCAAGTTGCTCATTTGCCTGAATGAAATAACGGGTGTCGGTCCAAAGCCCTGCGTGATTGCGAGTTATGACGACACTTCCAGCCTCACCGGTGAACCCTGTCAGCCATTCCACCTGTTTCCATCGGGCGGCAGGATATTCGCTGCAATGAGGGTCAGACGCTCCGACAAGCACTGCGTCCCAACCATTTTCCTTCATAAGCTCCCTGAGAGCCTGTATCCTTTCTGCGTGAATGTTTCCCATGATGTCTGACTTTAGTTCAAGTTATTTTACACAGCTTCTTAATTGGCGCTAAGTTAATTCATATCAACATAATATGCAAATTGACCTTTACCAGATGGCGGATTATCCCAAGAGTTCCGATATTATGTTGTCCGATATGAAAAAGTATTTTTCGGGGATACGGTAATATGACGTTGCGCTGTCACCTTTCCGGACGGAGGGTTCAGAATTGTCGGGGACAGGAATGAGTCGTCCGGAAGAAATTGCAGAATCAAGGCAAGATTTGTCGCAGGCGGAACAGAGCTGTGACAGAGGGCAGCCACGGGAAGTCCTCAGGCCGAGCATGATGTTCTCGATTCCCATCTGTTCCGGAGAAAGCGTCTCGCTGCCGCGTGCCCGCGAAACCATTCTTTCGTGCCCTCCGCTTCCGTTTGGTGATGAAGGCGCACGCCTCCTATCTGGAATGCCATTGTTTGCAGATGCTTCGAAAGTCTCAAGATAGAGCTTCAGGTCAGGACTGTTCCAGCTGCGGCGCCGGCGACCGTCCGGAAGAATTGACAAGGAATGCGCCCCAGGGCCGAGGCCGACGTATGGAACGTGCCTCCAGTAAGCTGAGTTGTGGACGGCCTCACGTCCAGGAAGAGCAAAATTGGAAATTTCGTAATGATGGTAGCCGGCTGCAAAAAGTTCCTCACACAGAATCTCATACTGCCTCGCACAGGACTCGTCCGAGGCCTCACGGCAACGTCCGTTGGCAGCCATTCTTTCCAAGGCAGAATCAGGCTCGACCGACAGCTGATAGGCCGAAATGTGGCTCGGAAGCGTGCCTGAAGCGGAAATATCAAGCGCGCGCAGAATTGTCTCGCGCCATAGCGGTTCATCCAAAAGCGGGAAATATCCGTCTTTTTCACGGTGTCGGGGAAGAAGTCCAGGCTGCGAACCTGCCAGAAGTTCAGGAAGCCCGAAGATAAGATCAATGCTGATGTTCCGGAAACCGGCACGTTCAAGAATCCGGTATGCCTTCACTGCCGTCTCCGCGTCATGCCGGCGGTTCATCCAGCGCAGAATCCCATCGTCAAAAGACTGCACACCCATGCTCGCACGCGTCACACCCATCTCCAGGAGGGCTTCGGCATACGCCTCGCCCCGCTTAACGACATCCTCAGGATTAAGCTCAACCGTAAACTCCTCAGAAGCCGAAACTCCAAACGCTTCCTTCAGCGCCCCGACCACACGGCAAAGCAAAGGCAGCGGCATCACCGATGGTGTGCCGCCGCCTATATAAAGCGTATTCACGTCCCTTGTCGCCTCAAATTCCGGTTTTCTGCAATTAATCTCGTTCAACAATGCCTCGACATAGCGGTCATAACAGACCGAAGTCTCGGAATAGAATCCGCAGTAGGTGCAGAAAGACTTGCAGAAAGGAATGTGGACGTAAATCACTGTCTGAACTATTCTTTGGGGAGACGCCCCAAAAGACGCCGTAAAGAGACGTGAAACACGAAACTATCGAAGAAGAAGTTCCGCAGTTCCGAGAGAAGACTGTTCAGTGTAAGCCTCAACGGTGTAGACGCCTTTCACGCAGTCTTTCACGTCATTCACATAAATCACGATGTCTGTCTCCGTCCCCTGGTAGTCAACCTCGCGTGAAGCCGAACTTGCAAGAGTCTCACCTCCGAACTCGAAGGCTCTCTGCTCCGTGCCTGCAATCAGCACGCCGTCAGGATCTTTCACGCGTATGTAAATTCTTATAGGTCCCTTTGGAGCGAGGTCGTTCTCGACAAGGCTCAGGCGGGTCTGGAACTGAGCCACCCTGCTGCTGCGGTCCGTAACCTTCCCGGATTTGTTGTAGCCGGCAATCGAAAGCCCACGCGCCTTGATGACAGAGCCTGTCGCAACCTGTGATGAAAGGCTTTCAACCGTCTTTGAAAGCTCCTCCGAACGTCTCTTGCTCTCGGCGGCATCGCGGCGTGCTGCAGCGGCATCGGCAGTGAGTTTCTTGTTGAGAGTGTTGAGGGAGTCAATCTGAACGATGTAATTCTTCATTATGCTCCTCAGCGTTCCAAGTTCCTTCTCGTACTGACGTATCTTCCTGCGGTTGGTAGCATCCGTCTTTTTGATACGCTCTATCAGCTGGTTGACCTCCTCGCGGGACGAATCGAGCTGCGAATTAATTGTGTCATAATCGGATGAGAGCGTCGCATAGTCGTTCTGAAGGGCGAGCATCTGCTCCGTCAGTTCCTGTTTCTCCTCCTTAAGTTCGCTCACGAGCGAAGACTTCTGAATCCAGATATACGCCAGGACACCGGCCAGAATGACCGCCACCGCAACGAGGGCGTATGTCACTTTCTTAAGACTGTTCTGTTCCATAATAATTCCCGTTTTGTTGATACTACGTTTCGTGTTTTCGTAACAATATAAATGCGAATTTACGCAAAAATATGCGAATTTGCGCTATATTTGCGGACGTCAGAAAAATATAAGAACATAAAATTCCATCAAAAATGAAACCTGCTGTAAGATATATCATCCGTGCCGTCAAATATTTCTGCTGGTTCGCGATTCTGTTCACACTGATTATCAGCGCACTCGCATTTACAAAGTTCGTGCCCACAGAAAACGGGGTGGAAGGGCTGTTCATCCACGGCTGGAAGTCAATCCTCGAAATATGCGGCGTCTTCCTCGTATTCTCCGCTCTATATCCGAAGTTCGGCTACCAGAAAAGGCAGGTCAGCATCCCCGGCGAATGGAGCGAGGTCTCCGCTGAGGTAAAGGAATATTTCGCCGACCGCGGAGACTACCTCCTCGAAAGCGAAACTCCGGAGAAACTCTGTTTCCGCGCCCGCCGCGCAGGCCTAAGAATCGCCCGCATGTGGGAGGACCGCATCACCGTCACCCCGGCTTTCGGCGGCGTCGAACTCGAAGGACCGGCGAAGGATCTTGCACGCATCGTCTCCCACATGGAATACAAATTACGGGGCGAATAAAAAGCGGTCTGCGGCGTTGGACGCCTTGCATCCCATCTTTTTCTTCATCCCCTCTATCCAGGTCATTTTCGGATAACCAATCAGAAACGCACCTCCTGCCGGACATTTCAACATAGGTCTCCATTGTCATCTCGAACAAAAATCATCCATTCAACTGTTTGGCGGCGGCTTCAAGGGCGGAGTAAAAATCCTTGCCGAAGAAGTGGACGAGAGGAGTTTTGAGGAACTGGTAGACGCGAATTTTCCTTCGGCGGCCGTTGGTGAAGGCATCGCGGCAGATGTCCCAGCGGTGGAGGTTCAGGGCGGTCATGCCGTTGGAGAGCGTGGAAAGACGAATCGGGTAGAGACGGCAGGAGATGGGCTTGCAGAAGTCGCCGTTGCCCTTGTTCCACTGTTCCTCAATGGCGCATAGGCAATTGCCGTCCGGATCACGCCGGCAATAGGCACATTCCTCGGAGCCCGGAACAAGCGGAGTGACAAGGTCGCCGTCAACGTCGATTTCAAAGAAGCCCTTTTCATCCACCGCCCTGCGCCCCTCGTTGGACATCGCCCGGCAGAAATGCACATAGTTCTTTTCAAGAGCCGGCAGCTCGCATTCAATCAGCGGTGCTCCGCTGTCGCCTATCACACAGCAGATTCCCTTGCATTTGGCATAGTCGCAGGCAAAGTATTCGGTCAGGATTTCTCCTGAGACGAGGATGTCATCTATCTGGATTATTGAATTGTAGTCATTCATCATTTCATCACGACATATTCAACACGGCTTCCTTCGACAATCCTTTTCATGACATCCCGCACGTGGTCAGCGGTCACCGAGTTCATTCTTTCATTTATCTTAGTACTGAAGTCTCGCCCATCGGCATAGCGGGTCACGAGCGCATCACGCCAATACTCCGCAGACTTCACCACGGCATCTTGCTCATTGCAAAGCCTTGACTTATATGCATTCAGGACGGCCTCGGGCCATTCTACGTCGACGGCATCAGACAAAGCCGCCCTCACACAAGACAAAGCATGCAGGATTTCGGTATCACTCAGACTCCCGTAGGCAAATCCTATCTCGGGAATGCGGTCAAGCGAAACCAGCACGCTGAAACGCTCTTGAGGGTACAGCAGAAACGACGAGATCACGTCTATGTAAAATCCTGTTCCAACGAGCGCATCCTGCAGATGCTCCTTAAGAAGATGTACGGCAAGGCGTGAAGTGCATAGATTCGCAGCATTCATCGGAAGTGCCGCAGAAAGTAGGACGTCAATGCTCTCCTTTTGACCATTCCTGAAACTTGTGGACTGCCCGGAAACCGGCTGGAAACGCACACGCGGACGCTTTTCAGTTCCCTTGCCAATCGGGAACTCCTCGGCATACCACACGAGACTTTTAAGAAGTTCCGATGGCTCCACATCACCGCACAGAACAAGAAATCCATTGCCGAGATCAGAGAACACCCCAGCAAACAGTCTGTCTGCCTTGGCAGCTGTCTCCGGAGAGAGATTATCATACACCAGCACATCAGAGTAGGGATTTTCCGCACAGATAAGACTGTCTATCCCGGCAAGTCTTGCGTTGCGCCCTCCGGTGGCCAGTTTCCGCTGAACGGACGCGGCACGCATAAGTTCAGACACTGCGGCTGTGTCTGCTTTACTTTCGCGAAACATCCCTACAAGACCTTGAAGCACAAGATTCAGGCTTCGCGGTGTGGCTGTACCCTTGAGAGTCGTGGAATAGAGCGAAATGTCAGCGTCTGCGGTGATTCCCGTGGCCGTCATAATGTCTCTGAGGCTGCGGTTGTCAATACCGGAAATAGAGCGGCACTTCAGCAGTTCAGGCAGGAACGCCGCCTCGCCCGGAATAAGTCCTTCGGCTGAAGCATAGCCACGGTCGACATTTAGCGCCCAATAGAGCCGTTGCGCCCCGGGAACTCTTTTATAGTAGACATTGAGCCCGTTGCGGAACGTCCACATCGTTCCATCCGACATGAGTTCCTTTTCTGTTCTGACTTTGGATTTTTTGGACGATGGCCCAGGAAGTAGCAGGGTGTCACGAAGGTCAACAGCGCGTCCGCGTACTGTCTTTCCATCGTTCCATCCTGCGCAGAAAGCCTCGCAGCTGTCATCCGGAGAAAGAAGAGCCTCGGAAAAGGTTCTCATCAGACGAAGTTGAAGCGTGTCCGGCAGTACCCGTGACTGACAGAACTCGCAGAGTTGCGCCCCTGTACTTAAAGGAGCGTTGTAAAGGAATGAGGCGGAGCACAGCCTCACATATTCGTGATTCTTGACTGAATGCGCCGAAGTTTCGAGGCATTTTTCCCCATACTGCTGTGACGAAAGCACTATGTCATCGGTGTTCATCTCTCCCCTGTCAAGCGAGCCGAGAACTTCCCCAAAACACTTCATAGCAGCATCAGCGTCTTCCTGCAGCACATTGAATGACAACGATATGGACTCAGAGCCAGAAACATCGGCACTGGAAATATGCCAGGACTCGACTCCCGCAAAAGGCAATCTTGCAGCGTTCAGAGCATCCCGCAGGCGGCTTTCAGCAATAAAGCTGAAAGTCTCGGACATCTTGTCCACCACGGCGAACTGCATCATCGGCATAAGTTCCCTCGGGATCCTCGGAAAATAAAATGACGTGGACAAACGGCAAACGCCTCCGACGAGAGTGTCAGCCACGACCCTAGCCCTTGGCACATCGCTTTCCAAAGTGGAAGAAGACACAGCGGAAGAGTCGCGGAGAACGGAATTTTTCGGAGTCATGAGGGAAAATATTCCCATCTTAGAGACCATGTCCTTGCTATTCACATCGCCTGAAACTATCACCGCCATATTTTCGAGAGGAAAGTGCAGGCTATCCTTCGTCGTCACGGCGTTTGCGGAGAGTTCATCGACAATTCCGAAAACAGCGAGCAGCAGAGAATCGGCAAGCGCAGGACTACGCTGAAGCATCACATCCTCGAAACGGAAGGTCACAGCATCGTCCGTGCATTCGGCATATCCCGTCCTTGTCGGAGCTATAGCATTGGAAGTCAGAAACTTCTGAAGACTACGCCCCTGTATACGTCCCTGATCCGAGAGTATTCTCCGCGAGACATCCACATAATCCCGAGCATCTGCTGCATGGCGGTAGACGAGGGCAAAGTCCGCGAAACCCTTTTCCGCCGGATTCGACACAACATACCAATTCATACCATTAGGGAATGTCCCAGCCGCTATCTTTGAGTCAGACGGCAAGGCAGATCCTCCCTGTGCCGTCGCCACTGCAGTCCCCAGCGTGACACACAGAGCAACGGCAGACAAAATCTTGTGAATCTTCATACTTTTCCGATTTTTATCCATTCGTAGACCGCACCGATTGGCAGGTCTGAAACTCCCCATGTCTGCAAAGTTAGTGCAAATTCCAATAAACGGCCCCATTTTGTACATTTTTAAGAAATATATGTTAAATTTGCAGTTCGTGCCTTCGGGCGTGGGAACAATCGAAATGCGGTCGCGTTGGCACGAATATGGAACTGAATAAACGGAGATTAAATTTTATTGTTATGAAAAAGATTTTGCTTATCGTTGCGGCGGTTCTCGCCGGTGCGGTTGCCGTTTCTGCGCAGGACATGGCGCAGGCGACCGAGACTTACAACAATGGGGCAATGGCCCTTCAGGCAGGCAATGACGCCGAGGCTCTCGAAAACTTCAAGTCAGCCCTCACGATGGCTGAGGCTTGCGGTGAGGAAGGCGCGGAAATGGTGAACAACTGCAAGGAGTACATCCCGAAGATTATGTTTTCTATCGCGAAGGAGTCCATCAAGGGCGGAAATTACGACAAGGGACTCGCTGAGATTGACGCTGCCGTTGCACAGGCAAAGGAATATGGAGTTACCGAGGTTGTGGATGACGCCGAGGACCTGAAGCCGCAGGTTCTGATGAACAAGGCAAATGATCTTCTCAAGTCGAAAAATCTTGACGGAGCGATCGCTGCCTACAATGACCTGCTTGCGTTGAACCCAGCCAACGGAACAGCTCAGCTCCGTCTCGGAATGGCTTACGCGCAGAAGGGCGACATAGCAAGCGCTGAGACTGCATATCTTGCAGCAGTTGCAAACGGCCAGGAGAAAGCCGGCAAGAAGCAGCTTGCAAACATGTATCTCAAAGTGGCCCAGGCAGCTCTGAAAGGTCAGAAATATGCTGACGCATACGACGCTGCGATGAAGTCAAACAGCTTCGTGGAGAGCGGCAATGCACTTTATTTTGCAGGAATGTCAGCGCAGAAACTCGGACAGGACGCAAAGGCAAACGAGGCTTTCGAGCAGTTTCTCACAGTTGCTCCGAATGACAAGAAGGCTGACGACATAAGGTGCACGCTTGCGGTGTCTTACCAGAAGGCCGGAAACAAGGCAAAGGCAGTGGAATACTATCAGAAGATTCTCACCAATCCGAAATATGCTGAAGTGGCAAAGGCTCAGATTGCCGCCCTCGGGAACTGATTTGATTACCCGGGATAAATGAGAGAACTTGAACTGCTTGCTCCGGCAAGAAACATTGAAATCGGCATCGCAGCCATTGACTGCGGTGCCGATGCCGTTTATCTCGCGGGGCCGGCTTTCGGAGCAAGACAGGCGGCTGGGAACAGCGTGGAGGACATCCGCAGGCTTTGCGAGTATGCCCATAGGTTCGGAGTGAGGGTGTTCGTGACGCTGAACACGATTATCTTTGAGGATGAGCTGGACGAGGCTTATGCACTTGCGCTTGCAATGCAGGAAGCCGGAGCGGACGCCCTGATTGTGCAGGATTTCGCGCTGCCGGCCTTTGAACAGAGGCATCCGGAGGAACTGACGATTCCGCTTCATGCTTCGACCCAGTGCTCAATCCGGACCGTGGAGGAGGCGCGGAGGATGGATGCGCTCGGGTTTTCGAGGATTGTGCTTGAAAGGGAGCTGCCGCTGTCGAGGGTGAGGGAGATATGTTCCGCTGTGAGCTGCGAAGTGGAGGCATTCGTGCACGGGGCGCTTTGCGTGTGCTACAGCGGGCAGTGCTATCTGTCGGAGATGCTGAGTGGGCGGAGCGCGAACAGGGGCGAATGCGTGCAGGCTTGCCGGTCGAGGTATGATCTGGTGAACGGGCGCGGAGAACCGGCGCGGTGGCCGGAATTGCCCCATAGCCTGACAGGGGAAGAGGCGCGGACAGCAGCAGGATACCGGCCGGGAAAGCCCGTGGCAGAGGACAGGACGCTGCTGTCACTGCGCGACCTCAACCTGCTTGAGCGCCTGTCGGAAATGGCGGAAGCTGGGGTGGACTCGTTTAAGATTGAGGGGCGGCTCAAGAGCATTTCTTACGTCAGGAACATCGTGGCGGCATATTCTCAGGCACTGGACAGGCTCGTGGACGCGAATCCTGGGAGATATTGCAGGGCATCGTTTGGACACAGCGTCTGCGGTTTCACCCCGTCTCCGGCGAAGAGTTTCAATAGGGGTTTCACGCAAATTTTCTTCGACGGGAGGCGCGGCCAGTGGGCATGCCTTGATGCCGGCAAGGCGCTCGGAGAGGAAGTCGGGACCGTGGCGGCCGTGTCGCGCACGAGGAACGGAGTAAAAATAACCGTCAAGGCACTTCAGGACACAGCCACAAGCACGAGGACACTGACAAAAAATCTGCCTCCGGCAAAGGGCGGAAACTTCCCTGCTGAGCCGGTTCCGATACGTTTTCACAACGGCGATGGATTCTCTTTCATCGGAAAAGACGGCAAGGAACACGGATTCAGGGCAGACGTCTGCGAGGACAAGACGATTCTTTGCCGAGTCGCAGATGGCATAGCTCTGGGGATGCGGCTTTACCGCAATCTTGACACGGCTTTCGAGAAGGAACTTGAAACTGGTGGTACTCGCAGGATTGGGGTCAATTTGGCTGTAGACATCAAAGAAACCGGATGCCGGACGAAAAGCCTGAGTGAGGGGACTGATATCAGGAACTTCCGGGTCATTGTCAGAGCCGTCAGCGAAGATGGTCGTGAGATTCAGCACGTTACAGAGATCAAGGCAGAGCCGGCAAGGAACCGGGAACGCATGCTTGGGATGATTTCCGGACAGCTCGGCAAGGACACCGGCATCTACGACTTTTCAGTGAAGGACATACATGTAGACGGGGACGTCACTTGTGACCTTCGCATCAGCGGTTCTGACACCGGCGACTTTGACACCAGAGCCATTGGCTCCAGCCATGGTCTTGACAGCACCCGCGGCACGGCGGCCGACAATGGCAACATCCCGATGATTTCGACCGCACAGCTGAATGCCATCCGCCGCTCTCTTGCCGGGGAACTCGACAGGCTTCCATGTAACGCCCGTCCGTTGAACCGCGCCATAATCAAAGGCTACCTCCCGGAGGCGCTGAAATTCCCCGAACACATCAGCTATAAAAGCGATGTCGCCAACAGTCTTGCCGCCGATCTCTACCGCAGCCTCGGGGCGGAAACCGTCGAACCGGCATACGAAGCCATGAACAGAGGCTTATGGAAAGCCGAGCACTCTGACGCAGCATCAGCGGCATACAATGAGGCGACAAAAGACATGGAACAGCACGGCGGCATAGAACTGATGCGCAGCAAATACTGCATCCTAAATGAACTCGGTCTATGCCGCAAAACTCCCGCCTACACAGCCCTCACCTCGGCCAACGATCTCCGCTCCGGCCTTTTCCTCCGCAACAACGGCCGTCTGCTTTCCCTCCACTTTGACTGCAAAAACTGCGAGATGGTTGTGAGCAGATAAGCGCAGCAAAAATTGCTATCTTTGCAGAAAACAACGATAGGTCCACAGGCAATGAAAATCGAAGACATACTTGAAAAATTCCGCAGAGAGTCATTCTCTGAAAAGGAAAAGGGAACCCAATTCGAGCGACTGATGCGCTCGTGGCTTCTCACAGATCCAAGGTACTCTTGTCTTACAGATGTCTGGCTATGGGAGGATTTCCCCGCCAGAACGGAATTTGGGGGAAAGGACATAGGCATCGACCTGGTGGCCTGTACTGAATTGGGTGATTATTGGGCCATCCAATGTAAATGCTACCAGGAAAACTCGATTATTGACAAACCGGCTGTTGATTCATTCCTTTCCACATCAAGCAAGACTTTCCATATCTCCGGATCTCCCATCGCATCAAGGTTTACTGTCAGAATGTGGATATCCACAACAGAGAAATGGGGATCAACTGCGGAGGAAGCGATACGAAATCAAGACCCACCTGTAAATAGAGTCGGTTTGGCCGATCTTGAATCTTCTCCTGTGGAATGGGATAAGCTCCTGCAGGGATTGGAGGGGAAGGATGCTCTGACCGAAAGGAAGCACCCTTTGAAACATCAGCTTGAAGCTATCTCCAAAGCGGCCGCTCACTATAAGGAAAACGACAGAGGAAAACTCATAATGGCATGTGGCACAGGCAAGACCTACACATCGCTCGTAATGATGGAAAACCTCCTGAACAATAAAGGACTCGTCTTGTTCATGGTACCGTCCATATCTCTTTTGGGACAAAGCCTGAATGCCTGGTCGGCAGACGCAAAGAAGCCAATCAAGGCCGTGTGCATCTGCTCCGACAGCAGGGCGTCAAGGAAAATACAGAAAGAGTTGGATCTTATTACAGACGGGGCGATAGACCTTGCTGTCCCCGCGTGTACGAACCCGGATTCGATTGTCCGACAATTAAAAGCTTATCATGACCACGATGGACTGACAGTCGTATTCTCAACTTACCAATCAATAGACGCTGTCAGCGAAGCGCAGAAGAAACTGCTTGAATCTACAAACAACGAATACGGCGTATTTGATTTTATTATCTGCGATGAGGCACATAGGACAACCGGAGTCAAAGTAAGTGATGCCGATGAAAGCAGCTTCACCAAGATTCATTCAGATGACAATGTTCGTGGAAAGAAACGCCTTTATATGACGGCCACGCCGCGACTTTATGGAGAGTCGGCCAAAATAAAAGCCTCCGAGAAGGATTGCATCCTCTGTTCAATGGATGATGAATCCATATATGGAAAAGAGTTCTATAGGGTAAACTTCGCATACGCAGTTTCCAATGGACTTCTGACCGACTATAAGGTTCTGGTTTTGACTGTAAGTGAGGATGACATACCGGAGAATCTGCAGGCCGAAATAAAGATGGGCTTACGTACGGAACTGAACTACGATGATACGGCCAAACTGATAGGAGTCATCAACGGCTTGTCGAAAATCATTCGCGGCGATGAAGGCAAGACCTGGGCCGCGGATCCGTGCAAGATGAAACGCGCACTTGCCTTCTGTTCCGCCATAGGGGACGCATCCAAAACAGGAACATCTAAAAATGTAACGGCTGTTCTTCCGGAAATCGACAAGAAATACAAGGAGCAGATAGAAAATGGCGAAGAGCGTAGTAAGGTTGTGGATATACACACAAGGCATATTGACGGTTCAATGAATTCTTCCGAAAGGAATGCAATCCTTTCATGGCTTAAAGAAGACGGAGAAGACGGTGAGTGCAAGGTCGTCACAAATGTAAGGTGTCTTTCAGAAGGCGTGGATGTGCCTGCCTTGGATGCAGTTCTGTTCCTTTCCTCCAGAAACAGTCAGGTAGACGTGGTTCAATCCGTCGGACGAGTCATGAGAAATTTCCATAAGGGAGAAACTGACGAAAAGAAATATGGTTATATCATCATCCCAGTCGTCGTCCCTCAAAACGTGAGACCGGAAGATGCTCTGAGCGACAACAAATACTTCAAAGTTGTCTGGGACATTCTGAACGCCCTCCGTTCTCACGACGATCAGTTCAATGCTGAAGTGCAGAAATTGTCTCTCAACAAGAGGAAAGACGGTAAGGTCACAATCGGAAGGGTCGGAATCGGGCACAACAGTCTCGTCGCAGGCTACAATCAGGACGACGAAGACGCACAAGTGCTTAAAGACGAGGAAATTGCACATCAGCTTGAGATTCGTTTCGGTGAACTGAAAGAAGGCATCTATGCAAAGCTCGTCGAAAAATGCGGCGACAGGATGTATTGGGAGAACTGGGCAAAGGAAGTCGGAATTATCGCCAGGAAGTTTATTGACCGGATTCATCGTCTGGTCATAATGGAGCACAGGCACGAAGCCGAGTTCAAAAAGTATATCGAAGGGCTGCAAAAGAATCTCAACCCGTCTGTAGATGCTGACCAGGCAATTGAGATGCTTGCGCAGCACATGATCACGAAGCCCGTGTTTGATGCTCTGTTTGCTGACTATGGATTTGTTACAAACAATGCAGTCAGCCGATCGATGCAGTCAATGATAGATATTTTGAGGGAAGAAGCCTTTGAAAAAGATACAGAGGTTCTTAATAAGTTTTACACTTCTGTGAAAATAAATGTCGGCAACATCGACAACCTTGAAGGCAAACAGACCGTCATCAAGAATCTGTATGAGAAATTCTTCAAAGGTGCATTTCCCAAAACCGTGGACACGCTCGGGATTGTCTATACCCCCGTGGAATGCGTGGACTTCATCATACATTCCGTCAATGAACTTCTTAAGTCGGAGTTCGACACATCTTTGACCGAGGATAATGTCCATATCCTTGATCCGTTTACGGGAACTGGAACTTTCATCACCCGTCTCCTCCAGTCCGGTCTGATCCGTCCTGAAGACATGGAAAGAAAGTATCTAAACGAGATTCATTGCAATGAAATAGTGCTCCTCGCCTATTACATCGCAGATGTGAACATCGAAAGTGTCTTCCACGACCTTGTAAAACGGGACAAATATCTGCCCTTTGACGGAATATGCCTTACGGACACATTTCAGCTCAATGAGGAAGGGGATAATGACATCTTCTCCCAAGTTTTCAAGGAGAACTCGGAACGCGTAATCAAACAAAAGAAAGCCCCTGTTCGTGTCATCATAGGAAATCCGCCGTACTCAGTAGGCCAAAAGTCGGCAAACGACAATGCCCAGAATCTCAGTTATCCACAACTCGACAAAAGAATTGCCGAGACATACGCGGACTGCGTAAACACAACCAACAAGAATTCACTTTACGACTCCTACATCAAGGCATTCCGTTGGGCCAGTGACAGAATCTCACAATGCAAAGACGGAGGAATCGTGGCGTTCATCAGCAACGGAGCCTGGATAGACGGCAGCGCCCAGGAGGGAGTCCGCAGGTGTTTCGAGAAAGAGTTCTCTTCTGTCTATGTGTTCAATCTGAGAGGAAACCAAAGAACGAGCGGAGAACTTTCAAGAAAAGAAGGAGGCAAGATTTTCGGTTCCGGTTCCCGTACACCTATCGCCATAACGATTCTCGTAAAGAATCCGGCGAAGAAAGGAAAGGCGGAAATCCATTATCACGACATCGGCGACTATCTCACCCGCGAGCAGAAGCTCAAGATTATCAGCGACTTCAAATCCATCAGTTCACAAAAAATGGATTGGGAGACCATTGTTCCGAATAAGAAGGGCGACTGGATCAACCAGCGGGGCGACGAATTTGACACACTTATACCTTTGGCTCCGGAAAAGAAATACTCTCACGACAACCGGAGTGTTTTCGTGACCTGCTCAAACGGAGCAAAGACACAAAGGGATGCCTGGGCTTACAACTCTTCCTGCCGCCAAGTTGAAGCCGCTGCCAAAGACAGCATCGACTTGTACAATGCGACACGTTCGGCAATTTCCTCCGGTGAGAGAGTAGAGCCTGACTTCAGCACGCATAAGATAAGTTGGACACGGGCTGTCCTTGATGATCTCAAACGTGGCACTGTTTATGATTACACTGAAGGAGAAATACTCACGGCACTTTACCGTCCCTTCTACAAGCAGGCTATGTTCTGGTACAAGCCTCTGGTCGAGATGCGGTACCAGGTACCGCATCTCTTCCCTGTCCGAGAGGCGGAAAATGTCGTAATTTGTGTCAGTGGTGCCAAAGGTATGACAGTTCTTATTTCCGATATCATAGCAGATTTACATTTCATTGGTGATACCGAATGCTTCCCACTCTATTGGTACGAAGAGAACAACAATCCGCAAGGGTCTCTCTTCGACGATGTTGACGACAGCAAACATATCCGCAGAGACGGGGTCTCCGATTGGATTCTGAAGGAAGTAAGGAGTCGCTATGGGAATACGAGATCACTCACGAAAGAGCACATATTCTATTACATCTATGGTTTCCTCCACAGTGAACAATATAGGAAAAGATTCGCAGCAGAACTGAAGAAGTCACTCCCGCGCATATCCTTCCCTGACAAGGTGGAAGATTTTCTGAAATTCTATAATGCAGGAAAGAAACTCGCGGAACTTCACCTGCACTATGAGGATGTTCCCGCATACCCGGACATCTGCATCGAAGCCGATGAAGAGGAAGGCGATTCCTTCGATTTCTATTCGGTTCAGAAGATGAGGTTCTTGTCCAAGACTCGGAGAGACACCATAATCTACAATGGAAGAATCCGAGTCACAGGTATTCCAGAAAAGGCGTACGAGTACATAATAAACGGGAAATCAGCCATCGAATGGATAATGGAACGCTATCAGGTGAGCGTAGATAATGGGAAAAATGGAAGTATGATCAAGAATGACCCTAATGACTGGTCAAGGGAACACAATAAACCACGCTACATCCTCAATCTTCTGTTGTCCGTTATCAATGTGTCGGTCAAAACTATAGACATCGTGGATAGTCTTCCGGATTGTACATCGCATTCCCGATGAGGGTGACTAAAAAGGTCATCCTCTTTTTTATGGAGACGCCCCGTCAATACTCAATGACTTCGAAGGTGATGTCGACGTCGCCGAAGTGGCCTACGAGGTTGCTGGTGGCATCGATGTAGCGACGGCTGAGCTGGCCGCGCCAGACAATGTCGTCGCGGGAGTTGAACGGGAGGGAGATGTCGAAGCCGTAGCTCTTGGACTTGATTTTGACCACTGCGGAGCATTTCCATTGCTCAACCGTGCCGCCGTCGTCTTCCGTTATCATAAACGCCACCTTGTCAAGCTGCTCGGACCAGTCTGAGACGATCACCGTGTTGAACGGAAGGGGCTGACCTTTCTGCTTGCGCTTCACAACGATCATGAAGTCCGTGACCTGCGGGGTGTAGAGGCGCAGCTCGGCCTCGGTGGAGGCGAAGAAATCGTTGACGGAGCCGGCCTTGATGAAGAACTCGGAGCCGCCGGCAAACCAGCTGTCGTAGTTGCGCTTCATTGTGAACTCCTTGAGCACAAGGGTCTTCAGTGCGGAGCCGCCTGTTTTTGTGAAAGAAACGGACGCCTCATTGTCTCCGGCACTCTGCCCGGCAAACGAACCAGAGGCATATGGCAATGCTGAAATTCCTGTTGATGCGGAGGACATAGAGGCCTGTCTTTTCCCGCCGATAATCAGCGTCCCGCCTCCATTGTCCCACTCGGGATGCTCGCGGCGCATGATTTCAAGCGAAGTGAAGCCGCAGTCCGAGTTGCGGTTCACAACCCAGACCGGGTTCTTCTCCGCAAAGGTCTCGTCAATCTCCAGGGTCTCCACAGCGCGGCTTCCGTCCTCCCGTTCGACAATCCGATAGCCTATGTTCACGTCTGAATTGTCACCCGGATCAAAGGTGAAGACCGGCGCCGACTCACCGTCCCAGTTTTCCGAATAGGGCCAGTAAATCTGCACGTCAGAGGACTCCAGAGCCGCGAGATAGGCATCAGCGTCATTTCCGAAGCCG
The DNA here is from genome assembly GCA_002438905.1 of Bacteroidales bacterium UBA6346. Taxonomy (GTDB): domain Bacteria; phylum Bacteroidota; class Bacteroidia; order Bacteroidales; family UBA932; genus Cryptobacteroides. Next base: position 54,400 of record DJSA01000056.1, read on the forward strand.
GAGTCTGACGAGCCGGCACCTGATGAGGACGCGTTCGATGAGGCTGCATCCGGAGTTTCTGACCGGGAGGCGCCGGAGCCGGAGTTACCTGCCCCCGCAGACCTGGTGGCTACCGAAGCCTTCACATGCTCGCGTATAAGCTCACGCAGCGGCCGGACGTATGCCTTAGAGGCAGCCGCAGCCTTGGTCTGGGTGTCGCCCACGCCCTTTCCGGGAGAGGCGAAGAGATCCGACATCATGTATTCTTCATCGTAGCCGTTGCCGGAAGAGGAAACCACTGCCGAATGCACCTCGCGGTAATGCTCCGGTTCAAGCGGCAGCTCCGAAAGCATTGCAGCCACACGGTCGAGGGCAACCGGGCTCACATCATTATTTGAGGGAGCATTTCCAATCTCCTTTTCACAGGAAAACAGCAACGGGAGCAGACCCGCGCACAGGAATAATCTGAACTTTCTCATAGCAATTTTCATTTATTGCCGCAAAGTGACGAAGAAAATTCAGGATGTGGAAATATTCAGCGGATAAAGTCACAAATATGCCCTACAGCGCCACAGAAGGCACATTACACTCAAAAATCGAAGGGGAAAGTTTGCGCGAACTCTGTCAGAAAACAGCATTGTCCGAGGACTTACAGAATCGGCACCACAGGGCTATGGAGAGCTATTTTCTGGCAAAAGTGAAGCGCGGTTTGCCGAAATAGTCGCTGACAGTTTCCACCTCGGAAAAATTGCAACAAATTGTTGCAGTCTCATCCGCCAATGCCTCATTTTGCTCCAAAAACAGCAGTCCGCCCGGAACGAGAAGCCGCTCCGCCCAATCACGGATGGCCTTGTAGAACTTGAGAGGATTGCCGTCCGGGACAAAGAGCGCCAGAGACGGCTCATGTTCGAGGACGTTTCGCCGCATCAGCAGACGTTCGCTATCCCGCACGTATGGCGGATTGGAGATTATGACGTCGAATTTTTTCCCGCAAGAGAGCGAGGATTCAAAATTTTCTGGGCCGCGAAGAATGTCATATTCCACAAACTTAGGAGGTTTTGGAAAGTATCCTTCCCGCCTGCCAGGTCGTCCAGGCAGGTATTCCTTTCGGCCAAGTCCCGCACCTTCCCGTGAGGATTCAGGCAAAAGCCCCTGATTCAACGCCACATCCAATGCTGCTGGGGATATGTCAACACCCACGGCTTCAGCCCCCGGAAGTTCCAGCGCGAGAGTCCACGCGATGCAGCCGGAGCCGGTGCACAGGTCAAGTATCCGGAGCGGTTTTCGTCCACGAGATGGGTCTGAAAGTTCAACGCCTGCGACAGAATCTGAGCCTCCGATGGACGAGACGCGAGTCTCCCCGACACGGTCAGAAAACACCCTGCGAATCCTGCCAATCGCCTCTCGACAGAGCAGCTCCGTCTCCGGACGCGGAATCAGGACGGCTGGTGTGACATTGAAGCGGCGTCCGCAAAACTCCGTCCAGCCCACTATATACTGAAGCGGCTCCCCTGCCGCCAGCCTCCTTGCGCAGTCGAGAAACAGGCCGCAGTCCCGCTCGTCAATTTCACGGAACGGGTCGGTCAGGACAGCATAGCGGGGAAGATGCAGGACATCCTCAAGCAAGGCATTCAGCAGAGAGTCTCGCTCCCTGCTGTCCGGGTATTCCCTTGAGGTCAGGCCCCGCCCCTCGTCATATAAGTCTTTCAGCCACATAGTTTTGCACAAAGAGTTCTCGTTTCACACGAAATGACCAGAGGATGAAATTACAGGAAAAACAAAATTGCAGGAGGACAAACGAAGCAACAACGGGAAAAAACGAAACACAGACGACTATTTGCCAGTATTCTCGATTATAGTATTCAGGAAGTCCGTCATCTTGAGTCCTGCAGTACGCACCATCTTCGGGACGAGGGACGCAGCCGTCATGCCGGGAATCGTGTTCATTTCGAGGAAATAGAGCCCATCGGAAGCAAGAATATAGTCCATACGGACGACTCCGGAACAACCGATGTGTGCATATATCTTCCTCGACGTCTCCTGCACCATAGAAGTCGTGGCGGCATCGAGCGGAGCTGGGCATATCTCCTCACTGGCACCATTGTACTTTGCATCGTAGTCGAAGAACTCGTGGCTCGTCACAATCTCGATGACAGGGAGCGCGACCTCGGACTTGCCATCGAAATAGACCGCACAGGTAATCTCACGCCCGACGATAGCCTCCTCGGCAAGCACCATCGTGCTGTCCTCGAAGGCATATTCCACGGCCTTGTCGAAATCCTCCGCAGTCTTGACCTTGGTCACTCCGAAACTTGACCCGCCATCGGTCGGCTTCACGAACATAGGAAGTCCCAGCTTCGCCACGGCCTTATCCGCCAAACCCTCCGTGGACTCGCCTTTGCGGATAAACACATCTTTCGCAACTTTCACAAAATCAACGTCTTTCAGGTAACTCTTGCAAGAGAATTTGTCGAAGGTAATCGCCGACACAAACGCACTGCAGCTGCTGAACGGGACGCCGAGCATCTCAAGGTAGCCCTGCATCTGGCCGTTCTCGCCCGGAATGCCGTGCTGCATTATGTAGGCGTAGTCGAACTTCACTCGGACGCCGCCAATCACTGCGGAAAAGTCGGTCTTGTCCACCTGTGGTGCCGCCCCTTCCGCGAACTCGACGCGCACCCCGCCCTTCGGACGCACAGCAACGACGCTCCACTGCCCGAAACGCGCGAATATTTCGTAAACATCATATTTCGTCCCGTCAATCTGCGATGCCGTGAATTTTCCGCTGCGGCAGGACACCTCCCACTCAGAGGAGTCGCTGCTGTAGATCACGGCTATACTTTTATACTCTTTCATATTCTCGTTATATTTTCATTCACTTGCAAAAAGACCCCCATGCTCCGCCCGAGCGAAGAAAACGCTCTCTGGGGGGATGACTACTCAAAATAATACTCCTCTTCCGCAGCCTCTTGCGTCTCCACAGACTTCTTCTCCCCTGGAGCCTTAGTCGCAAGCGCATCACAGCCGATGTTCATCTCCACACCGGATGGCGGCGTGAAATGGTCGTCCTCGCTCACGCCGAGAGTCCCATCACGCAGGACCTTCTTCATGAACAATCCCCAAATCGGAAGCGCCATGTTCGAGCCTCCGCCGAGAGCCGTGGAGCTGAAGTGAATCTGACGATCCTCGCCCCCGACCCAAACTCCTGCCGTAATCGTCGGGGTGTAGCCGATGAACCAGCCGTCGGAGTTGTCGTTGGTCGTTCCGGTCTTTCCGGCAATCTCGCCCTTCAGACCATACTTCGCGCGAAGCCTGATTCCGGTTCCATGGTCGACGACCGAGCGCATCATGTCCACCATCTCGTAGGCTGTGTACTCGCTGACAGCCACCTTCTTGTGGTTGGTGAACTCGCCGAGTGTGTTGCCGCTGTTGTCCTCGATGCGCGTCACGAAAAGAGGCGTGATGGCCATCCCCTTTGAGGGGAATGTGTTGTAGGCGGCAATCATGTCGTAAGGCATCTGGTCCGTTGAGCCGACACAGAGCGACTCCACCTCATCGATATGGCCGTTTATGCCCATCTTGTGCATCATCTCCGCCATCGCGTGCGGCCCGTACTGCTTCATAAGGTAGGCGGATATGTTGTTGGAGCTTTTGGTCAGACCCCATTTCAGAGTCACCGTGAGCCCGATCCACTCGTCCTTGTCGGTGCTTCGCGGAGTCCAGGTGTCATCCCCGACGACGAATGTCTGCGGAACGTTCACGACCTCGGTGCATGGGGTGAGCCCGTCCTGCATCGCAAGCGAATAGAGGAACGGCTTTATGGTCGAGCCCACCTGTCGCTTGCCCTGACGAGCGTTGTCGTATTTGAACCAGCGGTAGTTGGGACCGCCGACGTATGCCTTGACGAAGCCGGTGCTCGGCTCCACGGCAACGAACGCCGCACGAAGGAACGACTTGTAGTACTTTATGGAGTCGTCAGGAGTCATGAGCGTGTCGATGTACCCCTTCCCTTTCCAGGAGAAAACTCTCATCTGCGTCTTGACCCCGAAACTTTTCATAATCTCGGACTCCGACGCGCCCTCTTTCTTCATCATACGGTAGCGGTCGCTCCAGCGGCGCGCCTGCTTCATCAGCCTGTCCCGTGTCGCCGCATCAACGTCCGAGGCGAACGGAGCGTGGGGCTTGCGCCTGAGCTCGCGGAAAAAAGCCGGCTGCAGATCCTTGCCGAGATGCTCAGCCACAGCCTCCTCGGCATAGCGCTGCATGTTCTTGTCTATGGTCGAGTAAATCCGCAGTCCGTCGCGATAGAGGTCGTACTGCGAGCCATCGGCCTTGCGGTTCTTGTCAAGCCAGCCGTAAAGACCGTCAGTCTCCCAACGGAGCGAGTCAGCGGCATAATCCTCCGCGTAATAGTACTCGCTGCGCCGGGGCTTTTTCGCCTTCATCGTGCGAATGAGCATATCCTTGAAATAAGGTCCGAGACCGGCATTGTGATCCATCACCTTATGCGCGGAGACATTAATCGGAATCTGCTGAATCGAGTCCCGCTGCGCCTCCGTGATGTAACCGGCCTTTTCCATCTGCCCGATCACGAAGTTCCTGCGCTGCAGCGACTTGTCCGGGTTAATCACCGGATTGTAGCGTGTGGGCTTGTTGACCATTCCGACGAGAGTCGCGCTTTCCTCTATCGTGAGTTCGGACGGATTCTTCCCGAAAAAAGTCTGCGACGCCGCCTTCACTCCATAGGCGTTGCTCCCGAAAAAGACGGCGTTCATGTACATGTCCATAATCTCGTCCTTGGTGTAGTTGCGCTCAAGCTTCACGGCAGTAATCCACTCCTTCAGCTTCACCCACACCATCTTTACCTTCGACCAGCCAGGCACCTTGCTGCTCACGTCCGCACGGGGGTAGAGAGTTTTGGCAAGCTGCTGGGTGATGGTGCTTCCTCCTCCCTGGCTGGAATCTCGTCCGAGAAGGGTCTTGAAGAACACGCGCCCGAGGCTCCAGAAATCAATCCCGGAATGGCTGTAGAAACGTGAATCCTCTGTAGCGACAGCCGCCTCCACAAGATAGGGAGAGAGCTCATCGTAACTGACATATAGCCGGTTCTCGTCGTGAATGGTCGTCAGTATGTCGCCGTCAGAGGCAATGACCTGCGTAGCGAGCTTGCTGTCCGGATTTTCGAGATCCTCGAACGAGGGGATGTCCGCAAAGGCCCAGACGAGCAGTAGCATTATCAGAAACATGGCAATCGGCGTAAGGAAAAGTATCCAGAACCACTTGACGATTTTCTTTTTCGTATTGTCAGTCATAAAGATGTCCTTTTTCGGATGATTTTTTCGTACAAAGCCGCAAAATTACTCAATAAATTTGGAAATATGGACGAATTGTCCGTTACTTTGCAGCCGCAAATGAATTTTGCTCTATATAGAGGTATAAATTTAAAGTTATATACGAAATGACGGAAAATCTTGTAATCGTCGAGTCACCTACGAAAGCGAAGAAAATCCAGGAATATTTGGGAAAGGAATATGTCGTCAAGTCGAGCGAGGGACACATCAGGGACCTTCACGACAATGAATTGAGCATCGACATAAAGGACGGATTCAAGCCCGAATATGTGGTGCCCTCAGGCAAGAAAAAGCTCGTCTCGGAGCTAAAGAAACTCTCGGCGGGGGCAGAAATGGTCTGGCTCGCATCCGATGAGGACCGTGAGGGGGAGGCCATTTCATGGCATCTTTTCGAGACGCTCGGACTGAAGAAGGAGAACACGCGCAGGATCACTTTCCATGAAATCACCAAGTCCGCCATACTCAGTGCTGTGGAACACCCGCGCGACATTGATATGGACCTCGTTGACGCCCAGCAGGCCCGCCGCGTGCTTGACCGTCTTGTCGGCTTCGAGCTTTCGCCGGTGCTCTGGAGAAAGGTGCAACCGAAGCTTTCCGCAGGACGCGTGCAGTCCGTGGCCCTGAGGCTCATAGTTGACCGCGAGAGGGAAATCCAAGCGTTCAATAGGGAGCAGTTCTATCGCATCGAGGCTCTGTTCCATCCGGAGAACACCGGCACCGGGACGTTCCTCAAGGCCGTGCTTGACAAGAAGTTCGACACGCTGGAAGAGGCACGGGCATTTCTGGAAAGATGCAACGGGGCTCAGTTCTCCGTGTGCGGAATTGAGAAAAAGGAGGGCACGAGAACCCCGGCGGCTCCGTTCACGACATCGACTCTCCAGCAGGAGGCATCACGCAAGCTCCATCTCCCCGTAAGCACCACCATGAGCATTGCCCAGCGGCTCTACGAGAGCGGACTCATCACCTACATGCGTACCGACTCGACCAATCTTTCCGGGCTTGCAATCAATGCGGCAAAGGAATACATCTGCGGAGAATACGGAGCCGAGTACTCAAAGGTGCGCAACTACAAGACCAGGTCCAAGGGCGCCCAGGAGGCCCACGAGGCCATCCGCCCGACCTACATAGACCGTACGTCCATAGACGGCACTCCCCAGGAGCAGAAACTCTATGAACTCATCTGGAAGCGCACGGTGGCATCCCAGATGGCGGATGCGAAAGTTCTCAGGACAGACGTGAAGCTTGCATCGGACAAAGTGGAGGAGAAATTCACGGCACAGGCAACGGAAATCCTCTTCGATGGTTTCCTCCGTCTTTACATCGAGGGGCGTGATGACGAGCAGGACGACGAGCAGAGCACAATCCTTCCGAACGTCTCTGTCGGAGACAGGGTCCAGCAGGTTGAGATGACCGCCGAATGCCGCTTCACGGCAGCCCCTCCGCGCTACTCGGAGGCAACCCTTGTCAAAAAACTCGAAGAACTCGGCATAGGTCGCCCGTCAACCTACGCCCCGACCATCACCACCCTCACCAAGGCACGCGGCTACGTGACAAAAGGCGACAAGCTGGGTACTCCAGTCAACGTCACCGACCTTAAAATGAGGGACGGGGTCATCTCTGCGCTCGACCACACCGAGATCGTTGGAGCCGAAAAGGGGAAACTTCTCCCACAGGACATCGGAGTGATTGTCACGGACTTCCTCGTGAAGAACTTTGACACCATCCTCGACTACAATTTCACCGCGAACGTAGAGAACGAGTTCGACAGCATAGCCGAAGGCAAACTCAAGTGGAACGAGGTCATAGGCAATTTCTACACTCCTTTCCACCAGACTGTGGAGGACTGCCTGCACAACAATGAGTACAGCCACGTGAGCCGCGACCTCGGGGTTGACCCGTCAGACGGGCAGCCACTCACCGCGAAATTCGGCAAGTTCGGCCCATACGTCCAGAAGGGCGAGGGGGAAAATCGCCAGTTCGCGAAGCTCGCTCCCGGACAGCTCATCGAAACCCTCACGCTTGAAGAGGCCCTAAAGCTGTTCCAGCTCCCGCGCACGGTCGGCGAGTACAAGGGCATCCCTGTCATCTGCACCAAGGGACGCTTCGGCCCGTACCTCAAATACGGCGACAAGAACGTCTCCCTCCCGAAGAAGGCTGACCCTCTGTCCGTCTCCCTCGAAGACTGCATCGCCCTTATCGAGGAAAGCGAGAACAAGAAAGCGAACGAAATCATAGCCGAGTTCAAGGACAGCGGCATAACCGTCATCAACGGCAACTACGGCCCCTACATCAAGTTCAATGGCAGCAACTACAAGATTCCGCCCAAGACCGACGCCCACAAACTCACCGAAGCCGACTGCAAGGCCATAGTCGAGACCACCGAGCCGACCGGCCGGCGCCGCGGACGGGGACGCAAATAGCACCGGGAACAAGATGACAATAAACTTTATATAATGGGTAACAACTCCCTTTTCCGCTACCCGACCTATCCATGGAAACGATTGTTGCTTCATATCTGCTGAGTGTATTATAATTTCATGATAGCATAGTGATGTCATCTGGCCGATTGTGTGCACCGCGCATATTATTAAATTTTGATTATTGAAATTTAATAATTATTTTTGCATAAAATCATACGCGTATGGCAAACGAGATAGAAAATCCCTTTGTTACAGTCGGTTATGCAGGAGAGAAATATTTCTGCGACAGAAAAAAGGAGACGGAAGGAATCGTCAAAAGACTTAGAAACGGGAATAATCTGGCTCTGATTTCACCGCGAAGGATGGGGAAGTCGGGGCTTATATTGCATTGCTTCGACAACAGGGAGATTCGCGAGAATTTCTATACTTTCTATGTTGACATATACGCGACCCTGACGCTTGACGAGTTTGTCGTCGCTATGGGAAAGGAAATCGTAGGAAAGCTGAAATCCAAGGGAGAAAAGGCACTCGAACGCTTTGCAAAAACTGTAGCCTCGCTCTCGCCGGGAATCAGTTTCGACACTCTCGGAAACCCCACACTGACGCTGCTGCCCGGTGAAGTCAGAAACAGCGATGTCACAATCGATGAGATATTCCGTTACCTTGAGGGAGCCGACCGTCCGTGCATTGTCGCCATCGACGAGTTTCAGCAGATTACGGAATATCCGCAAAAGAACACCGAAGCACTGCTGAGAACGCATATTCAGAAATGCAGGAATTCAAGGTTCATATTCGCAGGAAGCCGCAGGCACACGATGGGGGAGATTTTTCTCTCCGGCGCACGCCCGTTCTACCAAAGCGTATCGATGATGAGTCTCGGAAGCATCGACCGGCAGACCTATTTCGACTTCGCTGGAAAACACTTCGCAGATGGAGGAAAAAAGTTGCCGAAGGATGTGTTCGAGGGGATATACGACCGTTACGACGGCGTCACATGGTATATACAGAAAATGCTCAACACCATATATATGGACACCTGCAAAGGTGAAATTGTCTCTCCGGGAATGGTCAATCGCGCGAGAAAGGAAATAATCGATGGCTTCAGCTACGTCTATCTTGACACTCTCTACCGCCTTACGGTCAAACAGAAGGAGGTTCTCATCGCGATTGCGCGGGCCGGAAAGGCAACGGGCATCACCTCAACGAAATTCATAAAAGACTACGCACTAAGCGGCGCGAGCTCCGTACAGTCAGCGTCGAAATGGCTGCTCAGGAACGATTTCATCACCACTGAGGGCGACTGCTGGTATGTCTATGACTATTTCTTCGCGGAATGGCTGCGGACGCTGTAGGTTTTAAAGATTTTGGCGGTTAATTTGCATAAAATCCATAAATCTTATAATTTTTATGGAGGAAACTCCTTAAATATTATAATATTTATGGATTTTTAGTATATTTGCGGCGTAAAGATGTGGCAATATGATAAGACGAATCATTGAAGATAAAATTGGCGAGAGTCTCTCAAGAGGAAAGACAGTGACGATTATCGGACCCAGACAAGTGGGCAAGTCAACGCTCGCGAGAACCGTCATTCCCAAAGATGCGAAGGTGCTTGAACTCAACGGAGACAGTACGGACATTCAGGGGATGTTTCTGGATGTCAACGAAACCGGTCTCAAGCTTCTCGTCGGAGACAATGACTTTGTCTTTGTTGACGAGGCCCAGAAAATAGGAAATATAGGAAATATGCTCAAGATTGTGAGCGACAAGATGAAGGGAGTCAAGCTGATTGTCACCGGGAGTTCGGCATTCAAACTGACCTCTGCAATCAACGAATCACTGACGGGACGGAAACGGGAGTTCAAGCTCTATCCACTTTCATTCAAGGAGATGGTCAACCACACAAGCCTTCTGGAGGAGCAGCGGATGCTTGAACACCGCATGATTTACGGCTATTATCCGGAAGTCGTCACATCACCCGGAGACGAAAACGAGACAATCAGGGAAATCATTGACAGTTACCTATATAAGGATGTTATGGAAGAAAACCATATATCCAAACCGGAAAGACTAGTGAAATTGGTTCAGGCTCTTGCTTTCCAAATCGGCTCCACCGTATCGGCAAATGAACTTTCCGGCCTCGTGGGAATCGACGTGAAGACGGTGGAACGCTACATTGAAATCCTCGAAAAAAGCTTCATCATATATACGCTTCCGTCATACGCGAAAAATCAGAGAAACGAACTGAAGTTTTCCAGAAAACTCTATTTCTGGGATATGGGAATACGCAACGGCGTTATAGGGAACATGGCGCCGGTGAGTATGCGGTCCAACGAAGAATTGGGGCATATATGGGAGAATTTCATCGTCACAGAAAGAATAAAAAGGAATACATACGCCGGACGCACATTCGTGCAGCACTATTTCTGGAGGACGCAGCAGAAGAAAGAGATTGATCTGATAGAAATTGAAGACGGGATGATGACGGGCTTCGAGATGAAGAGGAAGAGCGGCAAGAAAGTCGGAATGCCGGAACAGTTCGCGAAAGCCTATCCCGACGCGAAGTTCGAGTGCATCACGCCGTCAGAGATTGCCGGGTTCTTGTTATAAAGCTGAGATGGAGAACCTTTTCCGAAATCTTCATATTTCTAATGGATATTTTTGCGGATAACCGCACTTTTACCTGCAAAAGTTCGTCTCGGAAATGAGAACTCTTCTTAATCGACAAAATTACCTATAAATACGTCTCTTATCCGACAAAATTGCTTATTGTTGTAATCAGCAACAATGTTATTGTAAAAAACATCAAGGAGCATGATCAACATTCACGAGATAATCATGGCGACATCCGATAAAACGGAGACGGCAAAGAAGACAGCGATGAGGAAGAATGGCGAGCTCAGAAAGATAGCGCCCAAGATTTATACGACAAACATGGACGAAGATTCCGAGGTAATAGTAAAAAGGAATCTGTTTTACATACTTGGACAATTGTATCCAAATGCCGTGATAAGCCACAGGTCGGCATTTGAGTTAAAACCGACGGAAAATGGAGACATCTATTTGACATATAAATACTCAAAGATTGTTTCTTTGCCGGGAGTCAATGTTCATCTGCTTGAGGGCCCGGCCGGAACCGAAAATGATCGGCCATTCATTGGAAATCTGCACATAGCCAGCAATGAAAGACGAGTTCTTGAGAATCTTCAAAAAGGTCGTGCAAGAAAAGGAGATTCAAAGTGCCTGCCTCGCGAGGCCATTGAGAAGAGCCTTGAAAAGATGCTTCAGGTAAACGGTGAAGCTGGCATCAATGAATTCAGGGATAAAGCGAGGGCGACAGCTGGTATGTCTACGACTATTTCTTCGCGGAATGGTTGCGGACGCTGTAGGAACTACTACAGCAGTCCCGTCATATATAGCGGCAGATAGGTGATGCCGTTCTCTATTTTCAGGTCGGCAGTATGCAGCACATATGGTGTTGACAGATAGTCTCCGTATTTTTCAATACACTTCCGTAGTGATGTCAATGTATATCTGCTTGTTGACTTGACTTCGATCGGGGAGATGTTGTGTTTTGCTGTTATAGTATTCTTCGCTGTCAGAAAATCTATTTCCATTCTTTCTCCGGCTTTCTCCTTGCTGTATTTTGAGAAGAAATAGAGTTTGTGTCCTGCAGCACGCAGCATTTGTGCCACAATATTTTCAACCACCATACCTTCATTGAACTCCAGTTTGTCGGTGAGCAGCTTGTTGTACAAGTTTTCAGAAACAATTGTATTTTCATTAAAAGCGTGACTAATGAGCAGGCCTGTATCTCCCATATAGCATTTCAATGTGGCTTCATCAGTATTCATTCCCAGCCCAATATTCGGTTCAGTCGTGTTATATGCCACATTCACAATCATGGCATCTGACAGCCAAAAGAAAGACGTCTCATAATCCCGCATCCTGGCACCCTCGGTGAGGGCCTTAAGCATAAATTTTTTTTCATGCTTCTGTAGTTGTGATGGTATTGTGTCGAAAATTTGAGTCACTTTCGACACGTGCGATGCTGCATATTTCTGTATATCATTGCGATAAAGTGTCAGAATCTGGCGTTTCACATAATCTGCTTTCCGAAAATCCCGTGTATCCAAATATTTTGCGACAACCTGAGGCATTCCGCCGACAATCAGATACTGTCGGAAATAGTCCATTGACTTTCGATGCATAATCTGTCCCATCTCATGTTGCCTATCGAAATTCATGCGAATGAGAGGCATCAGCATCTCATTGCCCATCGCCCAAAGAAATTCCTCGTAGTCCATAGGAAACATCAGAATCTCCTCTTCTTCTGATGGTATCAAGATGTTTTCCACGTTTTTCTTGATGGACACAAGCGAGCCTGTCTCTATGTAATCATAACGTCCGTCTTCTACAAGGTATTTGACCGCCGCTCTTGCCCGGGGGAAAAGCTGCACTTCATCGAAGATTATTACAGAGTCACGAGGATAAAGCGGTGTATTGGCATAGCTGCTTAAATACATGAAGAATGTGTCAAGGTCGTCCAAGTAGAGGTCAAACAGCGATTTCACATTGTTTCCGACCTTGTTGAAATCAATCAGAATATAACTTTTGTATTCGTTTTGTGCGAATGCCTTTGCAATATAGCTTTTGCCGACACGTCGCGCACCATTGATAAGAACGGCACTTTTCCCATTCTGTTCTTTTTTCCACTCCAAGAGCCTGTCATACACTTTCCTTTTCATTATTCTTGCACCTATCCGCGATTATTTTGTCCATAAATTTACACTTATCCGCGATTATCAAACTATACATCCATACACTTATCCGCGATTATTGGTCACAAAGATACACTATCCTATCAAAACGGCAATGCACCGGACTTGAAAAAGTGGAGAATGACACACGCAAAATTCCCCGGGAGCGGCGCGAACCGCTTCCGGGGAATTGATGATTTCGGCTTGACAGCAAACTACTGCTGTGGTGTAGTCTCCGTTTCTGCCGGCTTCTGGGTTACTTTCACTGTTTTTGTCACAGGCGCAGCAATGTAGCCCTGCACATTGTAGGTCGCGGTTAC
>DJSA01000023.1:0-3973 GCA_002438905.1 Bacteroidales bacterium UBA6346
GGCCTCGCCGTTCTCCCCCTGGCAATTGCTAAAAAAGAGCGAATCGGAAGCGGAGTAGCTATGCCCGAGATGACAGGCCTGGCCTATGAAACAGCGAGAGAATGTCACGCCGTCCTCAACGGACGAACCGCTGCACACTATGAAGTCATCACCGATCACGCCCACACCGATGTGTATCGGAGCCACCTTATTGGAATTGAGGCTGCCGTTCTTCAGCCGGGCAGCGCCCTCAATCTTGCAGAAGTCCCCGACCTTAACGTTCTTGAGATAGCCGGCATCCACAATCGTGACATTTGCCCCGATATGTCCGACAGACGATGAAACGCCAGCCACATATTTCCCGATAAGTTTTTTCAATTCCTCAATAAGTTCCGGCCGGTGGCGGTAGAGAGCCATGATGTAGGCGGTCTGCGCCGTAAGACGGTCAAATATAACGACTTCGCGCCCTCCGGTTTCATTGAGAACCGACGCTTCAACGCCGTTTCCGAACGAAGACACACCGTCCGTCAGTATTATGTCAACATTCTCGATGAACGTGTCGTGGCCGATTTCGTAGTTCGCTATATAGTTCTTCACGTTCTCTATGCAGCAGTCGTCCCCTATCGTCACATTGTGCAGCGTGGCGTGGTAGAGCCCCGAATGCTTCCTCATCCCGCCGGGAAGCGTGAATTCCTTTCTGAAAGAGCCTATCCGTATGTCACCGGAAAAACGCACTGACTTCACGAACTCTGTCGAAAAGTCCTCCGACACTTCAATCTTTGCCCAGTCAAGAGCCGAGCAAGCCTGCGTCTCCAACGCTGACACTTCTTTTTTAGTAAGTTTCCTATAATTCATAAGTCTATTGGTTGTAAAATATCATATCTCATCGACAGCGCAATCTTTCTCGATGTGTGCAAGAGCCTCTGAAACAGCGCAATACTGATAGCCGCGTCCGAGAGCGAAACGGAGCAGTTTCAGTTTCCGCTGCGGGTCATCCTTCAGTGACCGGGATTTCGCCGCCAACAATTTCTCAAGCCTTGCAGAGGCACCATTTTCATCAATTTCTGCAATTCCGGCATCAATGTCTTCACAGGACAATCCCTTATGGGACAGCATATAGCGTATCTTCACGGCACCCCAGCCAGAAATAGAAGCTTTCTCGCGGGCATACGCAGCGCAATATCTGCTATCATCAACGTACTTGTCCTTTTTCAGCGATTCCACAACCCTTTCCGCAGCATCCACATCCCCTTCGAGAGCCTTAAGTGCCTTTTCACGGACATCGGAAACGCAATACTCGCGACGGGAGCATTGGTTCCGCAGCCGCGAAAGGATTTTCTGTACCGAAGTAGATTCCGTCATAACCATCAGAAATTATAACCGAAACTGAGGTACAGGCCGACATTGTGGATGATGTTGGACCAGTTTATATTTGCCGAAATCGGGCCGAAAATCGTGTTGTAGGAATACTCCAGAGCGAATCCGTACATCCCCCGTCCTGCCTTCAGGTCCCAGAATGAGTCAAAAGTGTAGAGGTAATTGGCAATCCCTGTCAGATAATGATTCTTGGCCACGTTAAAGCGAAGATCAACTCTAGCCAGACCGAGATTTCGGTCAAGAATCATCATCCTCTGGATTCCGGCAAAAGGAACCTGCTGTTCGAAATATCTCCCTAAAATCTGCCCGCCAACAGCATTCGCGAATACCATAGGGGACTTAGCTCCGAACTGGCAGCGCGCGTTAAAGGACGGGATGAACGCGAACAACTTTCCGGTAGGGAGAATAGTCTTGAAGTCAAGATTCACCATGTGAAGGTTATTTTCCTTCAGAGGATTAACATAATCAGTGAAAAGCCAGTTATATGAAAGTCCGAACTTTAGGCCCTTCGTCGGGAAATATCCTCTATCAAAATTGTCCACCATTCCATCGATAAAAACGGAGGAGAAACTCGACAATTCCTCCATCGGCCTATACTTCGAGCCAAATTGGTCATTAAGGTATGGATTCGCGGTATTGTCATAAAACAAGTCGTTGCGAAGTCCGAACTTCACGTCAAAGTAAGACCATTTTAGCCCAGACACGAAAACCTCCTGCCGTGATGAGATGAAGTCCAGCACCGGCCAGTAGTTGCGGTCAGAAAAGACCCTCGCAGTGGTCCATCTGACTGATGCGGAGGCATTAACCGTCGGTATATCCGGAGCGTCATAAGAATACCGGACCTTAAATTCTGGGTTCATGCTGAGTTTGGTGTCGAGATTCAGGGTCGAGCCCTGGATCCTGTTGGCAAACAGCCCGACATTAAACACGGCAGTCACAAATTCCTCTGTATCAGCACGCATTCCTATTCCAAGCTGGTGCACTGGGCCCTTCTTACATATTATGTCAAGATCGAAAGGTTCGTGCTTGCCGTGAAGTTCATAAGACACATAATCATATGCCCCAGTAGCATATACCTGAGCCACAGCATGCGAGATTCTGTCGTAGGAAAGCGTATCCCCAGGGTGAATGTCAAGTTTCTTCTTAAGAATCTTTTCCTCGGCATCCCCGACGCCGGAAATTCTCATGCCGCTGATTCTGACGGGAGTGTTTCTGAGATTGATCGCGTGAGGTCCGGCCAGGCGAAGCGAATCTTCTCCTACCCTGCGTTTTATCGCCACCAGCAGAGAATCCTTTTCCTTTGCCGCAGCATAGCCGTTCTTTATCAGGCGTGATATATTTTCCGTGGAAAAACTCAACATGTTCAGCCCCATCAGGTCGGGACGGATGGAAACGTCGGGAATGTACACATTCTTTTCATACACTTCCCTCTCCAACATGTCCATACTGTGAGAGACTATGTCTCCGAGATTACGTATCTGTGCTCCGATCTTTGGAGGTGAAGTTACATCGATACCTATTATTATGTCGGCACCGATCTGTTTCGCGATATCAGTCGGGTAATTGTCCCTCATTCCACCATCAACGAGCACGAAATTTTTATACCTCACAGGAGTAAACACGCCGGGAATTGACATTGTCGAACGAAGAGCCGTATTTATAGGCCCATCGTACCAGACTTTTGTCTTTCCAGAAACCAAATCAGTAGAGACGCAGGCATATGGGATCGGAAGTTTCATAAAGTCCATGGGGTCTTGGTAGCCGACGGTCAGCGAACTGAACAGATTTGAGACATTCTGTCCATATACATACCCAGAAGGAAGGCTTCCCAAGAGATTGTCCCTCAACACATGGGCAGCATCGTGGCCAACGCCGGGTTCAAGATGGATGTCTGCCTGTATCCTCTGCGCAGGATCCACATTTTTCGTATCCCGTGCATAGTAGAACGGCATTGAGACAAGATACTTTTCCCGATATTTCATCTGACGGTAGGAAATGTACTCCCTCGGCAGTTTGTCCCTCATGAGGGCGTCCCAGTCAAGGCTGCGGATCAGCGTGTCTATCTCGCGGTAATTGTAGCCCATAGAGGTAAGCCCGCCCATAAGACCTCCTATGCTGGTTCCAAGCACCACATCGATCGGAATTTTCAGAGAATCAAGATAATGAAGGACGCCTATATGCGCTGCTCCCTTCGCACCACCACCGCTCATCACGAGGGCCACAGTGGGCCGGTACTGCCGTATGGAGTCAAGATGAGCCCTCATCCTCGCCACGATGATGGAATCCTCCACCGGCGAGACGCTGCGCCCGAGATAGACGTCATGGGGGCCAGGGCGCTGCGCTGAAAGGCTGCTATGCAGCATTGTTGACAGCATAATGGCCATAAGTGCGAAAACATAAGATGCAAACCTTTTCATATCATTGATTTTTCATATGTTCCCCTGCAAGAAGTCCGCATGCGGCAAGTATGTCCTCACCGCGCGATGCCCTCACGGTCGCCACTATCCCAGCATCGTTCAGCCTCTTCCTGAATGCCTCGATTGCCTCCGGAGAGGAAGTGTGGTAAGGAAAGTCCGGAATCAGATGAAAGCGGATCAGGTTCACGCGGCACTCAAGA
>DJSA01000023.1:4048-6941 GCA_002438905.1 Bacteroidales bacterium UBA6346
ACATGGTGTACTCGAAACTTACGCGCCTCTGTCCGCTGAAGTCGTATTTTCCAAGCAGACGCACCACCTCCGTGATTGACCAAGCCTTTTGTGCCGGCATCATTGTCAGGCGTTCCTCAGGAAATGGGTCATGAAGGCTGACAGCAATGTGGCAGCGGCAATCGTCAAGGAAGCGTTTGAGGTTAGGGAGCACACCGATAGTTGACACGGTGATGCGCTTAGGACTCCACGCGAAGCCCCAGTCCGCTGTAAGTATCTCTATGGCGCGCATCACATTGTCATAATTGTCAAGCGGCTCGCCCATACCCATGAACACGGTGTTGGTCAGGGCATCGCTTTCGTCAACCGTCAAAAACTGGGAGATAATTTCCCCCGCGGTGAGATTGCCGTGGAATCCCTGCCGCCCAGTCATGCAAAATTTGCAGCCCATCCGACAGCCCGACTGAGAAGAAACGCAAAGTGTAGCCCTATCCCCGTCCGGAATCATCACCGCCTCGATGGCAGAGGGCTCCCCTTTTTCAAAGACAGGGAACAGATATTTCTTGGTTCCGTCAGACGAGGTCAGCACGCTCACCGGCTCCACAAGTCCAAGTTCATAACTTTCGGAAAGCTTGGCGCGCGCGGACTTTGAAAGGTTGGTCATTTCATCAATTGACCGCACCTTTTTCCGATACATCCACTGCGCAATCTGCCCGGCAGTGAACTTCGGCAGTCCGAGCGACAGCACAAGTTCCTGCAGTTCAGCGAGATTCTTTCCGAGAAGCTTCTCTTTCATCGCAACGTTCCTTTTCTGTTTCATTCTTCCCCGCTCCGGCAAACATTTTTGAGGGGGGGGGACGAAATTGCAAACCTATTTCTGTACAAGTCCGAGCTTCTTCATGAGAGCCTCGGGCTGCGGGTCATGTCCGCGGAAATTGCGGTAGAGCACGGCCGCATCTTCCAAATCTCCCTTAGAGAGTATATTGTCACGGAAACTATGGCTCACTTCTGTATTGAATATGCCCTTCTCCTCAAAGAGCGAGAAGGCATCGGCCTCAAGCACCTCCGCCCACTTGTAGGAATAGTAGCCGGCAGAGTAGCCGCCCGAGAAGATGTGGGAGAACGATGTCGATATGCAGGTTTCCGGCATAGTGACGCTCACGGCATACGGTTCGAGAGCTTTCTTCTCGAAACTCAGGACATCCACGTTCTCTGGGAGCTTTGCAAGCGAATGCCAGGCCATGTCGAGCAGTCCGAACTGAAGCTGGCGAACCTGTGAGTAGCCTGCAAGGTAGTTCTTTGCCGCGACAATCTTGTCTATAAGTTCAGACGGGATGTTTTCCCCCGTCTGATAATGTTTCGCGAAAGTGTTGAGATATTCGGGCTCAAATCCCCAGTTTTCCATAATCTGTGAAGGAAGTTCCACGAAATCACGCGCCACCGAAGTACCCGTGATTGACGGATAGCGTCCCTCAGCGAGAATGCCGTGCAGGGCATGCCCGAACTCGTGAAGGAAAGTCGTGAACTCGTCATGTGTCAAAAGGGAAGGAGAAGTGGAGGTCGGCTTGCTGAAGTTGGTAACAATGCTCACAAAAGGCCTTTTTTCGATGCCGTTTTGTATGCTCTGTCCACGGAACTCCGTCATCCACGCACCGCCTCTCTTGCTTGCACGAGGGAAAAAGTCGGCATAGAACAGGGCCTTGTGCACGCCGTTCTCATCGGTGACGTCATAGACTTTGACATCCTTGTGGTAGCCCGGAATGTCCTTGCGGAACGTGAAGTTCAGTCCATAAAGCCTATGCGCGAGGTCGAATACGGCATCGATGCAGTTCTCGAGTCTGAAATAAGGCTTGAGCAATTCTTCATTAAGAGAATATTTCGCCTCCTGATAACGCTCCGACCAATATGAGAAGTCCCACGGCATAAGCGCACTGTCCTCAAAGCCGTTTTGTTTTGCATAGTCCAGAATCTCCGCGACCTCGGCCTTTGCAAACGGGAGCGAAGGAATTACAAGCTGAGCAAGGAAGTCGTTGACAGTTTTCGGATTCTTCGCCATCCTCTCCTCAAGAGCGTAGTCGGCATAAGTCCCATAGCCGAGAATATTGGACGTCCTTATGCGCAAGTCAACTATCTTTTTCACGTTTTCAATGTTGCTGAACTCTCCGGAAACGGCTCGTGTATTATAGGCCATGTACATTTGACGACGAAGTTCACGCACCTTGCTGAACTTCATGAAAGGTCCGTAGCTCGGATAGTCTAGTGTGAATGCCCAGCCTTCGAGATTTTTCTCCCTTGCTGTTTCGGACGCTGCCTCTACAACGTACGAAGGTAGTCCATCAAGTTGGGTCGAGTCGGTGACATTAAGAGTATAGGCGTTTGTGGCTGCCAGTACGTTCTTGCTGAATGCTAGCGTTGTAAGCGAAAGTTCCTCCGAAAGGCGACTGTACTCGGCCTTGTCTTCCCCATTGAGGTTAGCACCGCTGCGCACGAATGAGCGGTAGGAGTTTTCGAGTATGCGCATCTGATCCTGCTCCAGTCCAAGTTCGGCCTTTTTTTCATAGACAGCCTTCACACGTTTGAAAAGTTTCTCATTAAGAGACACATACATTGAATATTCCGTAAGCTTCGGTGAGATCTCTTCTGCTATTTTCTGCATCTCGTCATCCGTGTCGGCCTCCAAGAGATTGAAGAATATTCCCGACACCCTATCAAGTGTCTGTCCAGCATACTCCATTGCCTCCACAGTGTTCTCGAATGACGGTTCCTCCGGATTGTTCACGATTGCGTCAATCTCGGCCTTTGCCTCGGCAATGCCCTGTTCAAATGCCGGCATATAGTGCTCGTTTCGTATCTTGTCGAACTGCGGAGCACCATACGGCAGCTTCGACTCCGTCAAAAGCGGATTTTCCATATT
>DJSA01000042.1:0-2461 GCA_002438905.1 Bacteroidales bacterium UBA6346
TTCGAGTAAAAACTTGGAAAAGTGTATTAAATACACCTAAAACGCCTTGGAAAAATGTATAAAAAAGTCTACTTTTGCCGTGTAAAAATGTAGGAATCACGCATAAGTATTTGGCACTATGATAAAAAGACGACTTGACAGGCAAATTGAGGAACATTATAAAACATCTTCAGCCTCGCTTCTTCTGACAGGAGCCCGCCAGACGGGAAAGACATTTGCCGTCAGAAAATTTGCAAGGGACTCGGGTCTTGAACTCGTGGAGATAAACTTCTATGAAGACTCACAGGCCATTACGATTTTTGAAGGGGCCAAAGATGCGGACGATGTTCTGTTTCGTCTTTCAGCATACACCAATACCGTTCTTAAACCGGGCAATACCCTCATATTTTTTGATGAGATTCAGAAATTTCCGGACATAGTGACATGGATAAAATTTCTTGTTGAGGAGGGCAGCTATAAATATGCATTGAGCGGCAGCCTGTTGGGGGTTGAACTGAAAAACATACGCAGTGTTCCGGTAGGATATATGTCTGTCATAGATGTTTATCCATTGGATATGGAAGAGTTTTTCCGGGCTGTGGGGGTCAGTGATGCTGTTCTGGATTCTGTAGAACTGGCCTTCAGCGAAAAGAGGCCGGTGGATCGGGTCGTACATGATTCCCTGATGAGGCTTGTCGGAATCTATCTTGTTGTCGGCGGGATGCCTGCGGCCGTTCAAGCGTACATAGACACAAATAATCTTCAGAATGTCAATGCCCGGCAGGCGGATATAATGCGTCTGTACAAATGGGATATAAGCCAATATGACCCCGGGCAGAAGCTGGGCATCAATGAAATGTTCGATTTGATACCGTCCGAGCTGAATGCGTGCAACAAGCGTTTTGTTCTGAAGCGGCTCAATGAACATGCGCGTTTTCAAAAATATGAGAACGGCTTCATCTGGCTCAAGGATGCCGGAGCGGCACTGCCTGTATATAATGTGTCTGAGCCGGTGTCTCCGCTGAAGCTGAATGAGGAGAGGAATCTGTTCAAATTGTTCCAGAATGACGTGGGTCTCCTGTCTTCACAATATTCCGACGGCATTGCACTGCGGATAATAAGAGGGGAGGTGAACGTGAACTATGGCGCCGTGTATGAGAACCTTACGGCTCAGGAACTTTCGGCGCACGGATTTTCTCTCTATTATTTCAACAGCAAGAAATTGGGTGAACTTGACTTTGTGTTGGAAACGTCTGACGGGGTGGTTCCTGTGGAGGTGAAGTCAGGCAAGGACTACGAAAGGCATAATGCATTGAAAAATGTACTAGCCTGTGACAATTATGGGATAAGGAACGCGATTGTGCTGACAAATGACAACCTCCGGACTTCCGGCCGCGTGACCTATATGCCGATTTATATGCTCATGTTTATTCGGAAGAATGCCGCAAGCTCCCCTCAGATTGTAGTGCCTGACTTGACAGGGCTCGTGTAGCCTCCTCCTGCCTTCGCTGAAAAAGGTGAGGCATCAGATTGAGATTTTCAGTAAAAAACTGCGAGTTAATCGTCTTATATATGTACGTATGCGTGTTTTGCGCTGCGGAAATATGACGATAACCACAGAAAAATGGACACGAACAAAAGTAAATCCCGGAAAATATCACCCATAAGATGGGTGCCGACCCTCTACTTCGCCATGGGGCTGCCATTCGTGGTTCTGAACATGGCCTCGGCCGTGATGTTCAAGGACCTGGGCGTGCCTGACGCGAAAATCGCCTTCTGGACATCACTGATCATGTGGCCGTGGACCATCAAGTTTCTCTGGAGCCCGGTGCTGGAACTCTACCGGACACGGAAGTTCTTCGTCGTGCTGACGCAGCTCGTCTCCGGAACGCTCTTCGGACTGGTCGCCCTCGCGCTCAACCTGCCATCGTTCTTCGCCGTCAGCATCGCCCTGCTTGCTGTCGTGGCGTTCAGCGGCGCGACTCACGACATCGTGGCCGACGGAACATATATGTCCGAACTGAACAAGGAGGAACAGGCCCGCTGGATAGGCTGGCAGGGGGCGTTCTACAATATCGCGAAACTTGCGGCTACCGGAGGGCTGGTCTGGCTTGCGGGCTGGATAGGCGACAGAACCGGCTCCGTGGTGATGTCCTGGACCGTTGTCTTTGCCATTCTCGGAGCGCTCATGCTCGGGCTCGGCCTCTACCACTGGAGGATTCTGCCGTGCTCGCGGGCATCGGGCACAGGGAATGCCGGTCCCGATGATGCGGAGGCTGATAAGAGTGCGGCGAAAGCCTCGGGCAGTTGCGGAGCGGCCACCGGAAAAGCCGTTGCCGGGGCAAGAAGTTTCTGGAACGGTCTGGGGGAGGTGTTCGCGGATTTCTTCAGGAAAAGGCACATCTGGTACTACATAGCCTTCATCATAGTCTATCGCCTCGGCGAGGGCTTCGTGATGAAGATTGTTCCGCTTTTCCTCAAG
>DJSA01000042.1:2632-4561 GCA_002438905.1 Bacteroidales bacterium UBA6346
ATCCCCTTTGTCGTCTATGCCCTGCTGGCATGGTTCCAGCCAAACTCCATGTGGCTTATCGGCGGAGGAATCGCGCTCGAATACTTCGGCTACGGGTTCGGATTCGTGGGGCTCACGCTGTTCATGATGCAGCAGGTGGCTCCGGGGCGGCATCAGACCGCGCATTATGCCATCGCCTCAGGAATTATGAACCTGTCGGTGATGCTTACCGGCTCCGTATCCGGCTTCCTCAGTGACGCGCTCGGCTACAAGTTTTTCTTTGTCGCCGTCATGGTCGCCACCGTCCCTGCGTTCATAATGACGAAGATGGTTCCGTTCACTCATCCCAACGGCAAGGAGAACGGCGGTTCAAATTGAGACTTGCCCGCCATTTCATAGGGCGGCTCATGTCATTACGAAGACTATTCCCACTCATGTCATTTCGAACAAAGTGAGAAATCTTTATAGCAGGAAAGGTTTTTATAAAGACAGGAGCAACTATCACAGAAGTAACTGAACAAAACATAAATATATGGAATCCAAGAAAATAAGAATAGCGGGAGAACCACTCCCGGACATCCCCTGGCAGGACAGACCCGAGGGGTACAGGCAGGTGATGTGGCGCTGCGACAGAAATCCCATCATCGGCCGCCACGAGCTGAGCACCTCGAACTCCATCTTTAACTCGGCCGTAGTGCCCTTCAAAAAGGACGGCTACAATTTCGCCGGAGTATTCCGCTGCGATGACACCAACCGCCGCATGAGGCTTCATGCCGGTTTTTCCGTCGATGGCTTCAAATGGGACATCCGTGAGGAGGACGTGAAGTTCAGCGGAGCCGACCCGGAGGTCGCCGAGTGGGTCTATGGCTACGACCCGAGAGTCTGCCGGATAGAGGACAGGTACTATGTCACATGGTGCAACGGCTACCATGGCCCGACAATCGGCGTGGCATGGACGACCGACTTCGAGACCTTCCACCAGATGGAAAACGCCTTCCTTCCCTACAACCGCAACGGGGTGATGTTCCCACGTAAGATTGACGGACATTTCGCCATGCTTTCCCGTCCGAGCGACACCGGCCATACGGCTTTCGGGGACATCTTTTACTCGGAGTCTCCCGACCTCGAATTTTGGGGCAGGCACCGTCATGTGATGGCCCCTGCCCCGTTCGAGCAGAGCGCCTGGCAGTGCATGAAAATCGGCGCCGGCCCGATTCCGATTGAGACTTCCGAGGGCTGGCTGCTCATCTACCACGGAGTCCTGCGCTCCTGCAACGGCTATGTCTATGCCTTCGGCTCAGCCCTGCTCGACCTTGAGCGGCCGTGGAAGGTCATCGCCCGCAGCGGCCCCTACCTCATCTCCCCGCAGGAGCCCTACGAATGCATGGGCGACGTCCCGAACGTGACTTTCCCATGCGCCGCGCTGCATGACAGCGGGACAGGAAAAATCGCCGTCTATTACGGATGTGCCGACTCCGTGACGGGACTCGCCTTCGGTTATATCGACGAAATCATCGAATTCACCAAGAACAACTCAATCATATAGGCAGTGAAAACATCAAGCCACATACTCCTGCTTGCGGCGACGCTCCTCGCATCCGCCGCCTGTACCGCGGCACAGGACGATGACCTCACGAAATGGGTCGATACGAAAATAGGAACCGGAGGGCACGGGCACGTGTTCGTGGGGGCGAATGTGCCGTTCGGAATGGTGCAGCTCGGCCCCACGAGCATCCCTCAGCAGTGGGACTGGTGCTCCGGCTATCATGAGTCTGACTCTACGGTCATAGGATTCTCACACACCCACCTCAGCGGGACGGGCATCGGCGACCTCTTTGACATCACCGTGATGCCGGTCGTCGGGAGCGTGAAGTATGCGCGCGGCACGGAAGACGACCCGGCTTCAGGTCTTTGGTCATACGCCGACAGGAGCCGTGAGGTTTCCGTCCC